>NZ_CP063832.1:2310000-2614375 GCF_023277925.1 Pseudomonas entomophila
AGGTTCTCGATCCGCACTCCCCACTGCCCCGGGCGATAGGTCCCAGGCTCGATGGAGCTGATCATGCCGGGCTGCATGGCCGTCTGCGGTGTGGTCGCGGCCTGGTAGGCGATCACCTGCGGGCCTTCGTGCACATTCATGAAGTAGCCGACACCATGACCGGTGCCATGGCCGTACTCGACCTGATCGGCCCAGATCGGGGCCCGGGCTATAGCATCGAGCAGCGGCGAGAGTATTCCGCGTGGGAAGCGGGCCCGCGACAGGGCAATCATGCCCTTGAGCACCCGGGAGCAATCGGCCTTCTGCTCATGGCTCGGCTCGCCGATCGGCACCATACGGGTGATGTCGGTGGTCCCGCCCAGGTACTGGCCGCCCGAGTCGATCAACAGTAGGCCATTGCCTTCGATCACGGCGTGGGACTCTTCGGTGGCGCGATAATGCGGCATCGCGCCGTTGGCGTTGTAGGCCGCGATGGTGGAAAAACTCAGCGATACAAAGCCAGGGCGGCGGGCACGGGCCGCGCTCAACTGGTCGTCGATGGTCAGCTCAGTGATCGGTTGCTTGCCGAGGGTCGCTTCGAACCAGGCAAAGAATTCGCACAGCGCCGCGCCATCCTCCTCCATGGCCTTGCGGATATGAAAAAGATCCCCCTCACCCTTGCGCGACTTGCTCAGGGTGGTCGGGTTGACACTCTCGATCAGCCGCACCTGCTCGTGCAGGTTGTCCAGCAAGCCACGGGTGACCCGCGCCGGGTCCACCAGCAGGCTCGCCGCAGCCGGAATCGCCGTCAGTGCGTCATTGACCTTGGCGTAGTCGCGGACTTCGATGCCATCGGCCGCCAGCACCCGACGCAGGTGGTCATCGACCTTGTCTCGGCCAACAAACAGGAACGCCTTGTCCTGGCTGACCAGCGCGAAGGAAACAAACACGGGGTTGTAGGAGACATCGCTGCCGCGCAGGTTAAACAGCCAGGCGATGTCGTCGAGGGTGGCGATGAAATGCCAGTCGGCGCCCTTTTCCCGCAGCGTGCTGCGCAATTCGTCGAGCTTCTGCGCACGGTTGACCGTGGCATGGGGTGGCAGGTGCTGGTACACCGGATTGCCCGGCAACGAGGGACGGTCAGCCCATACCTGATCCAGCAGGTCGTGATCGGTGCGCAACGTCGCGCCACGCGCCTGCAAGCGCTCGCCCAGTTGGCGCGCCGAGGCCAGGGCCATGACCGCGCCGTCCACCGCGACGGTGCCGTTCACTTCCGCCCCCAGCCATTCCAGCGCCCCGGGCTGGCCCGGGCGCAGCTTCATCAGCTCGATGCCGCTGCCGGCCAGCTCCTTGTTCGCCTGCTCCCAGTAACGGCTGTCGGCCCACAACCCGGCAAAGTCCGCCGTCACCACCAGCGTCCCCACCGAACCGAGGAACCCGGACAGCCACTGCCGCCCCTGCCAGTACCCCGGCAGGTACTCGGACAGGTGCGGGTCAGCCGAAGGCACCAGCAGGGCATCCACACCCTCCCGTGCCATGACCTCGCGCACACGGGCAAGGCGCGCCGGGACGGATTCGTGAAGGGGGGACTGACTGTTCATGCGCACTCCTGCGGATAGGTGACGACGGGTCCAGGACGCTGATAATGGAACAGCCTGCAAGCGCCCGCAATCACCACGACCGTAACCAGGCATGCATTGCCCCAACTGTCCTGCCGACCGTCGATCCATCCTCCTGAACTAAACCGACCGCGGACCTTCACAACCCTTGAGTACCCGTGCGTACGCGAGGTCGGCCATGCCCCACTCACGCGAACCGAAAAATGCTGTCGTGCTGCTCGACACCCGCGAGCACACGCCGGAGCACGAACAGACGACCCTTCTCAGAATCGCCGAGCACCTGGCACGCCTGCTGGGCATCGAGCGGATCGAACCAGCTCCGCCGCCCTGCGCGGATGCGCGCTGCTACTATGTGCCGACCGCAACCTTGGTCGATCCGACGCGCCAGGCGCTGTTGGGCATTCAGGGCGAGCAGGACCTGTTTGGCGGCATGGTCAGCCATCCGCACATGGCCACCAAGGCCATCTCCCACCCGCTGCCGGCCGACGCTAGTTTCCCGCTCGGCTGGACCGACGCCTTCGCCCTGCATGCCAGCGACGCCCTGCTGCGTGGCTATACCGTGTTCTGCAAGGCCGATGCCCGCCGCGCCGCCGAACTGCTGCTGCGCGAAGGGCCGGTGCGCATCAAGCCGGTACAGGCCTGCGCCGGCCGGGGCCAGCAGGTGATCATCGATGGCCAGGCTCTGGAGCCGCTGCTGGCGGCGATGGATGAACAGCAACTGGGTCTGTGGGGGTTGGTGCTGGAGGAAGACCTCGACGCGGTCGAGACCTTCAGCGTCGGCCAGGTGCGAGTGGCCGGGCTGACCCTGAGCTATCACGGCATCCAGCACCTCACCCGCGATCATGCGGGCGCCGAGGTGTATGGCGGCTCCGACCTGGTGATCGTGCGCGGCGACTACCAGCAGTTGCTGCAGTTGCCGCTCGAGGGCCACCTGCGCCTGGCCATCAACCAGGCCATGACCTACGAAGAGGCCGCCGAGCGCTACATGCCGGGCTTCATCGCCTCACGTCGCAACTACGACATCGCCCGCGGTCAGGACCACCATGGCCACCTGCGCAGCGGTGTGCTAGAGCAATCCTGGCGCCTAGGCGGCGCCAGCCCCGCCGAAGTCCTCGCGCTGGAGGCTTTCGCCGCCGATCCGCGCCTGGACCAACTATGCGCGTCGACCCACGAGGTCTTCGGTGAAGCACAGTTGCCCGCCGACGCCACCCTGTTCTATCAGGGCCACGACAGTGAACTTGGACAACTCAGTAAATATGCACGGATACGCGACCATGACCATCGAGAGTGAAACCGTGGAACTGCACGTCGAGGGCGACAACATCGTCGGCACACTGGTCAGCCCAGGCAGCCGCATGCCGGGAATCCTCTTCGTCCATGGCTGGGGCGGCAGCCAGCAGCGCGACCTGGCCCGTGCCCGGCAGATCACCGGGCTCGGCTGCGTGTGCATGACCTTCGACCTGCGCGGCCATGAAAAGACCGAGAGCCAGCGCCTGACCGTCACCCGCGAGCAGAACCTGGCCGACCTGCTGGCCGCCTACGACCGGCTGACCAGCCACCCGTCGGTCGATCCCGGCGCCATCGCCGTGATCGGCAGCAGCTATGGCGGCTACCTGGCCACCCTGCTCACCCGTCACCGGCCAGTCAAATGGCTGGCGCTGAGGGTGCCGGCCCTCTACTGGGACGATGAATGGGATGCGCCCAAGCAGGCCCTCGATCGCCAGCGGCTCAACGCCTACCGCCTGCGTGACCTGGGCCCGGCCGACAACCGCGCCCTGGCCGCCTGCGCCGAGTTCGCCGGCGACGTGCTGCTGGTGGAGTCCGAACAGGACGACTACGTGCCGCACAGCACACTGATGAGCTACCGCTCGGCCTTCGTCGGCGCCCACTCGATGACCCACCGCCTGGTCGACGGCGCCGACCATGCGTTGTCCAGCGAAGAGAGCCAGAAAGCCTACAGCGCCATACTCACGGCCTGGATAGGCGAGATGGTCATCGGCGCGCGCCTGGACCGCTACCCGCACTACGCACCCTGGTACGCCTGAGTACTGCCCAGCTGGCAATGCAGGCCGCCGTCGGCGCCACGCACCAGGCTGCGCAGCGTCTGGAACGCGGCGAAGTTCACGCCACGGGCCTGGTGCTCGCCCAGCAGATCGAGGAATGGCTCCTCGATAAAGCAGCCTGCGGCAGCGGCCCAGGCCTGGCGTGATTGCCAGCGCAGATGCTGGAGCACCCGGCGACCGTCGTCGCTGACCTGGATGCTGACGCTCAGCAATCCGTCGCAGCGTTGCGCCAGGTGCTCGCTGCGCACCACCAGGGCCTCGGCCAGGGCGGCCTGGCGCAAAGGTGGCACGTCGTACTCGATCATCTGGGTGAACCACAGGGAATGGGTGTTAGCCGCCATGACGCATCTCCTCGTTTCGGGCTCTTGCAGCAGATGGTCGTGGAGGGTAAAACCTCCAGCTAACTCAAGGTCAAGGATTTTTTGCCGATGAAGCCCCCTTCCGCCCAGGAGCGCCTGCTCAGCGTCGGCCAGCTCGCCGCGCGCAGCGGTGTGGCCGTGACCGCCCTGCACTTCTACGAGACCAAGGGCCTGATCCACAGCACCCGCAACGCCGGCAACCAGCGCCGCTATCCACGGGCCATGCTGCGCCGGGTCGCGGTGATCAAAATGGCCCAGCGCCTGGGCATCGCCCTGGCCGACATCGCCGGCGCCCTGGAGGCCCTGCCGTGCGATCACACCCCTACCGCCGCCGACTGGCAGCGCCTGTCGGCGCGCTGGCGCGACGACCTGAGCCGGCGCATCGACGAGCTGGTGATGCTGCGCGATCAGCTCGACGGCTGCATAGGCTGTGGCTGCATGTCGTTAAAGGAATGCCCGCTGCGCAACCACCACGACCGCCTCGCCGATGAAGGCCCGGGGCCGCACCCGACCACCAGCGAAGCTCAGCCGCTGATGACCGCGAAGCGCCGCCGGTAGTCGCTGGGGGTCATCCCGGTCAGGCGCTGGAACACCTTGCGAAAGGCGCTGGGGTCCTGGTAGCCGACGCCCCAGGCAATCTGGTCGACGCTGCGCCGGGTGAACTCCAGCAAGCGGCAGGCCCGGCCGACCCGCACCTGCTGCGCGTACTCGGTGGGGCGCAGACCGGTGGCGGCGCGAAAGCGACGCAGGAAGGTGCGCGGCTCGAGGCCCGCGCAACCGGCCATGTCGGCCAGGCCGGCATCGCGGGCCTCCTCTGCCTGCAACCAGTGCTGCACCTTCAGCACAGCCTCGTCGCCATGATCCAGGCGCGGCTGGAACAACGCGCCGGGCAACGGCGCCGGCGCGGGCTCGACCGCAAGATAGCGGGCCGTTTCGCGGGCCAGGCTGTGGCCGAGAAAGCGCTCGATCAGGTGCAGGCCGAGATCGGTCCAGGCCATCAGCCCGGCAGAGGTAACGATATCGCCGTCGTCGAGCAGTGGCTGGCTGCCTTGCACCCGCACCTTGGGGAAGCGTTCGCTGAGGGCCTGGGCATAGTTCCAGTGGGTGCAGGCCACCCGGCCATCCAGCAGACCGCTGCCGGCAACAAGAAACACACCGATGCATACCGAGGCCAGCACGGTACCCTGGCCGTGCACCTGGCAAAGCGCGGCCCGATGGGCCAGCAGCACCTCGGCCGAAGGGGTCGCCGCCAGGCTCGGAGGAATCATCAGGGCCCGTAGCGCATGGCCGTTCGCCGGCTGGCTATCATGCACCACCTGCAACTGCGCTGACGCGTCGAGCTGCCAATGGGTGACCCGCAGCACCGGCAGATCGTGGGCGCCCAGCTGCGCGGCGACCCGGTTGGCGACCGCGAACAGGTCGGTCAGGCCGTGCACCGCCGCGCTCTGCGCGCCGGGATAGATCAGCACGCCGATTTCCAGGCTGTCAGTTTTTGCCGTCATTGTGTCGCTCGCGCCTATCCTCGATCAGGTCGCCCAAGCCTATAACTATCGGCAGTTCATCACTACTGCCGCAGGAGGCACCATGAGCAAGCGCGCCCTGATCATCATCGATATCCAGAACGACTACTTCCCCGGTGGCAAATGGCCCCTGAACGGCGCCGACACGGCCGCCGACAACGCCGCCCGGTTGCTGGCCGCCGCCCGTGAGCGTGAGGACCTGGTGGTGCATGTGCGCCATGAGTTCGAGAGCGCCGACGCGCCTTTCTTCGCGCCGGATTCGGCCGGCGCGCAGATCCACCCCAAGGTCGTGCCGGCAGCCGGCGAGGCGGTGGTGCTCAAGCACAAGGTCAACAGCTTCCGCGACACCCACCTGCAGGCGCTGCTCGACCAGCACGGCATCAAGACACTGACCATCGCCGGCAACATGAGCCACATGTGCATCGATGCCGCGACCCGCGCCGCCGCCGACTTAGGCTATGAGGTCAGCGTAGCCCACGATGCCTGCGCGACATTGGCACTTGAGTTTGACGGCAAGTCGGTGGCGGCGGCCGATGTACATGCCTCGGCGATGGCTGCGCTGGCGTTCGCCTATGCCAGAGTGGCCAGTACCGACGAGCTGCTGGCCGGTTGAGGGTTCAGATCACCACGTTGCGCACGAAACGCACCGGCTCCTGGCCATCGTTGCGGTAGGCGTAGCGGCAGTCGCTGGGGAAGACGAAGAACTCGCCCTTACCCAGTTGCCGCTCCCCCTCTTCGATAATCAGGGTCAGGCGACCTTCGGCCACATAGATCTGCTCGCTCCAGCCGGCGGCGTCGGCTTCGCTGGCGTAGCACTCGCCGGGCGCCAGGGTCCACTCCCACAACTCGACTTCCCGTCGCGCCGGGCTGCTGCCGAGCAGCACGGCGCGGCTGGCGGGATGCACACCAGCCCAGGCCAGCTCTTCGATGCGACTGGGGTCACGCCGGTCCGGTGCCTGGATCAGGGTGCTGAATGCCACACCGAGCGCTTCGGCGATGAGGTCCAGAGTGGTGAGGCTGACATTCTTCTCGCCCGCCTCGATGGCCACCAGCATCCGCCGGCTGACCCCGGAGCGCTCGGCCAGGGCGGCCTGGCTCAGGCCGGCGTCGCCACGCAGGCGACGAACGTTCTGGCTGACATGCTGCAGCACCGATGCCCGGTGCTCGGAATCTTTGTGCACTATATTGCTCACTGGTAGGGATTGCGCAGTATACTGCCCACTTTGTGGCGAATTGTGCGCCGCCCCTTCCGAGTGTGCAAGACCATGACCCAGGCCCCCGTCCGCAAACCCACTGTCACCTTGCGCCTGAGCAAGGCCGAACTGGTGCTGGTGTTCATCACCGTGCTCTGGGGCGGTACCTTCCTGATCGTGCACAACGTCATGACCGTCAGCGGGCCGATGTTCTTCGTTGGTTTGCGCTTTGCCGCCGCCGCCCTGTTCGTCGGCCTGGTATCGGCCCGCTCGCTGTCGGGGCTGACCTTCACCGAGCTCAAGGCCGGCGTGCTCATCGGCGTGTCGATCATGCTCGGCTACGGCTTGCAGACCATGGGCCTGCAGACCATCAGCAGCAGCCAGTCGGCGTTCATTACCGCGCTCTACGTGCCCTTCGTGCCGCTGCTGCAATGGCTGGTGCTGGGCCGCCGCCCAGGCCTGATGCCAAGCCTGGGCATCGGCCTGGCCTTCGTCGGCCTGATGCTACTGGCCGGCCCCGAGGGCGGCGCGCTGCACTTCAGCGAAGGCGAACTGGTGACGCTGGTCAGCGCCGTGGCGATCGCCGGCGAGATCATCCTGATCAGCCGTTACGCCGGCAAAGTTGATGTACGCCGGGTCACCGTGGTGCAACTGGCTACCGCTTCGGCGCTGTCGTTCCTGATGATCGTGCCGACCCAGGAACAGCTCCCAGGCTTTTCCTGGCTGCTGTTGGCCAGCGCGGTGGGCCTGGGGGCCATGAGCGCGGTGATCCAGGTGGCGATGAACTGGGCGCAGAAATCGGTCTCGCCCACCCGCGCCACGCTGATCTACGCCGGCGAGCCGGTGTGGGCCGGCATCGTCGGGCGCATCGCCGGTGAGCGCCTGCCGGGCGTGGCGCTGATCGGCGGGCTGCTGATCGTGCTGGCGGTGGTGGTGAGCGAGCTGAAGATCCGTCGCCAGGACGAGGCCGACACCTTGCAGAATGATGAGGCCCGCGAGCGCGAGGCGGGGTTGTAGCACCCTGCACGGCCCACGTTGGGCTGCGCTGTCGCGCAGAGAACTCTGATTACGCGGCCAGCGTGCGCCCACAGGGAATGCGCATGGTTTGCATGCAGCCCCACGAGCACACGATCAGCCGCTATGCTCTGAAAGAAACTGTTATAAAAAAACAGCTTGTCACAGCACATTTGTAGGATCCTGCAATCGCTTGCGTGTTGGTGATCAACCGCCCGGCACGTATGATCCTTGGCAAACTTCTCAGAACAGAACGCTATGTCATTGATTGTGCTACTGCTTCTGCCCTTCCTGGGCAGTTGCCTGGCGGCACTCCTGCCGCACAACGCACGCAACGCCGAGTCCATTCTTGCCGGGCTCGTGGCTCTGGTCGGCACCGTCCAGGTGGCGTTGCTGTACCCCCAGATCGCCGATGGCGGGGTGATCCGCGAGGAATTCCTCTGGCTGCCGAGCCTGGGCCTGAACCTGGTCCTGCGCATGGACGGCTTCGCCTGGCTGTTCAGCCTGCTGGTGCTGGGCATCGGCACCCTGGTGTCGCTGTACGCCCGCTACTACATGTCACCCCAGGATCCGGTGCCGCGCTTCTTCGCCTTTTTCCTGGCCTTCATGGGCGCCATGCTCGGCCTGGTGATCTCCGGCAACCTGATCCAGCTGGTGTTCTTCTGGGAGCTGACCAGCCTGTTCTCCTTCCTGCTGATCGGCTACTGGCACCACCGCGCCGACGCCCGGCGCGGCGCCTACATGGCGTTGATGGTCACGGGGGCCGGCGGCTTGTGCCTGTTGGTCGGGGCCTTGCTGCTCGGCCATGTGGTCGGCAGCTATGACCTGGACAAGGTCCTGGCTGCCAGTGACACCATCCGCCAGCATGCGCTGTACCCAGTGCTGCTGCCCCTCATCCTGATCGGCGCCCTGAGCAAGAGCGCGCAATTCCCCTTCCAGTTCTGGCTGCCCCATGCCATGGCGGCGCCCACCCCCGTCTCGGCTTACCTGCACTCGGCGACCATGGTCAAGGCCGGGGTGTTCCTGCTGGCACGGCTGTGGCCGGCGCTGTCGGGCAGCGAGGAATGGTTCTGGATCGTCGGCGGCGCCGGCGCCGCCACCCTGCTGCTCGGCGCCTTCGCCGCGATGTTCCAGAACGATCTCAAGGGCCTGCTGGCCTATTCGACCATCAGCCACCTGGGCCTGATCACCCTGCTGCTGGGCCTGAACAGCCCGCTGGCGGCGGTCGCCGCGGTGTTCCACATCCTCAACCACGCCACCTTCAAGGCCTCGCTGTTCATGGCCGCGGGGATCATCGACCACGAAAGCGGCACCCGTGACATCCGCCGCCTGAGCGGTCTGTTCCGCCTGGTGCCGTTCACCGCGACCCTGGCCATGGTCGCCAGCGCCTCGATGGCCGGCGTGCCTTTGATGAACGGCTTCCTGTCCAAGGAGATGTTCTTCGCCGAGACTGTGTTCATCACCTCCAGCGCCTGGGTCGAAGCGGCCCTGCCGGTGATCGCCACGCTGGCCGGGACCTTCAGCGTGGCCTACGCGCTGCGCTTCACCGTCGACGTGTTCTTCGGCCCGCCCGCCCACGACCTGCCGCACACGCCCCACGAGCCGCCACGCTGGATGCGCGCGCCAGTCGAGCTGCTGGTGCTCACCTGTCTGGTGGTCGGCATCTTCCCGGCACAATCGGTCGGCCCGCTACTGGCCGCCGCCGCCACACCAGTAGTGGGCGGCGTCCTGCCGGAATACAGCCTGGCCATCTGGCACGGCTGGAACGCGCCGCTGATGATGAGCCTGATCGCCATGACCGGCGGCATCGTCCTCTACCTACTGCTGCGCAAGCAGCTGCAACGCGGACGCTTCCCCTACCCGCCGCTGATCGAGCGTTTCAACGGCAAGCGCCTGTTCGAGCACTGCCTGGTGCGCCTGATGCTCCTGGCCCGGCGCGTCGAGCGCCTGCTAACCACCCGACGCCTGCAGACCCAGCTGTTCATGCTGGTGCTGGCGGCATTCGTCGCCGGCCTGGTACCGCTGCTGTACAGCGGCCTGAGCTGGGGCGACCGACCGAAGATCCCGGGCTCCGGAGTCTTCGTCGCACTCTGGCTGATTGCCATTGCCTGCGCCATCGGCGCCGCCTACCAGGCCAAGTACCACCGCCTGGCGGCCTTGATCATGGTCGGCGTCTGCGGCCTGATGACCTGCATCACCTTCGTCTGGTTCTCCGCGCCTGACCTGGCACTGACCCAACTGGCGGTCGAAGTGGTCACCACCGTGCTGATCCTGCTTGGCCTGCGCTGGCTGCCACGGCGTATCGAGGGCGTGTCGCCGCTGCCCGGCAGCCAGGACCGCGCGCGCCTGCGGCGCCTGCGCGACCTGGTGCTGGCGGTGCTGGTTGGCGGCGGAATGGCGCTGCTATCCTACGCCATGCTGACCCGTCCGACGCCCAACGACATCTCATCGTTCTACCTCAGCCGCGCCCTGCCCCAAGGCGGCGGCAGCAACGTGGTCAACGTGATGCTGGTGGACTTCCGCGGCTTCGACACCCTCGGCGAGGTCACCGTGCTGGTGGCCGTGGCGCTGACCGTGTTCGCCCTGCTGCGCCGCTTCCGCCCACCGAAGGAGAGCATGCAGTTGCCGGCCCAGCAGCGTCAGCTGGCGCCGGACGTGGTCACCGACCTGGTCAACCCGCGCCAGGCCACCGACACCGCGCTCGGTTTCATGATGGTGCCCGCCGCCCTGGTGCGCCTGCTACTGCCGATTGCCCTGCTGGTGTCGATGTACCTGTTCATGCGCGGGCACAACCAGCCAGGTGGCGGTTTCGTCGCCGGCCTGGTGATGTCGGTGGCGTTCATCCTGCAGTACATGGTCGCCGGCACCCAGTGGGTGGAGGCGCAGATGAGCCTGCGTCCGCTGCGCTGGATGGGCACCGGCCTGCTCTGCGCCACCCTCACCGGCGCCGGGGCGATGCTGCTGGGCTACCCGTTCCTGACCACCCACACCGCGCATCTGCACCTGCCGCTGCTGGGTGACGTGCATGTGGCCAGCGCACTGTTCTTCGACATCGGCGTGTACACCGTGGTGGTCGGCTCGACCCTGCTCATCCTCACCGCCCTGGCCCACCAGTCGGTGCGTGCCTACCGCCCCGCCAAGTCCAGCCAAGCAGGAGCCGCCTGATGGAAGAAGTCATTGCAGTCGCCATCGGCGTCCTGGCCGCCTCCGGGGTCTGGCTGGTCCTGCGCCCACGAACCTACCAGGTAATCATGGGCCTGTGCCTGCTGTCCTACGGGGTCAACCTGTTCATCTTCAGCATGGGCAGCCTGTTCATCGGCAAGGAGCCGATCATCAAGGACGGCGTGCCCCACGACCTGCTGCACTACACCGACCCGCTGCCCCAGGCGCTGGTGCTCACCGCGATCGTCATCAGCTTCGCCATGACCGCGCTGTTCCTGGTGGTGCTGCTGGCCTCCCGCGGTCTGACCGGGACCGACCACGTCGATGGCCGGGAGCGTGAAGAATGAGCGGGATGAACCAACTGATCATCGCGCCGATCCTGCTGCCGCTGATCACCGCATCGTTGATGCTGCTGATCGGCGAAAAACACCGCTGGCTCAAGGCGCGCCTGAACCTGCTGTCCACCGCCCTCGGCCTGGGCATCGCCGTCACCTTGCTGATGTGGGTGCGCACCCAGGGCCAGGCCGAGTCCATCGGCGTCTACCTGCCGGGCAACTGGCCGGCGCCGTTCGGCATCGCCCTGGTGGTCGATCACCTGTCGGCGCTGCTGCTGACCCTGACCGGCATCGTCGGTTTGAGCGCCCTGCTGTTCGCCCGAGCACGCTGGGACGGTGCCGGGGCCAGCTTCCACGCACTGTTCCAGATCCAGCTGATGGGCCTGTACGGTGCCTTCCTCACCGCCGACCTGTTCAACCTGTTCGTGTTCTTCGAAGTGCTGCTGGCAGCTTCCTATGGCCTGCTGCTGCATGGCTCGGGGCGGGCGCGGGTCAAGGCCGGGCTGCACTACATCGCCATCAACCTGTTCGCTTCGTCGCTGTTCCTGGTCGGCGCGGCCATGCTCTATGGCGTGACCGGCACCCTGAATATGGCCGACCTGGCGTTGAAAGTGCCGCTGGTGCCGGAAGCCGACCGCGGCCTGCTGCATGCCGGCGCGGCGATCCTGGCCATCGCCTTCCTGGCCAAGGCCGGGATGTGGCCGTTGAACTTCTGGCTGGTGCCGGCCTATTCGTCGGCCAGCGCGCCGGTGGCCGCGCTGTTCGCGATCATGACCAAGGTCGGCCTGTACGCCATCTTGCGCATGTGGACACTACTGTTCTCCGGCCAGGCGGGCGCCTCGGCGTTCTTCGGTGGTGACTGGCTGGTGTACGGCGGCCTGGCGACCCTGGCTGTGGCGGCCATGTCGATCCTCGCCGCCCAGCGCCTGGAGCGCCTGGCGGCCCTGAGCATCCTGATGTCCGCTGGCACGCTGCTGGCGGCCATCGGCTTCGGCCAGTCGGTCCTGACCGGCGCCGCGTTGTTCTACCTGGCAAGCTCCACCCTGGCCCTGTGCGCACTGTTCCTGCTGGCCGAGCTGGTGGAGCGCTCGCGCTCGGCCAACGAAGCGCCGCTGGACGATGAAGAGGACGCAATGCCCTCGCCACTGGAGTCGCTGCATCCACCCAAGGGCATCAACCTGGACGACGAGCAGCAGGTGGTGATCGGCCAGATCATTCCCTGGACCATGGCCTTCCTGGGCCTGAGCTTCATCGCCTGCGCCCTGCTGATCATCGGCATGCCGCCGCTGTCGGGCTTCATCGGCAAACTCAACCTGATCAGCGCGCTGTTCAACCCGCAAGGCCTGGGCGTCGCCCCGGCGCAGCCACTGGGCACCGCGAGCTGGACCTTGGTCACCCTGCTGGTGCTGTCCGGCATGGCCTCGCTGATCGCCTTCGGCCGCGTCGGCATCCAGCGTTTCTGGAAGCCCGAGGAACGCCCCTCCCCGGTACTGCGCCGCTATGAGTGCGTACCCATCGTGATCCTCCTGAGCCTGTGTATCTTCCTCAGCCTCAAGGCCGAGCCGCTGCTGCGCTACACCCAGGACACCGCCGCCAGCCTGCGCACGCCGGAGGCCTACATCAAGGCGGTGATGGCGACGCGGCCAGTACCCGGCCCGACCACCGCCAGCCTGGAGGCACAGCCATGAACCGACTGTTCCCCGCGCCGCTGCTGTCCGTCGCGCTGTTCATGCTGTGGCTGCTGCTCAACCTCTCGGTCAGCTCGGGCAACCTGCTGCTGGGGGCCGTGCTGGGCATCCTCGCACCGATCCTTATGGCTCCGCTGCGCCCGCAACACGCCCACGTGCGTCGGCCCTGGGTGATCGCCAAGCTCATCTGCCGGGTCGGCCTTGACGTGATCCATTCCAACCTTCAGGTCGCCCGTGGCGTGCTGCGTGCCAGCGGCACGCCACCGCGCTCGGCATTCGTGCACATCCCGCTGGACCTGCGCGACGCCCATGGCCTGGCGGCGCTGTCGATGATCACCACCGTGGTCCCAGGCACCATCTGGTCGGAGCTGGCCCTGGACCGCAGCGTACTGCTGCTGCACGTGTTCGACCTGGGCGATGAACCGGCGTTCATCGAGCATTTCAAACACACCTATGAGCGCCCGCTGATGGAGATCTTCGAATGAGCGCCCTGCTCGCCAACGCAGTCCTCGCCAGCCTGTTCATCTTCGCTCTGGCCATGGGCCTGACGCTGATCCGGCTATTCCGCGGCCCGTCCGCCCAGGACCGGGTGCTGGCCCTGGACTACCTGTACATCCTCGGCATGCTGATGATGCTGGTGCTGGGGATCCGCTATGCCAGTGATACCTACTTCGAAGGCGCTTTGATGATTGCTCTGTTCGGCTTCGTCGGCTCCTTCGCCCTGGCCAAGTTCCTCCTGCGTGGCGAGGTGATCGAATGAACGAAACCATGGTATTGCCGTTCTGGCTGGAACTGATCACGGCAGCCCTAATGCTCATCGGCAGCCTGTTCGCCCTGATCGGCGCCATCGGCCTGGTGCGCCTGAAAGAGTACTTCCAGCGCATGCACCCACCTGCGCTAGCCTCCACCATCGGCGCCTGGTGCGTGGCGCTGGCCTCGATCCTGTACTTCTCGGCGCTCAAGCAGAGCCCGGTGCTGCACGCCTGGCTGATCCCGATCCTGCTGTCGATCACCGTACCGGTGACCACTCTACTGCTGGCCAGGGCCGCGTTGTTTCGTAAGCGTACCTCGGGCGAGGACGTGCCAGAAGAAGTCAGCAGCGGGCGCGATCGCGGTAATTGAGGCTGCTTCAAGGCGCGCACGCCGCTTGTGGGTGCGCCCTTGCGCCGCGAAAAGGCCGCAAGGTAGCCTTCAGGGAAACGTGTAGAACAATCGTCAGGCCTGGCTCAGGCGTTGCAACTCGCGTCGCACCATGGCGACGAAAGGCGGCGGGCTCATCTGGTAGAGCTCGCTGGCCAGCCAGGCCAGCCAGGCCCCTTGTAGTTCATTGCGGCGCCCAAGCAGGCGTTCGGCCTGCTCGACCGCACGGGCCTGATGCTGACGATGGAAGTCGGCCCGCGAAGCGAGCGTGTCCTCGTCGCTCACTCGCTGGCCTTGAAGGTGGTCAGCTCGCCCTTGCGCCATTTGGCGACCTTGCCGGTCACCGCCTTGAGCAGTTTGCCCAGGCCTTCCTGGACCTGCTGCTGGGCCGCGAACACCAGCATCACGCCCTGCCCTTCACGGAACACGATGGCCTCGCCTTCCGGTACGGAAACAAAGGCATAGTCGCCCTGCCCGTACACATTGAACTTGATCTCGCGAAAACGCAGTTCGAGTTTGCCGCCTTCGCGGCTGGGCAGCACGGCGGCGCGGAAGTGGTCACCCACTTTCAGCTCCAGGCGCTGTTTGTCATCAACCACCAGGGCGTCGTCGGTATCGATCTCGGCCATGTACAGGCCTTCCGGGTTTTGCTCGGTGACATACACGAAGCGCCCCTGGAACAACTTGACCAGCTTGGCGCGCAAATCGCCCAGGGCAAACAACGCATGGGTATCCAGAGTACTGACTGCCAATGAAAAGCTCCTCACATCAATTACAGCAGGCCGCACCGCGCACGCCGCTGGGCGTGGGGTGGCAGCCACTCAAAGTCGAAGTCCGATGGACCATGGATTCGGTAAGCGAAGATCCACGCACACGAACGATACGCCAAGCAGGGAACACTTCCCCGCTGGAACATCCGGCGTGTTTCGGCAAACTATCCGCAAAATAGGAAACGTAATACCTGACAGCTAAAGGTCAGGAAAGATGCGACTACTGAGGGCGACACTTCAGCTCAGGTGTGCCCCAACCCTTCATCGCGAATTACAGGTACACGAATATGCACGAAAACACCGAATTCCGTCGAGAGGCACGTAGCATTTCTTGTCGCACGGCCGTGCCCGGCATATCCCGATATAGCGTCGTGGCCGCCGGTATCGGTTTCTTCCACATCACTGAAACTCACTCGGGCAAAGTCCACGGATTCCGCCAACGCTACCAGGACGCCTGGGAGCTCGCACGCCACCTGGCGGGCTGAGGCTTCACGCCGCGTGGCTCTTGTCCAGTTGCTGTTGCCACGCAGCCTGGCATTCCAGGGCCTCGCCACGGCTGGCGAAGGCCGTGCCACGGCGTTCGCCGTCAACCAACACCACCCAGCACGCCCTTTTGCCCAGGGCCTGCAAGGACCGTGGCACACCACTGCCGATCATCACGGCTACATCGACTCGGCTAGTCATCATTCCCTCCGGAATTTAATTAGCAACCTAACGATGTGTGCATGATACGGCCTGATCATGACGCAAATAAAGCGCAACGCGGTACAGCAGTGTTGCATTGTGGGCAACAAACCGCCTCAGTCGAGCCCGGGTTCCGGCCTGTATCCCAGACGCAGGCCGCCCCAGTGGCGCCCAGCGACGAAGATCGGCACCGACAGGTCGTGCATCAGTTCACCGGTGTCCCGCGTGTAGGTCTGCAGCAGCACCCGCTGCTGGTGGCTGCCACAGCGGGCGCCCGTACGGTCGTCGAACATGCGCTTGCTGCGGTTGTGCGCCGTGTCGTGGGCGATATCGCCAGTCATTGGCTGGTTGAAGGCATTGTTGTGGGTCGGCACATAGCCCTGCTGGGTGCAGGCGATGGCATACACCAGCCCGTCGTGCTGCAGCAACGGCTCCTGGAGCTGTGGCAGCACGGTATCGGTGTAGTGGTCGAAGCGCGTGGTGAAACGCGGTGGCTGCATACCGGCAACCGGCCGGTACTGGCGGTCGAACAGATCGTCCAGGCCGATACGCCCCTGGGCGATGTCCGCCTCAAAACGCTCGCCAATCTGCCGCGCGCCCGCCTGCGCCAGTTCGAACACCCGCTGATGGTAGGCGTCCAGGCCGACCTCGGCCAGCCGTTCGCTGAGGCTTTCCACCTGGCCCTCCATCTGCACCGCCGCCTTGGCCAGGCGCCGGGTCTGCTGGTCGCTGACCTCCAGGTCGCCGCGCACCTGGGCCACGGCCTGGAACAGGGTATCGAGCTGGGCCTGGTTGACCTGGGTCCCTCCGGCGATCTCGCTCACCTGGCCCTCGACACTGGCCGCCAGGCTGGCAATCTGCGCCAGTTGCCCCCCAGCCTGCTCGACCTGACCGACACCCTTGCCCAGGTCCTCGGCCAGCGTCCGGATCTGCGCCACCACCTGGGCGGTGCGCGCCTGAATGTCCGTGACCATCTGGCCGACCTCTTCGGTGGCGCTGGAGGTACGGCCGGCCAGGCCGCGCACCTCGTCGGCCACCACCGCGAAACCACGGCCATGCTCGCCGGCCCGCGCCGCTTCGATGGCGGCGTTGAGCGCCAGCAGGTTGGTCTGGCTGGCAATGCCCTGGATCACCAGGGTGACCCGGGCGATATCCTCGCTGCGCTGATGCAGGGCCTCGATCAGCTCGCGGCTGGCCGAGGCGCGCGCACTCAGCTCGCGCATGCACTGGATGGACTCGGCCAGTACCTCGCTGCCGGCCACGCTGCTGCCGTGGGCGGAACGAGCGGCTTGCAGCGCCTGCTGGCTGAGCTGGGCAGTCTGCTCCTCGGTGGTGATCATGATCTCGGCGCTGCCAACGATCTCCTGGGCAGCCCCCAGCTGTGATTGCACCCGAGCCGCCAGTTGCTGCACCGAATGCGCCACCGCGGCGGCCGACAGAGCATTGTGGCTGGTGCCACGGGCCAGTTCCTGGAGCAGCGAGCCGTCCTGGGGCGGCGTCGATGCCGGCTGCACGGCGGCCACCTTGCGCCCACGCGGCAGCCACAGCGCCAGAAGCGACAGCGGCAAGGCCAGGTACAAGGGCAGCCCGACGAACGCCATGGCCACCAGCACCGCGCACAGCGCGACGCCCTGCAGCAGGGCAACGGCGGCGCCTGCACGGGCTGGGTCGGCCTTTGGTAATTCGCTGGCCGGCAGAGATCCTTCTCGCATCATCGTCGTGGTCCATCCGCATGTCGTTATTGTGACGTCATTAAACGCCACTATAACGCCATTATCCACGCCCACTTGGATGCAAGCCGGCTCCCCGTTGATACAGGGCAAGAAAACACGAAGGCCCCAGGGATCGCTCCGTGGGGCCTCGCGCAGGGTGCTGGATCAGATCTGCCGCTGGTGGCGGTCGAGCTGCTCGTGACGCTCCTGGGCTTCGATGCAGTACTTGGTGGTTGGGCTGATCAGCAGGCGTTTCAGGCCAATCGGCTCGCCGCTGTCATCACACCAGCCGAAGCTTTCGTCGGCGATGCGGTCCAGGGCCATCTCCAACTGCGGCAGCAGGCGCTGGTCACGGTCGATGGCGTTGACCAGCCAGGTACGCTCTTCCTCGACCGATGCCACATCAGCAGGATCCGAGGGGCTGTCCAGGCTTTCGATGGACGTGCGGCTGAGTTCGATGCGCTCGTGCGTTTCGACTTTCATCGCTTGCAGCAGCTTGGTGAAGAACGCGAGCTGTTCGGCATTCATGTAGTCATCGGCCGACATGGCCAGCAACTGTTCCTTGGTCATCGATTTCTCTATGAAAAAATGTGCATTTGGGCGATTCGGGTGCTGCCTGCGATGCTTCGCCGGCAGCGGAATTCTTCAAGCGCCAACCGGCACTCTTTTACAGGGGGCGGCAGTCTAAGGCGCCAAGCGACGGTGGGCAACAGAAATGACGGCGATTTGGCCGAATCGGCAAGGAATCCGCCAACTGGCTACTTACATTTCTGACGTTGCGCGCCTCATAAAGCATGGGCCGACGATATGTCGGCCCCACCATTTGGCCGGCCAAACCCTGGCAAGCGCTCTTCTTGATGCCTGACGTTTTGCCTTGCCGGCCCATGGCCAGCCACGGAGAACTCGGCACGAGCCCCCAGAAGCAATCCGGGCGATACCCAAGTACCACCTGAGCGTGGTGTATCTACCGTCTCATCAGGCTTCAGAACACCGGAGTCTCACACAATGAACCTGCAGCAACAACTTCTCGAATTCAGCGATCTGGATTGCGCCGTCGCCAAGCGATTCCAAGGCCGCCCCATGCTGGGTGATATCGCCAGCAGCATGCTAAGTGAACAATGGCAACAACGTCGGATTGGCTTGTCCCACGACCCCTTGACGCTGCACTTGATCAGCCGCCGCCCTGGCGGTTCGGGTGCCTGGATTCGCCCGCTGGCGTTCGCGCTGATCGAACGATTCTGTGGGCGCGCCACCCTCAACTTGACGCAGGGCGAAGACTTCATCAGCAGCCATGCCGTGGACAACCCAACGTGGGCCGTGGACATCGACTTGCATGCCGTCGAGCTGCTGATCAACGAATGCGGCCCCCTGTTGCTTGAGCGCTACCGTGAAGAGCTGGTGGAGTTTTGGGGTAATTTCGATAGCGGCGGACAAACACCGTGGCAATGGTATGCCGACCACCTGCAGAAACAGTTTGAGAAGACTGTTGCTTGCAATATCCAAGACAACAGACTGAGCGCTCTGGAGGCCGCCAACGTAAACCAGCTACTCTCAAAAACGGCGCGTCCCGCGCCTACTATGGTGGGGACTTCGGTCGCACTCTTGAGCACCGACTTCTCCTCCATCAGCAAGATCGATGTTGACCTGGGCAGCGCCCTGCTCATCGAGCGCACCAGCACAACGGGCTCAAGTACCCTGCTGTATACGCTGGTCGGCAAATTGCTGGTGTTCCCTTCTCGCCCGACCATGCTGGCGATATTCAACAGACTCTGGCCTGCCAATGACACGACGGCCCCACACAAGGTGCACATTGTGCCGCTGGCAGAGGCCCCCTTCGAGGCCCAGGCACTGGAACTGCTCCAACAGCAGCTGCGCGTCGCCGACGTGGTTTCCCGTAAGTACCATGGGGAGGCGTACGCACTGCCATTGAGCCAGGATCTCGATCGATTGACATCCCTGGTCGACCTGTGCGATCGCAAGGAGCGCGCTCAACGCCTGACCCTGAGCCAACATCTACCGGCATGGTTAAGGGACGCCAAGGTGGATGACCAGGTGCACTACGCGCAGATGCTGGTCGATGTGGCCCAGGCCTACCATGATGCCGATGGCGAGTTCTGGCTCGATGGTGTCGACACCGCACAGGCCTTTGCGAACCGCCAGCTGGCCCAGCGCTTTGCCACCGACCATCCTGGTAGCGCACTGCTGCCCGAAGATGTACGGATCATCAACCATCAGGTGACCGCGGCGGCGGCGGCTGGACAAGATGCCCTGTTTGCCTCGGGCGACACGCAAATAGTGGAGTTCAGCTTTGCCGAACTGGCAATCGGTAATCTCGGCCTGCTCAAACCCGGCCGTGTGGAACTGGCGTCGAAGACCACGGCCCCCTTGCCCGAATGGATGAATGAAAACTATCTGCGCACCCTCGTCACCGAGCTGGACATCGCCAGCGCATACCCGCGAATGTTGCGCGGCAAACTGCTGGACGACGTCGAACAGCAGCGGACCCGCCAGAAGCTGCTGGGCGATCAGCTACGCAAACAGTTGCCGGCCCTGGCAATGGAGCAGCATCTGCGCGGGATGGGTATCAGCGAAGTCTGCGTCAAAGGTGTGGCACAGATTTTCAACGCGACCGTCAGTGATGGCGAGAATCATTGGGTGATGCGTCCACTGGGGCTGCTCAAGCAGGTCGACGCCTCTGCTGATCATCCTCTCAATGCCTGGATCATCGAGTTGGCGACACCGGATGCAAGCCCATGTCTGCTCTATCGCCCGCTGCACCAGCAGCCGTTGCTGCAATACGATGACCGCCTGGCGCTGTTTGTCGCCCTGAGTACCCCTGGCGCACTGCAGGATGACATCCTGCAACGCCTGCCGGAAGCAGACCGCAAGGTCTACGCGCACGGCGGTTTCCTCGAACCTCACGTGTTCTACCCCCTGGACGACACCTTCGCGGTGCCCTTCGGCACGCCCCCACCGGCCACCCTGAGCCTCGAAGCCGCCGTCGACGATATTGGCAACGCTATTTACCTGGCGAGCGTCCAGGAGTCTATTCAGCGGTTCCAGGCACACGCCAGCACTAGCGCCGAAACGCGCTGGAACAGCTGGAAGGAACTGGGCTGGCTGTTGTTCAATACGCTGCTCCCCCTGGCTGGCAGCACACTGGGCAAGGTCGGTTGGCTCGTGCAGATGGAAGTCGCCTTGGTTCAGGCCGTCGAGTCAGTCAGTAATCGTGACCCCGAGGGCCATCGCATCGCCATGGTCAACTTGCTGCTCAACGTTGCGTTGCTACTGCTGTCCCACACCTCCTGGCAATTGAAACTGGAAGAAGGCCAGGAAGGTCCCTTGGCCCGAGAGGTACCCGACACCACATCGGCGATCCTGATTAAACCCGCACACATTGTCACCGCACCATCCGCCGATGCCGCGGACTTCAACTGGGCAAGCCCCGCCCCCACTCTGGATGCTCAGCGGCGCTCGGAACTGGAGGCCTTGCACGCCGATGTCAGCGTGCAGTCCCTTGGCGCGCCGATTCCATCCGGGCATCTGGCAGGCCTGTACCTGGCGCAGGATGAATGCTGGGTGCACCTGCAAGGCAAGGTGTACAAAGTCGTGCTCGACGAGTCGGGTGGAGAGCCACGCATCGTCAGCAATACCGCCGAACCGCAACTGGGGCCTTGGCTGATGCGTGACGAGGCAGGCCGCTGGCAGCTCGACGTGCGCCTGCGCCTGCGTGGCGGCACGCGCTCAGGATCGCGCATAGAGCGCCTGCGTGAGGCGAACCGCCAGGCGCTGGTCGATCTCGACCAGCAGCTCGACAGCGACCTGGCACAAGGCCTGGCGCAGCTGAAACTCATGCGGGCCGATGCGGCAAAGTTCGCTGACAGCACCTCCGACGCAGTTCTGCGGGGTCACCTCAAGTCCTGCCAGGACGCATCCTTGTTCTGGGAAGCCCATCTGGAGCGCCTGAACACCCGCAACGCCCTGTCACCACGCAACGGCTTCAAGGTGGAGCGCGCCAACGCCCTGACCCAGCGCGCACTTAGCGAACAGATGGTCAACCTGACCCTCAAACGCCTGTGCACGCCTCGCCGCAAGCAGCTTGCCCAATTCCTCAGCAGTTACAAAGGCAGCATGACCCCCTCTGACCTGGCCATCTACAGCCGACGTCTCGCCGAGCTGTCCCCGTTGATCGACCAGATGGTGGTCAATGCAGACGCCATGAGCGAGATCCACATGGCGCTCAAGAAACTGACCAACCGCGGCCAGGACAGCATCCAGAAGATGTTTGAAACGCTCAAGCAGACCTGGACCAGCCCAGACGCCCCGTTCACCTGCCGCTACCTGCGCCTGGAAAACCACTTCAACCAGCTTTTCACTCGCCACCCGATCGACAACAGCAACCCGACCGGCAGTGCCTTCTGGCTAAGCCTGGCCAATGACAATGTGGGACGCGCGATCAGCCAGCACAGGCAGCTGGCGGCGCTGGACCAACCGAACGCCGAACTGGCCACGCGTCTGCTCAAGGGCATCGACGAATGGCTGAACGATGCCAAACGACAGCTGGCCAACTTCAAGGAACGCTCCCAGGACGACGACGCCCCCACGTTACTCGAACAAATCGAGAAAGACGTGGCCTACATAAAGGAAAAAGTCCGTGTCGAGCTGGCCGAATACCCAGACTACCCCCCCTCCATCACCGTTGCGCAACTGCGCAAGCACGTTCCCGGCTTGATCGAAACTGAAGACCACGGGCTGATGCTGGGCGTCCCTCGCGAAGGCGATGACACCATTGTCGATGTCGCCGGCGCCGATCCGGACAGTCCTCCCGTCGCCTACCGCAGGGAGAACGAAGCCAGTATCGAGATCGCTCCCACCAATGTACCGACACGCCCCTCCAAGACAGGACTGAAAAGCCTGCTCAAGGACAGTGGCAAACTGATGACCCGCGCACGCACTGAGCTAGAGCTACTTCAACGCGCCCAATCATCCAGCTATCAGCCCGTCGAGATATATGACTTGCTGATGTCGCAGAAGAAGCGGCTGATGGAGCAGTCGAATGCCATCGAACAGCACTTGACCGATGACAACCAGACCGACGAGGCCGCCGCAGACCAGGACGCGGCACGTATCACCAAGGCGCTGAACGACTTGAGCCTGACACTGGAGAGCCAGGCAGACGAACTACGAACCCAGGCGGCATTGCGGCAGCCCCCCAGGATGGGGGAAGTGCAGTATCTGATCGACAACGACAAAGTCACTGCTCACAGGCTTGGTGTGCGTAAGTTGCTGGCCAAAGTAAAGGGGCGTGCAGCCGATTATCTTGACGAGTATGTGATCCGCTACCAGCAGCAGCCGCTGTGGTACGCCCACTTCCATTACGCGGCGCTCGACACCGACAAGTCCCAGTTCCTCGCTGGCCACCTGAAAACCGCCGCGCAACGCCAACAGGCAGGGAGTACCACGATCGACCCGACTACCGGCAAACCGATAGCGATCCACCGTGGGTCCATCTCCAGCGCTGCAGCGGCCAAGTACTTCTTCTCGCTATGAGTCGGCAAGGCCGCTGCAGCTCAAGGGCCCGCGCTCAACGGTCGTTGAACTGCGCTTCGCGCTTCGCGATAAAGGCGGCCATGCCTTCCTTCTGATCCTCAGTGGCGAAGGCGGCGTGGAACACCCGGCGCTCGAAGCGCACGCCCTCACTCAGGGTGACTTCGAACGCCCGGTTGACGCTCTCCTTGACCATCATGCTCACCGGGATCGATTTACCGGCGATGGTCGCGGCCACCTTCAACGCCTCTTCAACCAGCTCGGCTTGCGGCACGATGCGTGCCACCAGGCCGGCGCGCTCGGCTTCCTCGGCGCCCATCAGGCGACCGGTCAGGCACAGTTCCATAGCCTTGGCCTTGCCTACGGCGCGGGTCAGGCGCTGGGTACCGCCCATGCCCGGCAGCACACCCAGGTTGATTTCCGGCTGGCCGAACTTGGCATTGTCGGCGGCGAGGATGAAGTCGCACATCATCGCCAGCTCGCAGCCGCCACCCAGGGCGAAGCCCGACACCGCGGCGATGATCGGCTTGCGCCGGTTGGCGATGCGGTCGGCGTCGCTGAACAGGTCGTCGACGTAGATCTGCGGGTACTTCAGTTCAGCCATTTCCTTGATGTCGGCACCCGCGGCGAAGGCCTTGGCGGAGCCGGTCAGCACCACACAGCCGATGTTCGGGTCACGCTCGAGCTGGTCCAGGGCCTGGTTGATCTCGCCGACGATCTGCGCGTTCAGGGCGTTGAGCGCCTGCGGGCGGTTGAGGGTGATCAGGCCGACCTTGCCGTGGATGTCCAACAGGATGGTTTCGAATGCCATGCAGACTGCTCCTTCAAAGATTGCGCGCAATGACCATGCGCTGAATGTCGCTGGTGCCTTCGTAGATCTGGCAGACCCGCACATCGCGGTAGATGCGCTCCAGCGGGAAGTCGCTCAGATAGCCATAACCACCGAGCGTCTGCAAGGCATCCGAACAGACCTTTTCGGCCATTTCCGAGGCGAAAAGCTTGGCCATCGAGGCCTCGACCAGTGCCGGGCGCCCGGCATCGCGCAGGGCTGCGGCGTGCAGCACCATCTGCCGGGCCACGGCGATCTTCGTTGCCATGTCGGCCAGGCGGAAGGCCACGGCCTGGTGCTCGATCAGCGGCTTGCCGAAGCTCTGGCGTTCGTTGGCGTAGTCGCGGGCCACCTCAAAGGCGGCGCGGGCCATGCCCACTGCTTGCGAGGCGATGCCAATGCGCCCGCCTTCGAGGTTGGCCAGGGCGATCTTGTAGCCCTGCCCTTCTTCGCCCAAGCGGTTGGCCACCGGCACCCGCACATTGTCGAAGACGATCTGGCAGGTGTCGGAGGCGTGCTGGCCGAGCTTGTCCTCGACCCGCGCCACCTGGTAGCCGGGGGCGTCAGTGGGCACGATGAAGGCGCTGATGCCACGCTTGCCGGCATCAGGGTCGGTGACGGCGAAGACGATCACCACCCCGGCATTCTGCCCGGAGGTGATGAACTGCTTGCTGCCATTGAGCACGTAGTGGTCACCGTCCAGGCGCGCGCGCGCCTTCAGGCTGCTGGCGTCGGAGCCGGCCTGGGGTTCGGTCAGGGCGAACGCGCCAAGCATCGCCCCCGTGGCCAGCGGCGTGAGGAACTGCTGCTTCTGTGCCTCGCTGCCGAACTTGAGGATCGGCACGCAGCCCACCGAGTTGTGCACGCTCATGATGGTCGAACAGGCACCGTCGCCGGCGGCGATTTCTTCCAGGGCCATGGCATAGGCCACATAACCCGTGTCGCTACCACCGTACTGCTCCGGCACCAGCATGCCGAACAGGCCCAGCTCGGCCATCTCCTCGATGGCTTCCTTGGGGAAACGGTGTTCCTTGTCCCACTGCTCAGCGAAGGGTTTCAGGCGTTCCTGGGCGAACCCGCGCACAGCGTCGGCGATCTGTTGTTGCTCGTCAGTTACCAACATGGTTCACCTCAGTACAGGCACTCGACGGCCATGGCCGTGGCCTCGCCACCGCCGATGCAGATGGCCGCCACGCCACGACGCAGGTTGTTCTGACGCAGGGCCGACAGCAGGGTCACCAGGATGCGCGCGCCCGAAGCACCGATCGGATGGCCCAGGGCGCAGGCGCCGCCATGGATGTTGACCTTGTCATGGGGCAGGTCGAGGTGCTTCATGGCCGCCAGGGTGACCACGGCGAACGCCTCGTTGATCTCGAACAGGTCCACTTCAGCCAGGTTCCAGCCGGTGCGCTTCATCAGTTTGTCGATGGCACCGATGGGGGCGGTGGGGAACAGCGCCGGGGTGTCGGCGAAAGCCGCATGGCCATGGATCACCGCCAGAGGTTTCAGGCCCCGTTTCTCGGCTTCGGAGCGGCGCATCAGCACCAGCGCCGCGGCGCCGTCGGAGATCGAGCTGGAGTTGGCAGCGGTCACGGTGCCGCCTTCGCGGAAGGCCGGCTTGAGCTGCGGGATCTTGTCCAGGCGCGCCTTGGGCGGCTGTTCGTCATCCTTGATAACGCGCTTTTCCTTATCCTCGGTGACTTCCACCGGGACGATCTCGGCAGCGAAGCGGCCGTTCTTGATGGCGTCCTGCGCGCGGGTCAGCGAGGCGATGGCGAAGTTGTCCTGGGCTTCGCGGCTGAAGTCACCCTTCTGCGCGCAGTCCTCGGCGAAGGTGCCCATCAGGCGCCCCTTGTCGTAGGCGTCTTCCAGGCCATCCATGAACATGTGGTCGATGATCTTGCCGTGGCCCATGCGGTAGCCACCTCGGGCCTTGTCCAGCAAGTAGGGGGCGTTGGTCATGCTCTCCATGCCACCGGCGACGATCACGTCGGCGCTGCCGGCCAGCAATTGGTCATGGGCCAGGATCGCCGCCTGCATGCCCGAGCCGCACATCTTGTTCAGCGTGGTACAGGTGGTGTGCTTGTCCAGCCCGGCGCCCAAGGCCGCCTGGCGCGCCGGTGCCTGGCCCTGCCCGGCCGGCAGCACGCAGCCGAACAGCACTTCCCCGACGCTGGCGGCATCGATGCCGGCGCGCTCGACGGCGGCGCGGATCGCCGCGCTGCCCAGTTGTGGCGCGGTCAGGCTCTTGAGGTCGCCCTGCAGGCCGCCCATGGGCGTGCGCACGGCGCTGACGATGACAATAGGATCGTGGTTCAGGCTCATGTTCGGTTCTCCTTACTTGGCAGCCATGCGCAGCGCGCCGTCGAGGCGGATCACTTCGCCGTTGAGCATGCTGTTCTCGATGATATGGCGGGCCAACGCCGCGTATTCCTGCGGGCGGCCCAGGCGTGGCGGGAATGGCACGCCAGCGGACAGCGAGGCACGTACTTCCTCGGTCATGCCGGCCATCATGGGGGTTTCGAAAATGCCGGGGGCGATGGTCATCACCCGAATGCCGAAGCGCGCCAGTTCACGGGCGGCCGGCAGGGTGAGGCTGGCGATGGCCCCCTTGGAAGCGGCATAGGCCGCCTGGCCGATCTGGCCATCGTAGGCAGCGATGGAGGCGGTATTGATGATCACGCCACGCTCGCCGCCCTCGTCCGCCTGGCCTTCGGCCATGGCCGCGGCAGCCAGGCGCAGCAGGTTGAAGCTGCCGATCAGGTTGACGTTGATGACCTTGGCGAAGCTGCCCAGGGCATGCGGGCCGTTCTTGCCCAGGACTTTCTCGGCACCGACGATGCCTGCGCAGTTGACCAGCCCGTGCAGGCTGCCGAAGGCGCTGACAGCGGCATCGACCGCCGCCTTGGCGGCCTGTTCGTCGCTGATGTCGGCCACCGCGAAGCGGGCGTTGGCGCCCAGCTCGGTGGCCTTGGCCTCGACGGCGGCGGCATTGAGGTCGACCAGCATGACCTTGGCGCCGGCCTCGATGAGCATCTGCGCGGTGGCGGCGCCCAGGCCCGAGGCCGCGCCGCTGACGATGAAGTGCTTGTGGGGGATTTGCATATCGGTCTTCCTTCAGGCGCCCGCAGCGGTCGGCTGCATGGCTTGTTGTCGGGCGATTTCCTGGTTGCGCAGGATGAAGCGTTGCAGCTTGCCGCTCGGGGTCTTGGGCAGCTCGCCGACGAATTCGATTTCACGGGGGTAGGCGTGGGCGTAAAGACGCTGGCGAACGTGCTGACGTAGCGCATCCTCCAGCTCGGGGCTGCCCTCATGGCCCCGGCCCAGTACCACGAAAGCCTTGATCAGTTCGGTACGTTCCGGGTCGGGCTTGCCGATTACCGCGGCCTCGACCACCGCCGGGTGCTCGACCAGCGCGCTTTCCACGTCGAACGGGCCGACCCGGTAGCCGGAAGTGGTGATCACATCGTCGCTGCGGCCGACGAAACTGATGCTGCCATCCTGGTTGAGCTCGACGGTGTCGCCGGAGAGGTAGTACTTGCCGACGAAGGCCTTGGTCGGCAGCCCGTGGTAACCGGCGAACCAGCACAGCGGCGACTGCTCGCGGTCCACCGCGAGGATGCCGGGCTGCCCGGCGGGCAGTTCGCTGCCCTGTTCGTCCACCACCACGATGCGGTGGCCGGGGATGGCAAAACCGGCCGACCCCAGGTGCACCGGGTGCAACAGCGCATGGTGGTTGCACAGCACCATGCCCAGTTCGGTCTGGCCGTAGTGATCGTGGATGGTCACGCCCAACTCGTCGGCGAACCAGCGGATCACCTCCGGATTGAGCGGTTCGCCGGCACTGCTGACTACACGCAGCCGTCCTTTGATTGGCGCCGAAAACGCCTCGCCCGCCGCGATCAACAGGCGATAGGCCGTCGGTGAACCCGCCAGGTTGGTGATGCCCAACTTGTCGATGACCCGCGCGCAACTCTCGACACTGAACGGGCCGTCGTAGAAGGTGGTGGCGTGCCCCAGTGACAGCGGCCCGGTGACCGCGTAGTAGAGGCCATAGGCCCAGCCCGGGTCGGCCAGGTTCCAGAAGTTGTCCTCCGGGCGCAGGTCGATGGCGTCACGCATGTAGCCCTGGAATGCGACGATGGCGCGCAGCGGCACCTCCAGCGGCTTGGCCGGGCCGGTGGTGCCCGAAGTGAACATCAGCAGGAAGGGATCGTTGCCGGTACGCATCACTGGCGCGCAATAGCTGGCGGCGGCTTCAAGACAACGCTGGAAATCCAGTTCACCTTCGGCGGCGCCCACCGTGATGATGGTTGGGCAATCTTCAACCTCTTCAAGCTTGGGTCGGTTGTTGCGATCAGTGACCACTATCTTGGCTTGGGACCGCTCAAGGCGGTGCTCGATGGCTTTGGGCCCAAACGCGGTAAACAAGGGTTGGTAGACCGCGCCCAAGCGCCAGGTGGCGAGGATCGTCACCAGCAACTCTGGCGTGCGCGGCATAAGCCCGGCGACCCGGTCGCCGGCCTCTACCCCTTGGCCCTTGAGCACATTGGCGAAGCGAGCTGCCATGACCTGCAACTGGTCGAAGGTATAGCGCCCACCGTTGCCGTCACGGTCTTCCCAGATCAGGGCAGGCTGGTCGCTACCGGTGTGCCGGTCGCAGCACTCGACACAGGCATTGAGCGCCTCGAGATTGCCACGCAGCGCCGCAGCGGCGACCTGGGCATGGTCAAACGCACGAGCGGCCTCGGCGTAATCGCGCATCGTCGGACTCCTGGTTTCTTGTTGTTGGAGTTAACCTAGTCCGACGATGTTCGCGCCGCTCACCTCAACCGGCAATGGCCAAAGCTGTCAATCAGGCTGAGCGGATTGGCCGGCCGGATAGGGCGTGACCTCAGCCGCTCGCTCCAATGCCTCACGGGTGAGCCCCGTTGCCAAAGCATGCTCGGCAGCCGCACGTGCCACCATCAAGGTACCCCAGCGCTGTTTGTACTCCTCGCTGGTGAGACCGGCGGCCGGTCCTTCGCTGGAGGGACCGGCGAATGCTTCATCGAGCTTCGCACCCTGATCGTCGAAGGACTGGGCGAGTGCCATGAATGCAGCGCCGTGCCGCATTTCGAGGAAGGACCGCCAGAAATCACGCTGGCCGATACTGGATGCCAGGGCATCGATATTCTCGGCGGCACGTACTGCGGCCAACGCTGCCTTGGCGCGCGCCTCGGTGATATCTGCCAGGCCTGCGAAACGCAGGTGACGCGGCTGGGAGGGCAGATCCAGGTCTGCGGCAAGCGCCGACCGATAACCCACGATCACTTCCAGTTCATCGATCTCAGGGTCGTCCGGGCCTCGTTGCGCTTCCCTATCCCGGACGTCTTGCGCCGCGTATTCATCCACACGGTCCATGCGAAACAGTTGCCGCCCGAGGTTGAGCAGTTCATTTTCACCCTCGCCTCGCGCCCCTTGGGCGCGAGCCTTGAAGGTCAGCACATGAAGTTGCAGTCGGCTGAATCGCTCGGCATGGCTGTCATGGCAGCCACGCACCTCGTCCGCATGGAGGAAGACTTCCTCACGCAACGCTGGCTCCTGGTCGATGGCCTCGAGCAGGGACCAAAGCTGCCCGCGCAGATACTCCGGGGCTCTGGTGAAATCCGGGGTCTGGGTGAGATTGCCGAACAAACGGAACAGACCATCGCTGCCAGGCAGCGCCTCGATGCGTTGCCAAAGTGCTGAATGGGCAGCACGACCATTCTCGTCGTCGATCGCCTGCCATCGCGACAACGCCACTGCGCCCGAGACTTCACCCTGTTCCAATTCCCTGATTAACCGCGCCTGATGCGCATCGACCCTGTACAGTTGCCCTACGGCTTGCGGCGTCAACGGATTGCTGACGAGTATCAACCTGCGTCGGAAAGACCACGGCATGCGATGCACCGCCTCAGGGATACTGGTGATCTGGTTACGACTCAAGTCCGCCAGGGACAACAAGCCACAGCTCTGTATTCCGGCGGGGACCTCCAGCAAACCACAACTGTTGGCCCTGAGCTCCGTCAACTGGGGCAAGTGATCGAACTGCAGGGCGAGCTGTTGTATCGGGTTGAAGCTCAGGTCAAGGGTTCTCAGGTTTGAAAGATGAGCCAGAATGTGTTGGTCCGCCTCGCTCATGCGAATGTGGTTCGACATCAACAGCAACGAGCTCAGGTCGCCCAAACCGGTGACGCCTGGCGGCAACGCATCAATACGGTTGTTATTGAGGTTGAGCACGCGCAATGACTCGAAGCAGCGCAAGAAGTTACCCCGCACTTCGGTCAGGTCCATATTGACCATGACCAGTTCGGTCACATGGCTGAAGTCGACCTCGGCAGGCAGATCCGGCAAGCGGCCAACACGCCAGCCGCTGACATCCAACCGCAAGCCGTTTACCTGCCCTTGCCCATCGATACCTGGCTCGCCTTCATAACGCCACAGGGAGCGTAACCTATGGGCGAACTGAGCACGGATACCGCGCGTGAGCCGCTGCGGTTCGTCTTGAACCCAATCTTCCAGAGCTTCGTCAAGCTGCTGGTAGTTTTCCTCCTGCTCCAGCAGCGCCATGAATGGGTTCTCATTTTCGCGGATCAAACGCTGAACGATTCGCTCGACCCCCTCATCGCCGATACTGGGATACAGCGCCCGCACCCGCCCCCCCAGCGTACGGCTCGAGAGTCGCGACGCTCGCCCACCCAGTGGATAACCGACCCGCCCATCGGGCAAGCGCTTGCCGGGATTGAACCACCGGTGCTCGACCCTCCAACCGAGGCGGGCTAGCACGTGGCTGCGCTGTGCCGGCAACAAAGCCTGAAGAGCTCCCCGCAATTGCTGTGCCGGGTCGCTGTCGACGAACTTGAGTGCCGTGCGGTCGGCTTCGCCGAGCAATGCGGCGAGCGCCTGGAAAATCCCACCGGGCTCGGCGACGTCTTCTTCGCGTTCGCGCCCCTGGCTGTCATAGAGGCGGAACTGCCCATCGCGCGCGAACATCACCACTCGCTGATGACTCGGTCCTTGCGGGTCCATGATCGCAAGCAGACGGCCGCTGTCCGAGCCCTCGCGCAGCTCCACGTTGACTCTGGAGGGCCAACCGGGCAAGCGCCTCAAAAGGGCCAGGACCAATTCACCGGTTTCGTTCGAGTAGGCAGTGGGCAGGTACAGCCCCTCCACTGCGCGATTCGCTCTCGCCAATTCAAACAGGGCGCGGGCTTTTTTCCCAATCGAGAGCGGTAACCGCGATTCCGCCAGCGCCTGGGCTCGGACTTCCGGCGCGACGTCCCTCAATGCCTCCCTGGCGTAAACCTGTGGCAGAAAGGGAAAGTCCCTTTGCAGCAAGGCCAACAAGCCATCATCAGGCAACACTTCGCGGGATAAATGATCCAGCAGTGGCCCCTGCAACTCAGATCGCCGCTCGACCAAATGCGCGACGATGGCAGGCTCGTCCAGCGCCTGCATCTGCGCCCTCCCCCTGCACCACTCGAGCACTTCGGTATCGCCAAGGCGCGCGCCCGGCAGGCGCAGACGCTCAAAGAGTGCCGAAATTCGCGCATCAGCATCGAAGCGGCGCAAGGTGTCGCGCAAATTGACCGGTGCCGGCCGGTTCTCCACCAGGATACTGCGCAGTTCCTCCTGGTCCACGCCCGCCACCTTCAAGATCTGCTCAGCCTGTGGCGCATCGAAAGGAGGCTCATGGGGCCACAGCCGGTTGAGCATTTCGACGCTATCGTCCCATTCCATGGGACGCTCCAGGCGTATGCGCCAGAAACGCTCGCCATTATGCTGAACCAGAGGCTCGTAGTTACCGTCCCCCCGAGGATGGCGCAGCCTCCAGGCCAGGTTCGGCGCCGGGCGATGAACCTCGTAGTAGTGCTCACCCACTCGTATCCAGCGTCTCTGCCCGACTGCATACAACCCGTCATCCTGCAGCAGCGGCTGGTCCGGCGTCGATGCGTAAACCTCCAGGTCTGGGTTCCATAACCGTGCACCACGCCCCTCGACAGTCACCGGCTGCAACGCATCGACAAAGGCGCTGCCTTGGAAGCGGCGTGCAACCAGGCTGAACCCAATGACCGTAGCGCTGGTGACAGCCACCGTCTCGGCCACGTGCAACATGTGCTCCATAGCCTCGTGCTGGTGCCCTTGCGACCAGTCGACAGCCCCCTCGCATGCTTCCCCGAGCGTATCCAAAGTGACCTTCGCCAGCAGCACAACGCCAACGCCCGGCACCGCCAGGCCGACCAACCCAAGCGCCTGCCAGCCGATTGCCTTCCAACGATTGAACCGTTGCTCGGCAGCCTGGTGATCGACATCCGTGTTGGCCACCAGCAGCAGCTTGCCCTCATCCTTGAACCGCTCTACCTGCATACTCGCCAGAGCCGCGAACACATCGCCATCCGCCACCCTCCCCTGCACATCCAGATCCGGAGCGTCGTCGCGCAGGCGCGTATCGAGCGTCTCGACGAATTGCGCACGCTCACCCAGGCCGATCAATTCACGAAAATGTCGGCGCACATCGCCCTTGGCCAACGCTGCGATGAGGTAGGCATTCATGGCCGCCAGCGAATCGAATCGCTGCAACGCCATGTCCTGAAGACTGGGCAGGTAGAGAACAATGCCTTGACTGTTCCCCGATTCATCGCGCAACTGGATCTTCAGACCATTCGCCACCGTGCACCCTAGAATGCGCAATGCACCCGCATAGGCCTGCAATGCGCTCTTGGAAGCCCCCTGCCCACGGCTCGGCAGCTCACTCAATGCCACGTGCTCGGCCGGGCTGATCGTACCTTTTAGCAAGCCGAGCTGGCAGGCAAGGGCAAAGCCGGTGCGGTGATGCGTGGCAAGCGCCGTCTGCGCCTGAGGGGTGAACATCCGGTTCAGGTACTCGTGGTACCGCGCCCCTAGGTCCAGAGCGCGAACACGTGCGAGCAGGTTATCCAGGTCTATCGACAACAGCTGTGCCTCACCCGTGACGGTAATGCCGGTGCCTGCATAGAAGGAGGCATCGGACGAGAAACCCTGCATCAGGCGCAGCAATGCAGGTAGACGCACCTCGTTGATTTCGTCGGAGGGCAAGCCGATGAGTGGCGGCACGGAGAATCTGCGTCGGATTTCCAGCCAATCCAGTTCCGCCAACGGCGGACAATCCGAAACAAGTTCGTTCATCAGTGGCTGAAAGTGCTGCTCGGCATACCGTTGTGGCGACACGAGCTGCTCGGTGAGCATCGCCAGTGCCTGGCGGCTGAGCGCATGCGCCCTGAAGCACTCGGCCAGCGCCCTGACCCTGGCGGGTGTGGCACGCAACCAGGCCGGCAGCCTGGAAGCGATGAAGGTATCGGTCATGACCTCGGGGGTGAGGGTTGGTGATGGTGTACCAGATGAAAATTGCACGGCGTATCGACCTTGATCGTGTAGGGAGGCCCATCCTGCCGATCCTTCGGTACGCCCCTCAGTTGGAAGCGAGCACCCGCTAGATGGGCGTCGCACCCTGGAGGATCAAGTGGCGGTAGTGCCCTGGGTTGCAGCCAAACCACTTGCGAAATGCCTTGTAGAAAGAACTGCTGTCAGCGAATCCCAGGCGTTCGGCGATCTGCGCAAGGCTCAGGTCCGCCTCGCAGAGCCAAGCGATCGAAAGCTCCCGCCGCACGCCGTCCTTGATGCCCTGGTAGGTTTGGCCTTCCTCCGACAGACGACGGCGCAAGGTCGACACCGAAATGTGCAACGTGCTCGCAATCCTTTCAGCGTCCGGCCAGGCCCCCGGTTGCAGTTGCAGCAATCGGTGGCGCAACTGCCGGGCGAGACTGGCAGGGTCGCGGTACTTGACCAGGATGTTGCCAGGCGCCTCGGCCAGAAAACGCTGCAACTCTTCGTCGTTGCGGCGCACCGGCAGCTCGAGGCATTCGGCGGCGATGATCATGCGCGTGCGCGGCCTGTCGAACTGCAGGTTCTCGGAGAACATCACCCGATAGTCATCGCAGAACGGAGGTTCGGCGCAGCGCAATTCAATGGCCAGGATCGGGATGCGGCGCCCAGCGAGCCAGCACGCCACGCCGTGCACAATCATCCAGAAAGTGAAGTAGGTGAATGCCCGACGCGGTGCATCACGCGGCTCATTGATGACGATTTCAGCCAGGCTCTGCTGACGCACCAGGCTGGGCTGCAAATCTTCAAGCATCAATCCAAGGAACGCGAGCGCGGTCTCGATACCGGCAGCCAAGGTTGGCTGTGCCATGCTCGCCCGGCACAGGAACGCCAGGCTGCCGCTGCGCAGGCCACGCGGATCCATGGCGAAGAACTCGTCATTGCAGCGCCGCGCCAGTAGCCGCCAGAGTCGGGCATAGGCTTCGGCGCTGACACGCGCCTCGGGCAGATCGAGCTGGCCGACATCGATGCCGGCACGCGTCAGCAGCGCCGTATCCGGCCCCGCCGGGCAAGTCTGCAATAGCGCTTCACGCACCAGCTGCATGGAAATGGTGTCTTTTTCGCTCATCGATGATCCTGTCGATTCAGTGCAGGCCATCTTAGGCCGCACCATTACAAACGGCCATCACAGGCCCGCCGCCAGCCCCAGAAACGCTGCGATCAGGCGCAGCTCCCGACGCCGCTCCAGGCAACCAATCATGTGCTGGTTGACCAGGCCCGCACCACTCAACGGCCGCGCCACCACCCGTGGGTCGTGAGCCACCTCGGTGGACGACACCACACCGATGCCCAGCTCGGCCGCCACGGCCTCTGTCACCGCCTCGCGGCTGTCCAGCTCCAGCAGCACGCGGGGCTGCACCCCGGCCTGAACGCAGGCTTTGTCGAAGGTGCGCCGGGTGGTCGAGCTGGGCTCGCGCAGCACCATGATCTGCTTGTCCAGCGCGGCCAGCGCCAAGTCGTCGGTGGCCGCGGCCCAAGCGTGCCCTGCCGGCAGCAAAGCACACAGACGCGACTCGCACAGGCTCTGCAGGTACAGCCCCTTGCGCGGTTCGATTTCGGTCAGCACCGCCACATCGGCGTGTTCGGAGAGCAACGCGGCCAGGGTTTCCTGGGCATTGCCCAGGCGCAAGTTGACGGTGATGCCGGGGTAGCGCTCGCGCAACTGCGCCAGCATCGGCATGACCCGATGCGGGCCATCGGCGGCGACCTCCAAGCGCCCGGTGAGCAACTGCCGGTTAGCCTCGAGCATGGCCTGGGCTTCCTCGGCCAAGCCGAACATGGCCCGGGTGATGGCCGCCAGGCGCGTGCCCTCTTCGGTCAGCTCGACCCGCCGCGCTGTGCGGCGCAGCAACGTGATCTGGTAGTGCTCTTCCAACGCCTTGACGTGCCCGGTGACCGCCGGCTGGCTGATGAACAGCCGCTCGGCAGCACGGGTGAAGCTGCCCTCACGGGCGACGGCATCGAAGGCGCGGAGCTGGAACAAGTTCATGTCTATCGGCCTTACTTATCGTTGGCATATCTACAAACAATTTGATTGATGAAACGGCGAATTGCAACCTAGCCCCACTAGTTTCCAGCCCACCGCAAGTGAGGAACCACGGAATGAGCAACGCCCCGATCCTGCTGACCCCCGGCCCATTGACCACCTCCATCCGCACCCGCCAGGCCATGCTCGTGGACTGGGGCTCCTGGGACCGCGACTTCAACCAGCTGACCGCCAGCGTGTGCGAGCAGCTGCTGGCCATCCTCGACGCCAGCACCAGCCACCACTGCGTGCCCTTGCAAGGCAGCGGTACTTTCGCCGTCGAGGCGGCCATCGGCACCCTGGTGCCACGCGACGGCAAGGTGCTGGTGCTGATCAACGGCGCCTACGGCCAGCGCCTGGCCAAGATCTGCAACGTGCTCGGCCGCGACTTCAGCACCTTCGAAACCGCCGAGGACCAGCCGACCACCGCCGATGACGTCGACCGCCTGCTGGCCGCCGACCCAGCCGTGACCCACGTGGCGCTGATCCACTGCGAGACCAGTACCGGCATCCTCAACCCGCTGCCCGAGATCGCCCAGGTGGTCCAGCGCCACGGCAAACGCCTGATCATCGACGCCATGAGCTCGTTCGGCGCACTGCCGATCGATGCCCGTGAAATCCCCTTCGAAGCGCTGATCGCCGCCTCCGGCAAGTGCCTGGAAGGCGTACCGGGCATGGGCTTCGTGTTCGCCGAGAAATCCGCCCTGGCCGCCGCCGAAGGCAACGCCCACTCCCTGGCCATGGACCTGCACGATCAGCACACCTACATGGCCAAGACCGGCCAATGGCGCTTTACCCCGCCGACCCATGTGGTCGCCGCCCTGCATGAAGCATTGCTGCAATACAACGAAGAAGGCGGCCTGCCCGCCCGTCACCAGCGCTACAAAGACAACTGCCAGACCCTGCTCGCCGGCATGGCGAGCATCGGCCTGCGAAGCTTCCTGCCCGCCGAGATCCAGGCGCCGATCATCGTCACCTTCCACGCGCCGACCGACCCGCGCTATCAGTTCAAGGACTTCTACGAGCGGGTCAAAGCCAAAGGCTTCATTCTCTACCCCGGCAAGCTGACCCAGGTCGAGACCTTCCGCGTCGGCTGCATCGGCGTGGTCGGCGCGGCCGGCATGCAGGCCGCCGTGGATGCCGTGGCCGAGGTCCTGCGGGAAATGGAAGTGCTGGACATCTGACCCTTTGCCCACCGAATTCAAGGAAAACGCGCACATGAACTACAGCAACCCCACCCAGCTGCAAGCCGCCATCCTCGACTGGGCCGGCACCGTGGTCGATTTCGGCTCCTTCGCCCCCACGCAGATCTTCGTCGAAGCCTTCGCCGAGTTCGACGTGCAAGTGTCCATCGAAGAGGCCCGTGGCCCGATGGGCATGGGCAAGTGGGACCATATCCGCACCCTGTGCAACGTGCCGGAGATCGCCGAGCGCTATCGCAAGGTGTTCGGTCGTACCCCGACCGACGACGACGTCACCGCCATCTACGAACGCTTCATGCCGCTGCAGATCGAGAAGATCGCCGTGCACTCGGCGCTGATTCCTGGCGCCCTGGACACCCTGACCGGGCTGCGCCAGGACGGTTTGAAGATCGGCTCCTGCTCGGGCTACCCGAAGGTGGTGATGGACAAGGTGGTCGAACTGGCGGCGCAGAACGGTTATGTGGCCGACCACGTGGTGGCCACCGACGAAACCCCGAACGGCCGGCCCTGGCCGGCCCAGGCCCTGGCCAACGTGATCGCCCTGGGCATCGACGATGTGGCGGCGTGCGTGAAAGTGGACGACACCGTGCCGGGCATTCTCGAGGGGCGCCGCGCCGGGATGTGGACCGTGGCCCTGGTGTGCTCGGGCAACGCCCTGGGGCTGACCTGGGAAGGTTACCGGGCGCTGAGCGCGGAAAAACTGGAGAGTGAGCGCACGCGCATCCACACAATGTTTGCAGGGTCCCGACCGCACTACCTGATCGACACCATCAACGAACTGCCCGAGGTGATCGCCGATATCAACCGGCGCCTGGCCAAGGGCGAAATGCCGCAAGCTGTTTGATCGCGGTAAATAGGCGGTTCGCCGGCAAGTCGGCTCTTACGGGTATGGTGTAGGAGCCAGCTTGCCGGCGAACCGCCTCTATCAGACTGCGCGATTCAGTTTTACCCACGACGCGAACTTGTCGATGAATGCCTGCAAGAACGGCCGGGTCTTGTCATTGAGCTTGCCGTTGTCGTCGAACAGCGTCGCCGCCCCACCGATATACGCTTCGGGCATCTGCATGCAGGGCATGTCGAGGAACACCAGCGACTGGCGCAGCGCATGATTGGCGCCAAAGCCACCAATGGCCCCCGGCGAAACACTGGCCACCGCCGCCGGCTTGCCACTCCAGGCGCTCTGCCCATAGGGCCGCGACCCCACGTCGATGGCGTTCTTCAGCCCTCCCGGTACCGAACGGTTGTATTCCGGCGTCACGAACAACACCGCATCGCTGCGGCGGATCTCGTCGCGAAAATGCTTCCACGCTTCCGGCGCCTCGGGTTCGACATCCTCGTTGTACAACGGCAGGTCGCCGATTTCGACGATCCGCAGGGCAAGGCTGGACGGCGCCAGCTCGGACAACGCGCGGGCCACCTTGCGGTTGTAGGAATCCTTGCGCAAGCTGCCGACGACGACGGCGACCGAATAGACATGGCTCATGGCGAAGTGCTTCCTCTGCTGGAAAAGGGACGTAACTAGTTATAGATGACCGTTCCTCGGGCCCCGGATTTTTTTCCATCCGGCTGAAAACTTCCCACGCCTTTTGCTGGTCTATGGGTACAGACATTTCCTACACGTTTCCGAGGTTTCCACCCAAAATGGCAGCAGTAATGGTCGGCCAGTTCCACGCCCGCGACGCCGAAGGCCGAATCTACCCCGTTCACGAGTTCCAGGAGTCCACCCTCCAGGCCGACGGCAGCACCCTGGGCGCGCCCGTCACCACCTACCGCCTGGCCATCGGCGACCGCGTCAACCACTTGGGTGAGGACCGCTTCGAACTGGCCCAGACCGGCGTCGAGATCATCCGCATTCCCTGACACAGTCGACCGTGTACAGCGGCCCGTCATGCTGCAGGCCGTGCACATCGGCGACGAAGCCCGGGAAGCCCTGGTCGAAGGCCCGGGCGAACGCCAGGTAATCGAGGATCGAGCGGGTCGCCTCGGTGAAGCGCTCGCCCGGCATGATCAGCGGGATCCCCGGCGGGTAGGGCACCAGCATTACCGCCGATACCCGACCGAGCAGTTGCTCGATCGGCACCGCTTCCACCTCCCCCTTCACCATCCGGTCATAAGCCTGGGCCGGGCTCATGGCCACCTCAGGTAAGCGCGTGAACAACCGCTTGAGTTGCTTGGCCGTGGCATTGGCGCGGTAGCAGGCGTGCAACTGGTCGCACAAGTCGCGCAGGCCCAGCCCCCGATAGCGCAGTGGCTGCACCGCCACCACGCTGGCCAGGCACTGGTCGAGCGGCGTGTTGCCATCGTAATGGCGCTTGAACTCCAGCAATTCGGTTAGCAACGTGCTCCATTTGCCCTTGGTGATGCCCATCGAGAACAGCACCAGGAAGCTGTACAGGCCGGTCTTCTCCACCACCAGGCCCCGCTCCCACAGGAACTTGCTGACCACCGCGGCCGGAATGCCCTGCTCGCCCAGCGTGCCCCCGGCATCGAGCCCCGGCATCACCAGGGTTACCTTGAGCGGGTCGAGCAGCACGTAATCGTCGGCCACCTCGCCAAAGCCATGCCAGTCCGCCCCCAGCTGCAAAACCCAATCCGCCGCCACCAGGCGCTCGACGCCCTCGGTGGCCGGCGGCTGCCAGATGCTGAACCACCAGTCCTGCGCCGCGATGTGCTGGCGCAGGTTGGCCAGGGCGCGGCGAAAGCTCAAGGCCTCGTCGAACATCTCTTGCAACAACGAACGCCCTGCCGGCCCTTCCATCATGCTCGAGGCCACGTCCAGCGAGGCGAGGATGCTGTACTGCGGCGAGGTGGAGATATGCATCATGAACGCTTCGTTGAAGCGGTCGCGGTCCAACTGGCGGGCCGCGCCATCCTGCACATGGATCATCGACGCCTGGCTGAACGCGGCGAGCAGTTTGTGAGTGGAATGGGTACTGAACAGCAACGGATCGTGCGCTGCCCGCGGCGTGCCCATGGCATAGCGGCCCTCGAAGAAGTCGTGGAAGGCGGCATAGGCGAACCAGGCTTCGTCGAAGTGCAGCACCTCGACGCTGGCGCCCAGGGTCTGCTTGATCAGCCCGGCGTGGTAGCACAAGCCGTCGTAGGTAGAGTTGGTGACCACGGCCAGTTTGATCCTCGGCGCGCGCCCCTGGGCCAGCGGGTGAGCCTGGATCTTCGCCTCGATCGACGCCGGGCTGAACTCACTGAGCGGGATTGGCCCGATGATGCCCAGCTCGTTGCGCTCCGGGCACAGGTAGATCGGGATCGCCCCGGTCATGATGATCGCGTGCACCACCGACTTGTGGCAGTTGCGGTCCACCAATACCAGGTCGTCGCGCCCGACCATCGCGTGCCAGACAATCTTGTTGGCGGTGGAGGTGCCGTTGATGACGAAGAACGTGTGGTCGGCGCCGAAATTGCGCGCGGCGCGGACTTCGGCTTCGGCCAAAGGGCCAGTGTGGTCGAGCAACGAGCCCAGTTCCGGCACCGAGACCGACAGGTCGGAACGCAGGGTGTTCTCGCCGAAAAACTGATGGAACGCCTGCCCCACCGGGCTCTTGCGGTAGGCCACGCCACCGCCGTGGCCTGGCGTGTGCCAGGAGTAGTTGGATTGCGCGGTGTGTTGCACCAACGCCTTGAAGAACGGCGGCAGCAGCCCGTCGAGGTAGTTGTGTGCAGCCCGTGCCACCTGGCGGGCGAGAAAGGGCACGGTGTCTTCGAACAAGTAGAGGATGCCGCGCAGTTGATTGAGTTCGCCCATGGCCTCAGCTGGGGCGTTTTCCAGGGTAACCTGCTCGCCCAGGGCGAAGATCGGCAGGTTGGGCGCGCGCAGGCGGGCCAGGCGGATCAGCTCGGCCATGTTCTGCAACAGGTGGGAGTTGTCGCCGGCGCCTTCGGCGGCGATCAGCATGCAGGCCAGGCCATGGTGGGTGGCGGCGACCAAGCGGGCTTCGGCCTGGTCGGCGGCGGCGAGGATGGTGAAGCCGTCCTGGGCCAGTTCATCAGCGATGCCGCGCACCCGCTCGCCGGCGACGCTGTCAGCCTTGATCGCACGATGGACGATCAGTATGGGGAACTTGAGGTCCTTGTACATCGGGCGGCTACCTCTGCGGGGGCTTTTCCCTCAGGGTAGTTGATCAAGCCCTTTCGCCGGCAAGCCGGCTCCTAGGAGATCTCTGTAGGAGCCGGCTTGCCGGCGAAAGGGCCGGTACTGCCGGAAAATCAGCTGGCGGGCGTCTCCATCAACACCTGCCACATCGCCGGCCCACCCGCCGATTTGGCGATGGCCGCCAACCGCTCGGCGTGTGCTTCCAGTTCTTCTTCATTGGCCAGGATCACCCGCCCGGCCGCACGCCCCGTAATCCGACGGATCTCACTGCCCGTACCACCCTGCCCGTCCTCACTCTGCGCGCCATCGCCCGCCAGCGACAGGCTGGTCTGCCCCCCGGTCATCGCCAGGTAGACGTCGGCCAGCAGTTCCGAGTCGAGCAATGCGCCGTGCAGTTCACGGCCGGAGTTGTCGATACCGTAGCGTTTGCACAACGCGTCAAGGCTGTTGCGCTGCCCTGGGTGGCGCGAGCGCGCCATCATCAGGGTGTCGAGGATGCTGCAGTGCTGCGAGATATCGGCGCGGTCGTGCTGGCCCAGCAGGGCGAACTCATTGTTGATGAAGCCGACGTCGAACGCCGCGTTGTGGATGACCAGGGTGGCGCCCTCGATGAACTCGAAGAACTCCTGGGCCACGTCACCGAAGCGCGGCTTGCCGACCAGGAAGGCGTCGGTGATGCCGTGGACGCCGATGGCACCCTCGTCACTCTCGCGGTCCGGTTGCAGGTAGACGTGGAAGTGCCGCCCGGTCAGGCGCCGGCCCATGACCTCGACGCAACCGATCTCGATGATGCGATGGCCATCGCCCACCGGCATACCGGTGGTTTCGGTATCGAGAATGACCAGCCGTTGATCTTGCTGCTGCTCCACGGGGTGACTCCAACTTGCGCTGCTTGAATTCGGGGCGGGAGTATAACGAAATCGGGGCCGCTTTGCGGCCCATCGCGGCTGAAGCCGCTCCTACCCAGGTTTGCACGATCCCTGTAGGAGCGGCTTCAGCCGCGATGGGCTGCACAGCAGCCCCTTGCGATCAACGCTGCGCCCGAACCTCGTCGACACCCCGGTTGGCTAACTGGTCGGCCCGCTCGTTGCCCGGATGGCCGATATGCCCACGCACCCACTTCCAGGTCACCTTGTGCCGGTTGACCTGTTCATCGAGGGCCATCCACAAGTCGGCGTTCTTCACCGGTTCCTTCGCGGCGGTCTTCCAGCCACGCTTCTTCCAGTTGACCATCCACTCGTTGATGCCCTTCATCACGTACTGGGAGTCGGTGGTCAACACCACCTCGCACTCGCGCTTGAGTGCCTTCAGGCCTTCGATCGCGGCCATCAGCTCCATGCGGTTGTTGGTGGTCTCGCGCTCGCCGCCCCACAGCTCCTTCTCGACGCCCTTGAAAACCATCAGCACACCCCAGCCACCCGGGCCAGGGTTGCCCTTGCAGGCACCATCGGTGTAGATCTCGACGCTATCGCTCATGTACCACTCATGTTCAGTGCTTGTCAGTATCGGGGTTGCTCACCGTGCGGTTGACCTTGGCCAGCGGCAGCGGCAGCAACTTGCCCATGGGCTCGCGGCGCTCCAGGCGCAGGGGCCGCAGGCCGACCACCATCTTGCGCGCCACCAGCAGGTAGACGCCGCCGCCGGCACTCTGCCAGCTCCCGGCTACCCGCTCCCAACCCGCCAGGCGCTGCTGCCAGGCGGGCGAGGCAAGCGGCGGACGATAACACCCGAAACGGCGTTTCTCCAGCGCGAAGCCCAGCAGGTTGAGCCAGTCGCCAACCCGCGACGGCGAGATGCAACGGGCCTTGCGCAAGGCGCCATGGCTGAAGAGGTGGCGAATGCCCCAGCCACTCCAGGGGTTGATCCCGACGATCAGCAGGTGGCCGCCAGGACGCACGGCGCTGGCGGCCTCGCGCAGCAGCCCGTGGGGTGAAAGGCTGAAGTCCAGGCCATGTTGCAACACCACCACGTCGGCGGCGTGCTCCGAGAGCGGCCAGGCCTGCTCCTCGCAGACGATCTCCACCCCCGGCAGCGGCGCCCCCAGGCGTACGTTGCGCTGCACCTGCGGTGCGCTGGGCGGAGGTTCGGCACAGGGGCCGTAGTGCACGAGGTAACCGCCGAAAAAACGCCGCAGCTCTTCTTCGAGCAACGTTTCCTCTTCCTTGAGCATCAACTGCCCAAGAGGGCCCTCGAACCAGTCGCGGGCCAGGCTGATCAGTTCGACCCAGTCAGGGTCGGCCTGGGCGAAGGCTTGGTCGGTCATTGCGTTCTCCCTCGAAGGTTCTCCGGCCGCGCCATCGCGGCTAAGATGCCCTCAATGTCCAGGCTTGGCGAATCCGCACCATGATACAGATCGACGCCCTACCCGCTTTCTCCGACAACTACATCTGGTTGTTACAGGATACTGCCAATCGCCGCTGCGCGGTGGTCGACCCTGGCGACGCCGCCCCGGTGCTCGCTTGGCTGGGCAAGCATCCCGACTGGGTGCTGGAAGCGATTCTCGTCACCCACCATCACCACGACCACGTCGGTGGCGTCGAGGCGCTGAAGCACGCCACCGGCGCCAAGGTGTTCGGCCCGGCCAACGAGCACATCCCAGCCCGCGACATCGCCCTCGTGGACGGCGCCCAGGCACACGTGCTGGGCCTGGCGTTCGAAGTTCTGGCCATGCCCGGCCACACCCTCGGGCACATCGCCTATTACACTGCGCAATCGCCCACGCCGCTACTGTTCAGCGGCGACACCCTGTTCGCCGCCGGCTGCGGGCGCCTGTTCGAAGGCACCCCGGAGCAGATGCACCAGTCGCTGCAGCGCCTGGCCGCCCTGCCCGAGCAGACCCAGGTGTACTGCGCCCACGAGTACACCCTGAGCAACCTGCGCTTTGCCAAGGCCGTCGAGCCGCACAGCGAGCCTGTGCAACAACGCTTCGAAGCCGTCACCCGACTGCGTGCCGACAACCGCATCAGCCTGCCTTCGACCATCGGCATCGAGCGCCAGACGAATCCATTTCTTCGCACAGCTGAAATATCCGTTAAACAAAAAGCAGACGAATGGAAGGGGCATTCCAACCCCACCCAAGCCTCTGTTTTTGCTGCCTTGAGGTCTTGGAAAGACGTCTTTTGATAACCTCAAGATATATCGCGACATAAGCGCAAAGGTTGACCAGGCCGGGGCCGGTTTTTAGAATCGCCGAACTTTTTTGCCCGGATACCCGTCCCAGCCGATGTCTTCCCGTAGCCGCAGAACCTCTCATTCGGTCGCTTTGACGCGACTGGCCCAGATCAGTGCACTGGCGCTGGCCGCCACCCTGGTCGGCTGCCAGAGCACCCGTCAGCTCGACGAAGCAGACAGCGTTCGCGCGCACAACTACCAGGCGCGGATCAAGCACAAGCCCGCGCCGCTGGCAGTCAAGCCGAAGGAACAGGCCCCACCCCAGGACGTCTGGGAGCGCATGCGCCAGGGCTTCGCCCTGCAGGACGGCATCGACGTGAACCCGCGCATCGAACAGCAGCGCCTGTGGTTCGCCAGCAACCCGTCGTTCCTCGAGAACGCCGGCGAGCGCGGCAGCCTCTACCTGCACTACATCGTCGAGCGCCTCGAAGAGCGCGACATGCCGCTGGAGCTCGCGCTGCTGCCGGCCATCGAGAGCGCCTACAACCCAATGGCGTATTCGCGGGCGCATGCCGCCGGCATGTGGCAGTTCATCCCGTCCACCGGGCGCCACTTCAACCTGCGCCAGACGAATTTCTACGACGGCCGCCGCGACATTACCGCGTCAACCAACGCCGCGCTGGACTATCTCAACCGTCTGCACGACATGTTCAACGGCGACTGGCTGCTGGCCCTGGCCGCCTACAACGCCGGCGAAGGCACCGTCAGCCGCGCCATCGAGCGCAACGAACGGCTCGGCCTGCCCACCGACTACTGGAACCTGCCGCTGCCGCAGGAAACCCGCGACTACGTGCCCAAGCTGTTGGCCCTGTCGCAGGTGGTCAGCACACCGGATGCCTACGGCGTCAACCTCAACCCAATCGCCAACGAGCCCTACTTCGAAGCCGTCGCCATCAACGACCGCCTCGACCTGTCGCGCGTGGCGGCCTTCGCCGACATCGACGAAGACGAGCTGATCCAGCTCAACCCCGCCTTCAAGAAGCGCATGACCGTGGACGGCCCGCAGCAACTGCTGGTGCCCACCGCCAAGGCGCAACTGCTGACCGACCGCATGTCCAACCTCAAGCCCGAGGAGCTGGTCAGCCTGCAACCGAACAAGGCCGTGTTCCAGGCCGCGCTGGCTGAGAACAAGGCGCCGGCTTCGCGCAGCTACCGGGTCAAGCGTGGCGACAACCTGGGCAGCATCGCCAAGGCCAACCGCGTGGCGGTCAAGGATATCCAGCGTTGGAACCGCCTGTCCGGCAAGGGCGTGAAGGTCGGCCAGGTACTGGCCCTGCGCGGCGGCAATGCCCCCAGCCCATCGGCCAACCGCAGCGCCGATTCGAAGCAGCGCGCCACCCAGTACAAGGTGCGCCAGGGCGATTCGTACTACCTCGTCGCCAAACGTTTCAATGTCGAGATGAAGCACCTCAAGCGCTGGAACCCACGCAGCGGGCATGCCCTCAAGCCAGGCCAGACCCTGACCGTCTACCTGTCGCATTGATGTGAATCCTGGGGCTGCTGCGCAGCCCCAATATCACGGCATCCATCCTACCTGTTCGTACTCTTTTTCCATTCCAGACAAGCTGTTACTGTACCCCGACCAAGCCCAACGCCCTCTGGATCGGATGCCGACTTGATACGTCCCCTCCTGCTGTCCCTCAGCCTGGCCTTGAGCTTCCCCGCCGTCGCGATGGTGAGCGAAAGCCACGGATACGCGCAGTTCGGCACGCTCAAGTACCCGGCCACCTTCACCCACTTCGACTGGGTCAACCCGCAAGCCCCGAAAGGCGGCACCTTGCGGGCCATGGCGTTCGGCACCTTCGACACGCTCAACCCTTACACCTTCAAGGGTTCGAGCCCGGTCACCACGCCCAACTTCCTGCAGTACGGCATCAGCGAACTGAACGAGACGCTGATGGTCGGCACCGGCATGTACGACCCTTCGGGCGACGAACCCACCTCCAGCTACGGCCTGATCGCCCGCTCCGTCGAGTACAGCGAGGACCGCAGCTGGGTGGTGTTCAACCTGCGCCCCGAGGCACGCTTCCATGACGGCACGCCAATCACCTCGGCCGACGTCGCCTTCAGTTACCGAACCCTGCTCAAGGACGGCCACCCGATCTACCGCACCAACCTGCAGGAAGTGGCCCGCGTCGATATCCTCAACCCCCTGCGCATCCGCTTCGTGTTCAAGCGCGCCGGCAACCCGCTGCTGATCCTGCGCCTGGGCGAGATGCCGGTGCTGCCCAAGCACTACTGGGCAAAGCGCGACTTCAAGGCCACCACCTTCGAACCGCCGCTGGGCAGCGGCCCCTACCGCATCACCGAGGTGCAACCGGGCCGACGCCTGGTGTTCGAGCGGGTAAAGGACTACTGGGGCAAGGACCTGGCCGTGAACCGCGGCAAGTACAACTTCAACCGTGTCGAATACGAGTTCTACCGCGACGCCACCGTGGCCTTCGAAGCCTTCAAGGCCGGTGAATTCGACATCTATATCGAGCACCAGGCGAAGAATTGGGCCAACGGCTACACCTTCCCCGCCGTGCGCCGGGGCGAGGTGATTAAAGCGCAGATCCCGCACCAGATCCCCACGCAAACCCAAGGCCTGTTCATGAACAGCCGCCGCGCCACCTTCAGCGACCCACGGGTGCGCCAGGCGCTGGGCCTGATGCTCGACTTCGAGTGGACCAACCGCGCCCTGTTCAACAGCGCCTACCGGCGCGCCACCAGCTACTACCCCAACAGCGAGTTCACCGCCAGCGGCCTGCCCACCGGCAAAGAGTGGCTACTGCTCAAGCCGTTCCGTGACCAACTGCCCGAAAAGCTGTTCACCCAGCCCTACCAGGTCAGCCATACCGACGGCAGCGGCATCAGCCGCCCGGCCCTGCGCCAGGCCCTCGCCCTGTTCGCCCAGGCCGGCTGGAAACTCAACGGCCAGCGCCTGGTGGACAGCAAGGGCCAGCAGTTGCGTATGGAGCTGTTGCTGGTGAACCCGAACCTCGAACGCATCCTGCAACCTTATGTCGAAAATCTGGCCAGTATCGGTATCGATGCACGCTTGCGTACCGTCGACCGCGCCCAGTACAAACAACGGCTCGACCAGTTCGACTTCGACATGATCCTGATGACCCTGAACCAGACCCTGAGCCCTGGCCTCGAGCAATGGTTGTATTTCCACTCCAGCCAGGCCGCCACCAAGGGCAGCAAGAACTATGCTGGCGTGAAGGACCCGGTGGTCGACCACCTGCTCGACACCCTGCTCGCCGCCCGCAGCCGCGATGACCAGATTGCCGCCGCGCGCGCCCTGGACCGCGTGCTCTCATGGCAGTACTACATGATCCCCAACTGGTACCTCGACAATCACCGCCTGGCCTACCGCAACCGGTTCGCCTTCGTCACCACGCCGCCCTACACCCTCGGGCTGAACAGCTGGTGGATCAAGAAGACTTCGGAGAAAGCCAAATGACGCCCACCCTGCGCCGCCTGGCCGGCGGCCTGCTGCTGGCCTGCCTCACGCTCCCGGCCCTGGCCGCCCCGCAACACGCCCTGACCCTGTACGGCGAGGCGCCGAAATACCCGGCCAACTTCCAGCACTTCGACTTCGTCAACCCCGACGCACCGAAAGGCGGCACCTTCCGCCAGTCCAGCTTCGGCGGCTTCGACAGCCTCAACCCGTTCATCAACAAGGGCGTGCCCGCCGACAACGTCGGCAGCATCTACGACACCCTGATGCGCCAGAGCCTGGACGAGCCCTTCACCGAATACGGCCTGGTGGCCGGCAAGATCGAAAAAGCCCCCGACAACAGCTGGGTGCGCTTCTACCTGCGCCCCGAAGCGCGCTTCCACGACGGCCACCCGATGCGCGCCGAAGACGTGGTGTTCACCTTCAACGCCCTGATCAAGGACGGCGCGCCGCTGTACCGCCAGTACTACGCCGACGTCGCCGAAGTGGTCGCCGAAGACCCGCTCAAGGTGCTGTTCAAGTTCAAGCACAGCAACAACCGCGAGCTGCCGCTGATCCTCGGCCAGCTGCCGGTACTGCCCAAACACTGGTATGAAAGCCGCGATTTCAACCGCGGCAACCTGGAAATCCCCCTGGGCAGCGGCCCGTACAAGGTCGCCGAGGTGAAGGCCGGCCGCTCGATCCGCTACGAGCGGGTCAAGGACTACTGGGCCAAGGACCTGCCGATCAACCGCGGCTTCTACAACTTCGACGTGATGACCTTCGACGCCTACCGCGACAACACCGTCGCCCTCGAAGCCCTCAAGGCCGGCCAGTTCGACTACGCCCTGGAAGTCAGCGCGAAGAACTGGGCCACCGCCTACGACGTGCCCGCCGTGCGCGATGGCCGGCTGATCAAGGAAGAGATCCCCAACGGCAACCCGGTGGGCATGCAAGGCTTCATCTTCAACCTGCGCAAACCCATGTTCCAGGACGCCCGCGTGCGCCACGCCATTAGCCTGCTGATGGACTTCGAGTGGACCAACAAGCAGCTGTTCAACGGTGCCTACACCCGCACCGGCAGCTACTTCGAGAACTCCGAGATGGCCGCCAGCGGCCTGCCCACGCCCGCCGAGCTGAAGATCCTCGAACCGCTGCGCGGCAAGGTGCCGGACGCGGTGTTCAACAGCGCCTTCCACAACCCCGTCACCGACGCCAGCGGCATGATCCGCGAGCAGCAGCGCCAGGCCTACAAGCTGCTGCAGGAAGCCGGCTGGAAGATCGTCGACGACAAGATGGTGGATAAGGATGGCAAGCCACTGACCATCGAGTTCCTGCTGGCCCAGACCCAGTTCGAGCGCGTGCTGCTGCCGTTCAAGCGCAACCTCGCCGACCTTGGCATCAACCTCGAGATCCGCCGCGTGGACGTGTCGCAGTACATCACCCGCCTGCGCTCGCGCGACTACGACATGATCGTCGGTGGCTTCGCGCAATCCAACTCGCCCGGCAACGAGCAGCGCGAATACTGGAACAGCGCCGCCGCTGACAACCCCGGCAGCCGCAACTTCATCGGCCTGCGCGATCCTGCCATCGACCAGTTGGTGGAGCAGTTGATCAACGCCGACTCCCGGCAGAGCCTGATCGACCATTGCCGCGCCCTGGACCGTGTGCTGCTGTGGGGTTACTACGTGATCCCCAACTGGCACATCAAGACCTCCCGCGTAGCCTACTGGAACCACATCGGCCACCCGGACAAGTCGCCCAAGTACGACATCGGCATCGACACCTGGTGGATCAAGCCCGACGTCACGCCCTCAGTGACCCAAGCCCCCGCACCGCAAGAGGCCAACTGACATGCTGGCCTATATCCTGCGGCGCCTGCTGCTGATCATCCCCACGCTGTTCGGCATCCTCATCATCAACTTCATCATCGTCCAGGCCGCCCCCGGCGGCCCGGTCGAGCAGATGATCGCCAAGCTCGAAGGCTTCGAAGGGGCCACCAGCCGCATCGCCGGCGGCGGCGCCGAAGTGTCGGTGGCCGGTTCCAACTACCGTGGTGCGCAAGGGCTGGACCCGGCGCTGATCGCCGAGATCGAGCGCATGTACGGCTTCGACAAATCCGCGCCCGAGCGGCTGTGGATCATGGTCAAGAACTACGCCCAGCTGGATTTTGGCAACAGCTTCTTCCGCGACGCCAAGGTCATCGACCTGATCGCCGAGAAGATGCCCGTGTCCATCTCGCTGGGGCTATGGAGCACGCTGATCATGTACCTGGTGTCGATCCCGCTGGGGATCGCCAAGGCGGTGCGCCACGGCAGCCACTTCGACGTGTGGACCAGCTCGGCGATCATCGTCGGCTACGCCATCCCCGCGTTCCTGTTCGCCATCCTGCTGATCGTGCTGTTCGCCGGCGGCAGCTACTTCGACTGGTTCCCGCTGCGCGGGCTGACCTCCAACAACTTCGACGAGCTCAGTACCACCGGCAAGGTGCTTGACTACTTCTGGCACCTGGTACTGCCCATCACCGCGCTGGTGATTGGCAACTTCGCCACCATGACCCTGCTGACCAAGAACAGCTTCCTCGACGAGATCAACAAGCAGTACGTGGTCACCGCCAAGGCCAAAGGCCTGAGCCGCACCCGCGTGCTCTACGGCCATGTGTTCCGCAACGCCATGCTGCTGGTGATCGCCGGCTTCCCCTCGGCGTTCATCGGCATCTTCTTCACCGGGTCGCTACTGATCGAGGTGATCTTCAGCCTCGACGGCCTGGGCCTGATGAGTTTCGAAGCGGCGATCAACCGCGACTACCCGGTGGTGTTCGGCACCTTGTTCATCTTCACCCTGCTCGGTTTGGTGGTGAAGCTGATCGGCGACCTCACCTACACCCTGGTCGATCCACGCATCGACTTCGCCAGCCGGGAGCACTGACATGGCCCTCTCCCCCCTCAATCGCCGGCGCTTCGAGCGCTTCAAGGCCAACCGCCGCGGCTGGTGGTCGCTGTGGATCTTCCTGGTGCTGTTCGTGCTCAGCCTGGGCGCCGAGTTCATCGCCAACGACAAGCCCATCGCCGTGCGCTACGACGGCGAGTGGTACTTCCCCGCCTTCAAGCGCTACCCGGAGACCACCTTCGGCGGCGAGTTCCCGCTGGAGGCCAACTACAAGAGCCCCTACATCCGCGAGCTGCTTGAGAAGAAAGACGCCTTCGTGCTGTGGGCGCCGATCCCCTACAGCTACCAGAGCATCAACTACGACCTGAAAGTGCCCGCCCCCGCGCCGCCCTCCACCGACAACCTGCTGGGCACCGACGACCAGGGCCGCGACGTGCTGGCCCGGGTGATCTACGGTTTCCGCATCTCGGTGCTGTTCGCCCTGACGCTGACCATCGCCAGCTCCATCGTCGGCGTGATCGCCGGCGCCCTGCAGGGTTTCTACGGCGGCTGGGTCGACCTGGCCGGCCAGCGCTTTTTGGAGATCTGGTCCGGCCTGCCGGTGCTGTACCTGCTGATCATCCTTGCCAGTTTCGTGCAGCCCAACTTCTGGTGGTTGCTGGGCATCATGCTGCTGTTCTCGTGGATGAGCCTGGTGGACGTGGTGCGCGCCGAGTTCCTGCGCGGGCGCAACCTGGAATACGTGCGCGCCGCCCGCGCCCTGGGCATGCGCAACGGCCCGATCATGTACCGGCATATCCTGCCCAACGCGATGATCTCGACCATGACCTTCATGCCGTTCATCCTCACTGGCGCCATCGGCACCCTCACCGCCCTGGACTTCCTCGGCTTCGGCCTGCCCGCCGGCTCCCCCTCGCTGGGCGAACTGGTGGCCCAGGGCAAGTCCAACCTGCAAGCCCCGTGGCTGGGCATCAGCGCCTTCGCCGTGCTGGCGGTGATGCTGAGCCTGCTGGTATTCATCGGCGAATCCGCCCGCGACGCCTTCGACCCGAGGAAATGACATGAGCCAAGACACCCTGATCGAAGTCCGCGACCTGGCGGTGGAGTTCGTCACTGGCGAGCAGGTCAACCGCGTGGTCGACGGCATCAGCTTCGACATCCGCAAGGGCGAGACCCTGGCCCTGGTCGGCGAAAGCGGCTCGGGCAAGTCGGTGACCGCCCACTCGATCCTGCGCCTGCTGCCCTACCCGCTGGCGCGGCATCCTTCTGGCACCATCCATTACCAAGGCAAGGACTTGCTGCACCTGGGCGAAAAGCCCATGCAGCGTATTCGCGGCAACCGCATCGCGATGATCTTCCAGGAGCCGATGACCTCGCTGAACCCGCTGCACAGCATCGAGAAGCAGATCAACGAGATCCTCTTGCTGCACAAGGGCCTCACCGGCAAGGCCGCCACGGCGCGCACCCTGGAGCTGCTGGAGCTGGTCGGCATTCCCGAGCCGCAGAAGCGCCTGAAAGCCCTGCCCCATGAGCTGTCCGGTGGCCAGCGTCAGCGGGTGATGATCGCCATGGCCCTGGCCAACGAACCCGAACTGCTGATCGCCGACGAGCCCACCACGGCGCTCGACGTGACCGTGCAGTTGAAGATCCTCGACCTGCTCAAGTCGTTGCAGGCGCGCCTTGGCATGGCCCTGCTGCTGATCAGCCACGACCTCAACCTGGTGCGCCGCATCGCCCACCGCGTGTGCGTGATGCAGTGCGGCAAGATCGTCGAGCAGGCCGATTGCGCCACGCTGTTCAGCAAGCCGCAGCATCCGTATACGCAGATGCTGATCAACGCCGAGCCCAGCGGGGCACCGGCTGCGAACGCCGAAGGGGCGCCGTTGCTGAAGGTGAAGGACCTGAAGGTGTGGTTCCCGATCAAGAAGGGGCTGCTGCGCCGCACCGTGGACCATGTGAAGGCCGTGGACGGGGTGAACTTCAGCCTGCCCCAGGGGCAGACGCTGGGCATCGTTGGCGAGAGTGGCTCGGGCAAGTCCACCTTGGGGCTGGCCATCTTGCGGTTGATCTCCAGCAAGGGCGGGATTCGCTTCCATGGGCAGGATCTTGAAGGGCTGAACCAGAAGGAAGTACGGCCGCTGCGGCGGGAGATGCAGGTGGTGTTCCAGGACCCCTTTGGCAGCCTGAGCCCGCGCATGTGCGTGGCGGATATCGTTGGCGAGGGGTTACGGATTCACAAGATCGGCACGCCGGCTGAGCAGGAAGCGGCGATTGTTGCGGCGTTGGAGGAAGTGGGGCTGGACCCTCGGACGCGGCATCGGTATCCCCATGAGTTTTCCGGCGGGCAGCGGCAGCGGATTGCGATTGCTCGGGCGTTGGTGTTGAAGCCGGCGTTGATTCTGCTGGATGAGCCGACCTCGGCGCTGGATCGGACGGTGCAGCGGCAGGTGGTTGAGCTTTTGCGGAATTTGCAGGTTAAGTACAACCTGACTTATCTGTTTATCAGCCATGACCTGGCGGTGGTCAAGGCGTTGAGTCATCAGTTGATGGTGATCAAGCATGGGCAGGTGGTTGAGCAGGGGGATGCGGGGGCTATATTTCATGAGCCGAAGCATGGGTATACGAGGCAGTTGTTGGAGGCGGCCTTCATTGATAACCATTAATCGAAAAATACAAGGAAAATCAACAAACCAGATAACAGCCATTTTCCGAAATCAGAGAATACAAATTCATACCAAAATAACAATCACCTCAGTGGCGCCATTAAGCACTCTGCCATACGCGCCCCAAAAGCCCCAGAAAACCTAGAAACCATAAACAAACAAAATAACCACAAAAAAACTATTAGCCCAAGGATTTACTTTGAAAATATCGCTGCAAAGCCGGACAACTAAAGCAGTGAGACTTAATTGTACCAACCAACCCCCATTTCCTTATAAGCATTCTTGAATGCCTACAATTCACATAACTATACGCAGCCAAGACGATTCGCTCTCCGGGATGAAGTGAGTCTCGAAGTATATTCATATACGAGGACTTCAAACCCTTTGAAACCTTGGCGCGATCAACAAACCTCATAACACGCAACGCTCTATTTGAAAACCCTATCAACATATCAGTAGAGATTTTTTCCTTCAAAAATTCTCGACTTAACCTAACTTGACCCCTTACACTCTCAGACTTCAATTTCTCAAAAACAGAATAAACCCATTTAGACTTTTGCTTCTCAACGGTTAAGTTGTTTTTTTCCACTCTGAGATGAATCTCACAATACGACTCCAGCTTGTCAAGCAAAAGAAAAAATGTAGTTTCAAACTTCTCTTTTTCCATAAGCTCTTGCTGAGACTTTAAAAGTTTCGTTGTCTTCCTGGCCTCTCCGGACTGTATAATAGTCGTCCTCAAAAGAACTATCAAACCAATAAAACTTAAAGCCGGATTTGTCAAGCCACCAACAAAATCGCCGATCTGCCCCATATTCGACGCCAACTCGAAATCCTCATCAACAAATCCAAAAAAAATTAGCACTACCAACCCAACTACACACACCGCACCCCATCCAATTAAAAAAGGACTGAACGGATAAACTTCTTTCTCCTGACATGACTCTTGCGCCTGACTCTTTAACAAAACAGCATAATGAATTGCCAAACCAACCGAAAAAATGCTTATGACAATTGCACCAATAATCAAAAAAAACATAATAGCCCTTTAATGCATTACTCATCGCGAGCCAATACACTTGTATAAGCCCACCCTTTGCGCGACACCGCAACATTTTGTAGCACTCAAATTACAATGATGTCACATTGACATCAAAAAGAAAACTGCTGACGTGAAACTCAAACCTTGATGATGCCAAGCAACCTTGAACCGCTCAAGCTATCGACCAAAGTCAGATTAAACCCCTTTCGTGTAGTCCATTTCCCAAACATACTCCCACAAGCCTTTTCCCGTTGCGACCACTCAAACATCGTCCTACTCTCGGCAAGTCGCTGAATCCAGCGACCGGCTTTGACAGGCCGCGACGGTACTAGGATATGCAGCACCTTCAATGGCAGCTGTACGTGCGGGCACGCTTGCGTGCGCCGGAACTTCCTATGTCCGCCGGTCTGTCAACCCACGTACAGCTGCCACCCTTCTGTTTGACAGCGGGCAGGTGGTGGCTCCTTTAGGGATATAGGAGCTCAACATGTTAAAGATCGTCCCCGATCCACCCCACAACCACCACTCCCTCGAAGACACCATCATCCAGGCCACGGAGTACGCTCTCTGCGCGCAGACCGTGGCACATCAGGCTGTTCTGCTGCATCCAAAGTCGCCCGTGTCGATTCTGGTCATGGCCGCCATGCATGAAATGGAGGCGCTGCGGGTGCTGCTCGAATCGGCGTTGATTCAGGTGCAGATGCCGCAGGTGGAGCCTCCGACGTTGCATTAAGCCGGTATGTCGTGAGTTGCCTGGGCGGGCCCTGTTCGCCGGCAAGGCCGGCTCCTACCTGGGGCGCGATTCGCCTGTAGGAGCCGGCGTTGCCGGCGAATGGGCCAGGCCAGGCATCGAGACTTTCAGGGAGATCGAGCAATGAGCACAGACGACACCACACCCCACACCACCGTGGGCAAGACCAAGTTCTACCAGGGTGCAAAGCATACCGACCCGCTGTTCTGCATCGAATCCGGCATCCCGTGCCAGCATGCACGGGAACAGGCTTCGGAGTTGATGGGCTGCGTGTGCGACCTGACCATCACCGGGATCATGGAGGACAAGCCTCAACTGATCTGGGCGTCGTATTACCTGAGCGCGCTGGCCAAGGCGCTGATGGATGATGCGGAGTTGGGGATGAAGCACTGATTTCACTGGTGCATGCGGGCCCTGTGGGAGCGGCCTTGCCGAGGCGTCGGCAAGGCCGCTCCCACAAGGGTGTTGTTCGACGATGACATTGGCATCGGCAAGCATTTCCTGTATCACGACCGCTTCACACCACGCCAGGGAAGCCCCATGCACCACCGCCTCACCGCCATCTGCCACAAAGCCTGTTTTTCCCGCAGCACCTGTGCCTGGTTGGCCATCGATGATGTGCCCATCGAGGTCTGGCTGGCCAAGCATCTGGACCAACCTGATCTCGAACGCAGCGGCCTGTCCTTGATGTGGTTGCTGGACGAGGAAGAAGACGCCCTCGCCAACCGGCGCATCCTCCCCGCCGCGGATGGCACCTCCACCCTGGTACCGCTGCTGGTGTGCAGCGACGACATGAACTTCGACTGCTTCGCGCTGATGACCGAACAGGTGATCGACGACGATACCGTGCACTGGCGGCGGTTCGGGCACAGCGCCACCGGCGGGCTGGAAGTGGGTGCTTCCATGCACTGGTATCCAGACAGCAAAGCGGTGAGCTTCAACCTCAGCGACTTCAACCATGCACTGAGTGAGCACCGTCGGCTGATCAAGGCGTGTGTCGGTCAATAACCATCGCTACCCTGTTGCAACAACCAATGCTCAATGCCTGCGCCTATAACCAAGGAAGCTGTATGGACACCTCCCTGCTGGATGACTGGCGCGCCCTGGTCGACGGCCGTAGCGATATCGACAAATCCCAGTTCATCGCGTTGTTCAAGGCGCATGGCCAGCCACACGAGGTGGCCACCATCCTCGAAGGTTTCGAGCACGCCCCCGAACTGGCCAGGCGCACGCTCGAAGTGCTGGCCGCCGGCACGCTTCCCTACCTTTATCTGCTCCCTTCGCAACGTGGCACCCCCGAACAACTGGCAGCCGCCGCCCGGCGTTGGCTGGATGTACAAGCCGACTTTTTCGAGCGCACGGGTGATGCAGAGCTGATGGCCCTGACTCGCAATGCGCGGGTGATCTGCACACCCATGGCAGACCTCAAGGCCATCGACAACTTCGATATACCGGGCACCTGGGCCAGCGAAGCATTGGGCGATGCGGTTCGCCAAGCCGCCAACTGCCATACCGCCGCCGACTATGCATTGTTCGAGGCCTGGTATGGCATCGCGGCAGACTATGGGCTGGCCTGGTACATCGCCGCGCCGCTGATTGCACTGGACATCGACTTTTCCGCCTACTTCGAACTATGGCGGCTGGGTGGCACCTACCTGCACCTGGGGGCGGAATGCTGGGTCGCCCAGCGCTTTGAAGCGTCGGCCGAGGGTAACGTCAATGAGCCTTGATCTGTTCCTGGAAGCTGATGCGGCACTTGACGCATCAACGCTGGCAAACGCACTGAAAGAAGCCGGGGCGATTGAACTCACACACTCAATCGACAACCTGGAAGCCTGTTTCGCGTCATGGCTTAGCCTCACCGCCGACTTCGACATCACCGACCACGCTCTTTATGCCGAAGACACCAAAGGGCTCGACTTCCAGGTCGCCACGCGTTGCAGCATCAGGATCAAAGGGCCTGGGCCGCAAGCGCATTCACCCATGGCGGACCTGGACAAGATTGCCAATGCCATTGCGCGGGCAGGCTCACGCTTCCTGATCAGCTTTCAATTCGAGCGAACCCTGTATTGGCAGGATGCAGAAGGCTTGCATGGGGATGTATAGCCGGCCCCATGCATCAACTGCATTTCAATACCTCACAGATCCAAGCCAATAGTCATTGGCCCGTACTAACGCCATCCAATCCCCGCCCCTGACAGCTGCAGCACACGCAACCACTGATCAGCGGCTGATCGGGATCACCTTCAAGAAAAGTCACCCTGACCTCCATCCCCGTCCGGGGCGGCGTGGTTTGGCAATGCCAATCGGAGACCAGCTTCAGCCAGCAACTGCGCGTGTCGCCAACGCGCTCTTCGCGGTCCCAGGGGAACTCGACCTTGACCCTGGCCAGGCGCCGATCACTGCGCGCCGCCTCATCCTCCACGGCAACGACCACCGCAGTCTGGTTACCGGACACCTGGGGCTTCCTGTGAGCCAACGGCGGACGGTAGCTCGCGTGCCACGCATACCCCGTGAAGCGATTACGGTAGCCCTGATAAAATTCGCCCTCGTTGCCAGTGGCGAGGTGTTCACCGGACAACTGTGGCTGGCGGCCTTCATGGATAACCTGGGTCAGCAACCAGGGGGCGTTCCACGCGTTGTGCGGATGGCCAGTGATTTCCAGCACATGGCCACTGGCCAAGCGCGGCTGGTCACTGTGCCCTTCCGTTCGGCGACAGGCCGCGTGGTGGCGCTCCATCAGGTGCTTGATCACCGGCTCGTCGGCGACGCTGTCGGGCGCTTGCCTGTAGGCCGTCGGAATGCCATTTCTGGTAAAGGCGCACTGGTGATCGCCCAGCACCAGCACGTGCCCCCGCGCACTGTGTTGAAAGTGGAAGTGGATACCCTCCTCTTCGCACAGGCGCTGGACAAAATGCAGGTCCGTTTCGTCGTACTGGGTGCAGATGTCGCGTGCGCGGTAATTCGCCCGTAGCTCAAGCCGGTAGGCATCGCCCAGGATCCCGTGCTCTTCCAATATCAAGGCAACGATTTCTGGCACCGATAACCGTTGATAGATCCGTTGGTTGATGCGGTGGCGCAAGTAGGACAGTTGCGGCACCAGGGCCAACTTGTAGCGCGAGTCTTCACCACATTGGGCAATGTGGTAGACCCGCCCATGAACCCCATTGCCCTGGCTGTCGAAGGCCAGGAACGCCTCGCGGTCGATCAGGCTGTCGAGGTCCAGGTCAGCCCGTTCGCCGACCAGTTCCACATTGAAGAAGTACGGCCTGCTGATGGCCTCTTCTCCGCTGAACGCGAGTACGTGGAGTCCATGTTCTACACCGTCGATGGTCAAGCTGAAGTGGGTCTGCCGAGTTGGGCTGAACATCCGCTGTTCCCTCTCTACATAAGCCAAGGATTAGGCGCACGAAACCACTGCCTCCCTGAATACGGAGGCAGGCATCGGGCTGCAGGCGAAACTTCAGGTCAGGTCAAACGCCACTTTTCACTTTGGTCCAGACCCGTGTGCGGATTCGCTCGAGTTTCAACGGCAGTGGCTCGAGTGGAATCAGCGTGGCGACCGTCTTTTTGTCGGGATAGATCCAGGGATTGTCCCGCAGTGCCTGATCGACGAACTGGGTGGCGTCCTTGTTGCCGTTGGGGTACAGCGTGTGGTTCGACGTTTTGGCAATCACTTCCGGGCGCATCATGTAATTGATGAACGCCAGGCCCTCCTTGGGGTGGGGCGCATCTTTGAGCAGCACCAGGTTTTCCGACCACACCAGCGCACCTTCACGGGGCAGGCTGTAGGTGATCCGGCGCCCGGTGTTGTTCTTCTCGTTGATCGCCTGCGCGGCCAGGGCGCCATTGGCCCAGCCCACCACCGCGCAGATATTGCCGTCGGCCATGTCGGTGTCGATGCGCGACGAGTCGAAATACAGCACGTACGGGCGGATTTTCATCAGCAGGTCTTGTGCCTTCTGGTAATCCGCGGGGTTGCTGCTGTTGCTGGGCAGGCCCAGGTAGTTCAGGGCAATCGAGATGATCTCGCTGGGCGAGTCGAGCATCGCCACGCCGCACGCCTTCAGCTTGCTGATGTTCTCTTCCTTGAAGATCAGGTCCCAGCTGTTCACCGGCGCCTGATCACCCAATGCCGCCTTGACCTTGTCGATGTCGTAGCCAATGCCGGTGGTACCCCACAGGTAGGGCACCGCGTAGCGGTTGCCGGGGTCATTGACCGCCAGCTGGGCGAGGATGTCCGGGTCGATATGCGCAAGGTTCCCCAACTGCGCACGGTCCAGCGGCTGAAGCACGCCGGCTGCGATCAGGGTGGGCAACACGTTGGAGGTCGCCACCACCACGTCATACCCGGTGCGCCCGGCCATGACCTTGCTCTGCATGATGTCGGCGCTGTCGAACGCGTCCATGTGCACGCGGGTGCCGGTTTCCTGCTCGAAGGCCTTCGGGGTCTCCGGCGCCAGCAGCCCGAACCAGTTGTACAGGTGCACCCCGGGCTCGGCGGCCGCCACCGAGGTGCTGATCGCCGCGCAGAGCAGCGAGGCCGAAAAAAGGGTTCGCAAACGTGACGTTCTCATGCAACATCCTTGTCCAGACGATTGTTGTCTCATGGCCATCCCAAGCCTTGACACCGACTATACCGGCCATACCCGGAGAGTAAATACCTCGAAATACTTACCTCTGGCCTACGCATCCTTAACCCAAAAGGGGTAGAAAATGCCGTTCGACCTCCATGGACTGGCGTGGCACCGAACAATCGGCAAGCTGATCATGCAACTGAACCGGCCGGAGTTCTGGAGTTCGCTGGTTCGGGTGTTGAATGAATACGTGCAGATCGACAACTGGGTGGTGTTGATTTTCGGCAGCCAGCACGTGGAAGTGGTGAGCCTGCCTGAAGTGGCCGATGCCGAAGAAGTGGATGCGTTCATTCACCGCTATGTGACGGAGCTGTATCTGCTGGACCCGTTCTACATCGCCAACCGAGAGCACCCGCAGAGCGGTTTCTTCCATTTGCTGGATATCGCGCCGGAGTACTTCTTAGAGACCGAGTACTACCACCAGTACTTTGCCCAGTACATCTCGGTGGATGAGGCACAGTACAACGTGCAGCTCGACGCCGACAGGACGCTGTGCATTTCCATCGGTAGCAAGGTGCGCTTCACCCAAGAGCAAATCACCATTCTCGACATCATCAAGCCCTGGGTGACAGCCTTGATGCACCAGCGCATGAGCTTTGAAAGCGATGCCGAGAAAAACCTTGCCGAGCCAGCGCCACGGCAAGAAACGCTGGCCCAGCTGGGTGCGCAGTTGACGACGCGGGAAAGCGATGTGCTCAGGCTGCTGTTGAGCGGGTTCTCCAACAAGGAGATAGCCGGCAAGCTTGCGCTCTCGGCGGAAACGATCAAAGTTCACCGCCGCAACATTTACGCCAAGCTGAATATCAAGTCACAGTCTGAGTTGTTTACTCGGTTCTTCATGCCCCGCGCCTACCCGAAAGCCCCTTGACCACGATGTACAGCAGCGGCCCGAGTGACACGAAGCAGGCCACATTGTGTATGGCACCGGCGTCGCCGGTGTTCGCGGGTAAACCCGCTCCTACAGCTACCCCATAGATGCCAAGCCGCACAGGTAGGAGCCGGCTTGCCGGCGAACGGGCCAGTGCGGTCAACACAACACGGTGGCTTCGTTACGGATCGAGCATCTGACTACCCCTGATAGCGACATGGTAAGTCACGGGTCATCCGAGCCTGCCGCAACTGTCGACTAGCGAACCATGCGCTCCTAGAATGCCACCTCCCAAATCGCGACAGGAGGTTGCCCGATGACTTTTGATGTGCACCACTACGCCAAGGCCTACTACAGCAACATCCAGCCGGCGCCAGGTAATCTCTATCCAAGGCTCAAAGCCTGGGAATTTCTCTATGAGTACATCTGGGACGATTCCCGCACCCACTGGTCCGATCTGACATCGAAAACACAGCTGGAGACGACCGCGCTGCACATCGGTTTCTACCTGGCGAACTGGGGCATGTTCCGGGGCTCCTCGGGGCTGCTGCAGAACAGCAACCTGGACCTGATGAAGGCCTTGGCCAAGCTGCTCTTCGAAGGTCAGGGTGCCGAGTTGCTGGAGCTCTCGCTGGAAGACTTCGGACCTGACAACCCACATCGAGCCCAACATCAGAAACTGCTGGATTCCGTGCTGGGCTCCATGGAGTCCCTGGCGACCAACGTCTCCTGGACGAACACCCTCAAGACCAAGATCCTGATGGGCGTCTGGGGTGAGTGTCCGGCACTCGATCGCTTCTATATCGCGGCATGCCGCGATCTGTTCCCTCGCCGTTCCTCCATCACCAATGCCAGTGGCAAAGGCCTTGCCGCGTTGGCGGAACTGGTCGAGGAACTCGCCGTTCCTCCCCTGCCCCTGCACACCGGACGCCTTGAGCGTCAATACCCTACCGCGCGGATCATGGACATGGCGATGTTTCAATACGGGCTCGAACTGGAACAGGGTTTCGACGATTAAGCTGCCGTGGCGGTTCAGGGGCGATAGCGGTCTGCCGTGCGAGCCCCACAGGGTCGTCGCACGGCCGCTCCATCAGGTAAGGCCGCGTCAGAAATCGATAGTGCCGGAGAATTTCACCAACCGCGGATCGCCCTGGGTCATGTAGCCGCCGTTGGCCGAGGCCCAGTAGTTCTTGTCGGTGATGTTCTCTACGTTCACCCGCAAGGTCAGGTCCTTCTCGGCCAGCTTCAGCTTGTAACGGGCGCCGGCGTCGAAGCGGTTCCAGGTCGGCAGGCTGAGGTTGTTGGCGGCATCGACGAACTGGCCACCGGTGCGCAGCATGCGGGCATTGAGCGCCAGGCCCGGCACACCTGGCACATCCCAATCCACACTGGCATTGAGCTGGAAGGTCGGCACACCGATGGCGTGGTTGCCGTCGTTGGTGCCGTTGAGGGTCTTCTTCTGCTCCGAGGTCATGCGCGTGCCGCCAGCCATCAGGCGCAGGCCGTCGATGGGCTCGCCGAACACGCTCAGCTCGATGCCCTTGTTGACCTGCTCGCCATCGCGGATGAAGCGGTTGCCGAGGGTGTAGCCGTCCGACGGCTTCTCGATGCGGAACACGGCGAGGTTGGCGCCGTAGGTCTGCTTGTCGAGCTTGATACCAGCCTCGAGCTGCTTGGTGCGCCCTGGCGGGAACATCTCGCCGGCGTTTACCACGTTAGTCGGCGCAGTCGGGCCCTGGGCCAGGCCTTCGATACGGTTGGCGTACAGCGAGACGCTGTCGGTGGCTTTGAACACGATGCCGTAGACCGGCGTGGTGATTCCCTCGTCGTAGGCAGGACCGTTGCGGCTGCCGTCCTTGGAAGGGTTGCTGGGGCTGTTAGGGGTGGTGCCGTCGTAGAAGTAGTTCTCCACGCGCAGTTGCTGGCGGCGTATGCCGTAGGTCAGCAACAGGCGGTCATCGAACAGGCCCAGCGTGTCGGACAAGGCGATGCTGCGGTTGCGGGTTTTCCCGGTCACGCCGGGGTCGCCCATGTCGCCGCCGGTCATGCTGACATCGGTGGGCCGGGGCAACTTGCCGGTGTTGTAGATGTTGGTGTTGCCGGTGGTCGAGCGATAGAAGGTGTAGGCGTTTTCCGCCTGGGTCCACATCGTGTTGGCGCCCAGGGCGATCTGGTGGCTGACCGGGCCGGTCTGCAAACGGCCATTGAGGCCGGCGCTGAAGCTGGTGTTGTCTTCGCCGTGGACGATGTCCGAGCCACCGAGGGTGGCCGTGCCGCTGTTGCCCACCAGCACCGGCGTGCCGTAGGTGCCGTGCTCGCGGGTGTGGCGGGCGCCACCGGCGAGGTAGGCGGTCCAGCTTTCGTTCAGGTCCCATTCGCCACGGACCATGCCGAAGGTGTCTTCCGACTCGCTATAGGTCCAGTCCTGGCCGTAGTTGTGGCTGGCGTCCGGCGCGGTGGGCACCTTGGTGGCGGTGCCGGGGCGCACGGAGTTGCGCAGGTGGTTGATGCGCTGCTTCTGGTAGCCGAAGTCGGTGGAAAGACGGAAGTCGTCGCCACGGTAGTCCAGGCCGGCGACGAACAGCTTGGTGCGCTGGTCCTCGTCGTCGACGGCGGTTTCGCCTTCGCGCTGGCTGAGGTTCAGGCGCGCGCCGAAGCGGTTGTCCTCGCCGAAGCGCTGGCCGATGTCCAGGTGCTCGCCGATGCGCCCGTCGCTGCTGATGTCCTGGGTGTAGCGGCGGGTCGGGGTGTCGCCGGCGCGCTTGGGCTGCAGGTTGACGTTGCCGCCCAGGCCAGTGCCGGTCGGGCTCGCGCCGTTGAGGAAGGCATTGGGGCCCTTGAACACTTCCACACGTTCCACCCCGTCGGTGGACATGATCTGGCGCGGCAGGATCCCGTACAGGCCATTGAAGGCAATGTCGTCGCCCGCCAGTGGCAGGCCACGGATCACGAAGACCTTGGACTGGTTGCCGAAGCCATACGACTCGCGCACCGACGGGTCGTTGGCCAGCACATCGCCGATGTCCTCGGCCTGCTGGTCCTCGATCAGCTTCGAGGTGTAGCTGGTCAGGGTGAACGGCACGTCCATGTTGTCCTGGTTGCCCAGCACGCCCATCTGCCCGCCACGGGCGACCTGGCCACCGGCGAAGGCCTCGGGCAATGCGTTCGGGGCGGGTTTGACGGCGTCGGCGTTGACGTCGGTGGCCTCGAGCTGGATCGGCTCGGCGGCCTGCGCCATCAAGGTGACGGAACAGCAGAGCGCCAGCAGGGCTGGGCGGGACGGGAAGCGCGGCGCCATCGTGGGGATCCTGACAGGGGAATTAAATGAGGGTGTGAATGGTAATGCTTCGCATGCGCAAACATCAACCTATCCAATTGCGTTATGCCATCTTCGGGATCAACGGTGGATCGAGCCGACCCAATTCCATCGAGTGGATCCGCAGAGAGAGCACAGGGCGCTTGCCTCCCCGAGGTATGATCGGCGCCTCGACGAACAGGAGGTTGCGATGAGCCAAGGCGACGGAATGCGGGTGATCGTGGTGGGTGCCGGTATTGTCGGCGCGTCAATCGCCTATCACCTGGCCCGCAAAGGGGCACGGGTGACGGTGGTGGAAGCTGGCGAGATCGCCTCGGGCGTGACCGGCCGCTCGTTCGCCTGGGTCAACACCTGCGCTGCCGGGCCCGAAGCCATCGCGCCGCTGCGCAAGGCCGCGATCGACGACTACCGCCGCCTCGAGCGCGAGCTGCCTGGCCTGGCCGTGCGCTGGACGGGTTCGCTGTGCTACGCGCAGCTTTCCCTTGCTGAGCCGGACGCCGCGTCCACGGTGGTGGTTTCCCGGCAACGGATCCGCGACCTGGAGCCCAACCTTCGGCATCCGCCCGAGCAAGCCATGCATGCGCCGCAGGAAGGCGCGCTGGACGCCGTGGCCGTAGCCCATGCACTGATCGCAGGCGCCAAGGCCCATGGCGCCACGGTACTGACGCAGACCCAGGTGCTTGGTATGAGGTTCGACCGCGACACCCTGTCGGGCGTGAACACCTCCCAAGGCCCCCTGGCAGCCGATCGGGTGGTGCTGGCTGCCGGCAACGGCTGCACGGCGCTGGCAGGTGCGCTGGGGGTACCACTTGCCATCGGGCCTTCTCCCGCGATCTTCATCCGCTACCGCGCCCGGCCCGGGCTGGTGCGCGGTATCATTTCGAACGCGGCCATGGAAGTCAGGCAAGGGACAGAGGGTTGGCTGTTGGCGGCCGAGGATTATCTGGGCGATGGCCCGGAGCAGCAGCCAGAGGTGGTGGCACGGCGCACGGCAGAGGCCATTTGCGGCGAACTCGAAGGCTTGAGCGGCCTTGAACTTGAAACGGCATGCGTTGGCTGGCGACCGATGCCTGAAAATGGTATCCCGCTGATTGGCTATCTGCCGGGGGTGTCGGGGGTCTACCTATGCGTGATGCACCCGGGCGTGACGCTGGCGGCGGTGGTGGGCAGGTTGGTCAGCGAAGAGATTGTCGATGGCAAGACACATACTCACCTGTTGCCTTGCCGTCCGGTGTAACGCATGCGCGCCTTGGGGATCGAGCGCAGAGACCCCTCCTCGACCTTCATTCTGTCTTGGGAGAGATCTGCCAACATTCCGCTATGGTCTCCAAAGCGGCCTCCGCATCCTCGTCGTCATACGCTTCCCAGATAAAACTCATCACGCTGGCGACGGCGTTTTTCTGTGGCAGGCTCAATGAGCTCAACTCATAGTGCGAATCATATTTCACATAACCCTGCATGCTCCATGACAACATTTGAGTCAAGATATCGCCCTCATAGTAACTCTCCGTCGCCATCAACAGGTAAGCCGGCAAATAATATTTTATGCCTGCAGGCGCCATAAAACTGAGACAAGCGGATTCATCCCCAACATAGTTTTCACAAAAATCTTTCAGGCTAAGCCCCCACCAGCACTTTCCTGCAAAGTAATCACGGATCTGTAATGGCTCCGGATACCGAGATTTTACAATCTGATCAGCTTCTGGCGGCTCTGCCTTACCAAAGGCAGCCTCCACCTCTCTTCGGATACTGAGCAGCCGTCTGCCAATCGTTTCTCCTTGCATAACACTACACTCCCATACTGGCAATTTCGAACAGCACCGACGCCACCTTCGTATTCAACCGCCCACCGCAGTCGGAGCAAAACATAAACCTACCGATCTCCCCCTCCAACTCTGCCTGCACCTTTTTCAAGGCTCCGAATCAGAATGTAAAACCCTACAAACTCAACGAACTGAACAGACCAATACTCAAAACCATCACGATGCGCAGAAACCGCAAAGAGAAAAACATGATAGACAGTTATCAAAAAAGCGATAGACGCAGTTTTCCACACCGTGGCGGACGTGCTCATGAAAATCACCGCCCACCACGAGCAGAGCGGAATCAAGCCGGTAACCAATATCACATGCCTGAAAATCTCAAGCCCCGTCAGGCCATCTCCATGCGATGCCAAGAAGCAGAAAAAGGAATACACCGCAACTGCCGGAATCGCTAACAAAAGCTTCACAATCCAGAGAAAATACATTCGCCACATAACTAACCTAAAATCCAAGCCGGACATAGCATCTACAGTGCGCAACCTTTAGCCTTACCCCAATGGTAGAGCACTATGGCCACCACCCAAAAACAAATATTAACCCCCATCACCAACAAAAAAATCAAAGAGAACCTCCTATCCTCAAATCGGAAAATATGCCCATAGACTTCCAACACCCCAAGAAACGAGTTGAAATCTATACCCTTCCGTCTCGCATACGAGGCAGAATAAAAAACCAACAACGCCCCGCTAATCATGAAAAAATAAAACGAAAACTCCCTAAAGTAATATATATAATCACACACAGCGATTACCCCCCAAGAATCATTTGTGAAGTCAACAATTAAGTTTCCCCCAACACTGCTCTATGATTTCCAGAACCTCCTCAGCCTCCTCATCTTCGTATACTTGCCAGATGAACCTCATCGCCGCTGCCACAGCCTTTTTCTGCTCGTCATTCAAAGCGCTCAGTCCATAAATATCATCCTCACGGACATATGTACGCATCCTTGAAGACAACTCCAGCGTCAGCACGTCACCCTCGTAGTAATCCTCAACAGCTAGCAAAAGATATGCTGGAAGATAATACTTCATACCAAGGGGCGTCATGAAGGTCAGACAGGCAGATGGATCCCCAACATAATCATCATAAAAACCCTTCAATGTGAGAAGCCACCAATCTTTCCCTGAAAAATATTCTCTGACCTGCATTGGCTCCGGATATGCAGAATCCACTATATGGCTAACATTGGGTGCTGACTCTTTCCTAAAGGCGGCCTCAACCATCACCCTAACCGCTTTCCTCCTTGAATCCAACGAATCATTCTCTCGCACCGCCATAAACCTTCAGGTCCTTATATTTATAACGCAACCAATACCCTTGGCATAAGAAATTAAAAAACTCATGCCTACAGCTAGGGTTGCACCACCCAGAATAGCCAGCAAAATTACAACTGAAAGCCTCTTACTTTCAAACCGAAAGACCCTTCGATACAATTCAAACAGACCAGGAAACGTATTCATATTTACCCCATTCTTCTTACAGTATGAATTAGCATACAAGGCAGACAAGCCGATCCAGAAAAACGAAAACCAAAACATCAAATACGCCAACTTACTAAGATTGTCACACATATACAGGCTCGCTACTCAACCGGAACAAAAATATTCGGATTTAATGGCAACTCCAATTCTGGGGCTGTCTCCTATGCCCCCTAGCGCCTTCCGTACGTTCCTCCCACACCTTTCCCCACGCCGTGTGCTGCCGGGCCCACACAACCTCCCCTTGTTGGTTCGTCAACTCCAACGGCGCCCCAAGATGATCACAGTGGTCCCCCTTTTTCCTCTCGGTACGCTCCTGCCAAGCCAGCCGGGTTTCGAAGCTGCCGTCGTCGACCCATTCGCGGATCGCCTGGGGGCCGCTGCCATACCATTCGAGGTGCTGACCGCTGCCGGTGCGGTGGGTGTAACTGGTTATCAAGTGATACCGGTACTGCCATGCCGTGCGTCTGCTTTCATTAGTTGCCATCTGCACGAAACACAAAACCGGCAATTAAAGATCAACGTTACGTTAACAGCGCCATTTACTCTCCCCCAAGCCTAAACAGCCTCAGCAACCACAACAACAAAGCAATTTCCACGATTTGAAAAAGAAAATAAATCAAAAATTCCGCATGCGCTGCAATGCCGACCAAAAAATAATGATAAACCGTAATAAATACAGCGAACAAAAGCAGACGGAACACCGAACCTCGACGCGCCATAAATATAACTGACAACCATGCAGCCAGCGGTATCAATCCAGCCACCAAAAAACCGTAAAACACCACATCCACAAATCCTTTATCCCCCCCATGTATCAACACAAGGCAAAAAAACAAATAGACCAAACAAATGGGCACAGAGACAAAAACTCTTAATGCAAAAATAGTTTTCGACACCACAACCCCCATTAATTTAGTGCACAACCAACTGACTTATCAGCATCTGCCTTAGGCAACCATTGCCTGGGATCAAGAAAAAACTTCCCATCAGAGTCAAAGGGAACCGGATTAGGCCAGATTCTCTGGAACCACACATTCCCTCCATAAAATGTCGAGCTAACACCCGCCGCTTCGAATGAAGAATCATGATAAGCATCGATCATGTTACCGGTAACTCCACTCACACCGTGGATAGCAACCATCTCACTATCTCTGGCGATCAAACCCTGGCGAATCTTATTTAAAATCGACGCCTCCGACTCCGTTGTACTACCTTTAGCCCATGACGCCAAAATACCTGTCGTAATGGCCCCGTTCACAATTTTATTATTTCCACGACAAATCTCACCAGCGACCCCGTAATATCTACTCAACTCGCCGGTTGTTTGGCATGCACGCGCATCGTAATAGACGCACACACTTGTATCACCCTTACCATTAAAGTCCCACTTTTCCAGCCCCATAGGATCAACAAAAGAATTTGGATTCCCACTTACGTAAGCGTAGGAATTTTCTCCTCCTCGAAACCCTATTGGATCAGCAGAAATATAGCGAGCACACGCTGGGTCGTAATACCTAAAACGGTTAAAGCTCAGAGCTGTCTCATGGTCCTCGTACTGACCCTGCAGGCGAATTGAATTACTAACACCCTGGCTCCCAGTCTCACCCAATTGCCCTTTTCCAACATTCCCCCAACTCTTATATTGCGCCGCCCACACCACGTGCCCATCCTCATCCGTCAGCTCCATCGGCGTGCCCAGATGGTCGCACTGGTACCAGAAGATGCTATCAAACGCTTGAGGTTTCACGTCTGTTTGCCATAAGGGATCTTGCTCAAAGTCATACTCACGCCCACTCCAGTCGGGTCGCTTGTGCAGGCGAACCGGGCCATTGCGCACCGCCTGGGCCACAGGCACAAAACTGCCTGGCAGATACAGGTAATGCACGGTGCTGCCGGTATCACCGTCGTCGCGCGGCGGGGAACTCTCCCAGGCAAGCGCGTTGCCATCCCAGCCGAACAGCGTAAAACCGCATTTCAACTCGCGCTGTCGTTTGGCCCGTTGCATCTGGTTCCAGCCAGTGCCTGCATCAGGTTTGTCCCAGTGATGAGCAACGGAGTGCTTGTGCAACCGTCTCCCGAGTGCGTCATAGCTGTATTCGACCTTGAGCCGATCATCGTTGTAATGCGCCAGGCGATCGAACAGGTCCCAGGCCAGGTGTGCGTGTTTGCCCTCACGCAGCCGATGGATCAAGTTACCTCGGTCGTCATACTTGAAATGGGTGCCGTCGAACTGACGTAAACGGTTGTCCATCAACTTCCCATTTCTGGCATTTTCTTCCAGGGGGCGGTTGAGCTGCTGGGCTTCATCAACAAGGTTGCCCGCAGGGTCGAAGGAGAAAGTTTCAACCCCCAAGCGACTGTTCGCCTGGAGCAATCGGCCAAGTGGGTCGTATTGATAAGTCAATTGCCCACGACGCGTATCGTGAATGCCTGCCAGTTGGCCGACCGTGTCGTACTCATACTCTCGTTTGAGCAAGGTGGTTTCGCCATCGGCACCGCCAATCACTTGTTCCAGCGGCCTCCCACGCATACTCCACTGCTGCTTGTGCATGAGCTTGTTGCCTTGATGGCGAACAATCTCCCGGTGTAAATCGTCACGCTCGAAGGCAAGCATTTCGTGATGGTCCAGCATCATGCCCAACAGATGTCCGCTGCCGTAAGTCAACCAGCTGACCTTGTGGCCATCGGGGCGAAGGGTGGCCACACGCCGGTTCAACACATCGTATTCATGCTGCCAGACGGCGACCATGGGCGTGCCAATGGCCAGGTAGTGCTGATGCTCACGGACCATGTTGCCGGCTTCGTCATGGAACCATTGCAACAGGCTGGCGGCATTGCGGGCCTGTAGCAGTTGGCCATTGCCGTTGTAGGCATAATGTTCCGATTCCACCTGTTCACCCAGGCTGGCAGTACGTTCGATCAGACGGCCCATGCGATCAAAACGCATGGTTATGCGGCGCTGGCCAACTTGGGTATGAGCGAGGCGTCCGGTCAGTGGGTCATAGTGATACTGCTTCACCAGGCCATCGAAACCGGTTTCCGCCAACAAGCGTCCAACCACATCGTAGCTGAATGTCGCCCTGCTTTCGTTCTGGTTGTCCAAGCCGACCAATCGCCCTAGCTTGTCCCAGTGACAGCGCAATGTGTGCTCTGTTGCATCGACACGCTCGCTCGGCAACCCCACACGGGTATAGCGCCACGTCGTACACCGATCCAACGCATCGACATGGGCCAGCAACCGCCCTTCGGCATCGCGCTCGAAGCGTTCTTCGGACTGGTCCGGGTGGGTGACCTTGGCCAGCTGCCCGGCCTTGTAGGCGTACTGGATCTGCTCGCCCAGAGCGTTGGTGGCCTGCACCAGCCTGCCGAACTCATCGTAGGCCCACTGGCTGCTCTTGCCGGAACAGTCGGTGTATTCGAGCAACTGCCCGGCGGCGTTGTACGCCAGCTTTTTCTCGTTGCCGTTGGCGTCCTTGATTGCCTTGAGCTGCCCGGTTGAGGTGTAGGCGAATTCAGTCTTGTTGCCCAGCGGGTCGACTGTCTCGACCAGGTTGCCGGCGGCGTCGTAGTCGCGCAGCCACAGGCCGCCCTCGGCGTCGAGAAGCTTGATCAACTGGTCCTGGTCGTCGTAGGCGTAGTGCACCACGCTGTGGTCGGCGCGGATGTGCTGCAAGCGGTTGCTGCGCTCATCGTAGACGTAGCGGTCCTGGCTGCCGTCGGCGTGCAAGTGGCGGATGACGTTCTTGCGGGTGTCGCGGAACAGCCACTCCGAGCGCCCGTCGGCATGCTGGATGCGGTAGGTGTAGCCCTCGGCATCGTAGTAGTGGCGGGTCTGGCCGCCATGGGCGTCGGTCACGGTGGTCAGGCGGATGTGCGTGTCCCAGGCCAGGCGGGTTTCGAAGCTGCCGTCGTCGGCCCATTCGCGGATCGCCTGGGGGCCGCTGCCATACCATTCGAGGTGCTGGCCGCGGCCGGTGCGGTGGGTGTAACTGGTTATCAAATGATACCGGTACTGCCAAGCCGCGCGTCTGCTTTCATTAGTTGCCATCTGCACAAAACACAAAACCGTTAATTAAATATCAACTTTACGCCAAAGCGCTATTTACCTTCTCCTCCAAGCCTAAACAGATTCAGCAACCACAACAACAAAGCAATCTCCACGAGCTGAAAAAGCAAATAAATCAAAAATTCCGCACGAGCCGCAATGCCGACCAAACAACAATGATAAGCCGTAATAAATACAGCAAACAAAAGCAGGCGAAACACCGAACCCCGACGCGCCATAAATATAATTAACAACCATGCAACCAACGCTATCAGCCCAGCCACCAAAAAGCCGTAGAACACCACAACCACAAACCCCTTATCACCCCCATACATCAACACAAAACAAAAAACAAATAAATCAAGCAAATGAGCACAGAGACAAAAAACCTTACTACAATAACAGCTTTCAACACCACCCCATTAATTTAGCGCGCAACCAACTAACCCAACAGCATTTACCTTAGGGAAATAATGCCTGGACAAAAACTGGACAGACCTGAATAACACCCATTTAACATACTTCGGATGCCCATATCCTTTTAATCTCTGCCCTTGCTAATCGACGTGGTTTGGTCAGCAAGGGGTAGGCCTGAGGTCCTCGTTTTTTTGGTCCGAGGCTCGACACGACCGGGCTGGTTGCCCGCATGCTTTAGAGCAATCAGCATCAACCAATCTGCCAGCTGATCTTCCCCACCACCGTAGCGGCGTTGTCGTAGCGCTCAACTACCTTCGGATCTATTGCTACTAAAAACCCTCCCCCCATTAACAATCCTAATCAAGACATAGAACCCCGCAAACTCAGCCAGCTGTACCCCCCAATAATAAAAACCATCGCGATGCGCGGAAACCGCAAACAGAAAAACATGATACATCGTTATCAATACAGCAAAAACCACCGATTTAAAAATCGTAGCCGAAGCACTCTTGAAAATCACCAGCAGCCACGAGCAGAGCGGCACGAGCCCGGTAACAAGAACCACATGCCTTATTACTTCAAGCAGCGTGAGCTCTCCTCCACGCGTCGCCAAATAACAGAAAAACAGATAAACCAAAACAGGCGGAACCGCCAGAAAAATCCTTAACACCCTCAACACAAGAAACCACTTCATCAGATCCCCTAGACAAAAATTAGCCCTTAAAAAATGGGACAGATTTATGTTTTCACCCTAACTTCGGCCCACCCCACCTCACCTGATCGACACCGTTTCCTGTGATTCGAGGACCGTCCATAGCCGACTAGTGCTCCTAAGTTTCCAAGCTGGGTAGCCAATCGAATTAGACTGCGCTATTCAGCCGACATCGCTTGAGTTCCGCGGCCCCTTCGGCCCCGCGCATGCAGCATTTATAACAAAGAATAAATCCGCACCTTTTTCGTCACCCTAATTCTTGGCCGCCCGCCTTTATATAGTCACTTCCCCAATGCATAGCAACAACCCTCATCGCCTCCAACGCTTCCTCGTCACCGTACTCCTTCCAAAGAAAAACCAAAACCTCAACAATTGCTTTCTTTTTTTCCACACCATAAAGACTCATACGATATAAATCATCTCTCATTATCGACCTCTTCAACCCATAAGCAAGGTCTTCCGTAACAATACCTCCATCATAATAATGCTCAACCGCCATCAGCAGGTAGGCTGGCAGATAGTATTCAACACCAGCTGGAGCCATGAATGTCAGGCAAGCAGACGAATCACCTATATAATCATCAAACAGCCCCTGCAAAGTAATATCCCACCATCTCTTTCCAGCAAAGTAATCCCTAATCTGCAAAGGTTCCAAATGCAATGAAGATATGATTTCACTAGCATCAGGTGGATTCTCTTTCTTGAAGGCTGTCTCAACCAATTTTCGGATGCTGGCCTGCCTAGCCTTCAACGTATCTTGGACTCGCATAATGCTACTCCCTCCCATGCCCTGATAGCTTGCTCTCTATGTGTCGCATCACCACCGGCGAAACAACGATTATTGACAGCCTCTCGGGCTATCGCACACTGCAAATTGACCTCTCGCAACTCTGACGCCAGAACAGGATCAGTAACCGACTTGCAAGTCCGCTTGCCTCCTTTACACCAAGCGTTTACCTCATCTTGCAGTTTTCTATGCTCTCCAGGCTGACAGTTTCCAGGCGGTGGCATATCAACACTCAATGGGCTGATTTTGCGTCCAATCAAGTCACGGTTTGCATCCTCTGACTTGGCGGCGTCTCCTGAAGTGCTAAGAACTGCCCCTACCGCAACAGCACCTGCAAGCGTCCCTATCAATGCTCCTGCACCACACCCGACTGGCCCGGCCCAAGAACCTGCCGCACATCCGACAACCGGATTCAATCCCAAGGGGTCGACATAACGCAACGGGTTCCCGGAAGCGTAACTATAAGTATTCAGTCCACCCCTCAAACCCGAAGGGTCCCTTGAAACATAGCGCCCAGTTTCCGGATCACGATACCGGAAGCGATTGTAGTGCAGCCCGTTCTCCGCATCATGGTACTGACCTTGAAAACGAATCGGGTTCGCAAAGCCCTGTAGCATGGCGCTCTCTGAGCGCTTTTCACGTACTTCCCCCCAAGCCCGGTACTGCCCCACCCAGGCAACATTGCCCTGTTCATCGGTCATTTCCATCGGCGTACCTAGGTGGTCGCATTGGTACCAGGCAATGGCATCGAACAGCTGTGGTTTGACCTCGGTGTGCCACAGCGGATCTTGGTCGAAATCGTATTCGCGCAAGCTCCAGTCTGGCTGCTTGTGCAGGCGGATCGGGCTTTTGCGCAGGGCTTGGGCAACCGGTACAAAGCTCCCGGGTTCGTAAAGGTAATGTACGGTGCGACCAGTGTCGCCCTCATCCCGTGGTGGTGAGCTTTCCCAGGCCAGGGTGTCGCCATCCCAGCCGAACAAGGTGAAGCCGCAGCCGAGATCACGCTGGCGCTTGGCGCGTTGCAGCTGGTTCCAGCCAGTACCGGCTTCGGGGCGGTCCCAGAAGTGCGCCACCGAATGCTTATGCAGGCGACGGCCCAACGCGTCGTAGCTGTAATCAACCTTGAGCTGGTCGTCGTTGTAGCTCGTCAGCCGATCGAACAGGTCCCAGGTGAAAGTAGCGTGTGTGCCGTTGTGCAGGCGATGAATCAGGTTGCCACGCTCGTCGTACTTGTAATGAGTCCCGACATACTCGCGCAGCAGGTTGTCCATCAGCTTATTGCAACGTGGATCGGCTTCCAGCGGACGATTCAATTCTCGGCTCTTGTTATCAATTAGATTGCTCGCCGGATCGAAAGCAAAGGTTTCCACGCCAAAACGGCTGGACGCCTGTAGCAAATGCCCGACCGGATCGTATTGATAATCCTGTTGACCTCGACGGGAATCGTGCAGGCCCGTCAACTGATCAGCAGCGTCAAATCGGTAATGGCGCTTAAGCAGCAAGGATTGACCGTCATGGCTGCCCAGCAGTTGCTCCTGCAGACGTCCGGCGAGATCCCAGGCCTGGGTCTGCATCAACTGGTTGCCTTGATGTCGCACAATTTCGCGGTGCAAGTCATCGCGCTCGTAGGTCAGCATCTCGTGCTGGTCAAGCGTCATGCCAAGCAAATGGCCGCTGCCGTAGGTCAGCCAGCTGACCTTGTGGCCGTCCGGGCGGATGGTAGCGGTACGCTGGTTGAGTGCGTCGTACTCGTGCTGCCACACCGCAACCATCGGTGTACCGGTGGCCAAATAGTGCTGGTGCTCACGGGTAAGGTTGCCCGCTCCGTCATGAAACCATTGCAACTTGCTCGACGCATTGGTCGCCTGGATCAGTATTCCGTTGCCGTCATAGTTAAAGCTTTCCGTCTGTCGGTGTTCTTGCAGATGAGCTGTGCGCTCAGCCAAACGACCCATAGGGTCGAAACGAAGCTCTATGCGACGTTGGCCGACTTGCGTCGACGCCAGACGTCCAGTGTTGGAATCGTATTGGTACCTGGTCACCAAACCGTCGAAGCTGGTCTCTTCCAATAGACGACCTACGGGGTCGTATAAAAACAACACCTTGCCCTCGTTCTCGTTTTCGAGCCTTGTCAGGCGGCCAAGCTTATCCCAGCGATAGCGCACGGAATGTTCGAGCGCATCGACACGCTCAGCCAATAGCCCGGCACGGGTATAGCGCCACGTCGTACACCGATCCAACGCATCGACATGGGCCAGCAACCGCCCTTCGGCATCGCGCTCGAAGCGCTCTTCGGACTGGTCCGGGTGGGTGACCTTGGCCAGCTGCCCGGCCTTGTAGGCGTACTGGATCTGCTCGCCCAGAGCGTTGGTGGCCTGCACCAGCCTGCCGAACTCATCGTAGGCCCACTGGCTGCTCTTGCCGGAACAGTCGGTGTATTCGAGCAACTGCCCGGCGGCGTTGTACGCCAGCTTTTTCTCGTGGCCGTTGGCGTCCCTGATCGCCTTGAGCTGCCCGGTTGAGGTGTAGGCAAACTCGGTCTTGTTGCCCAGCGGGTCGACTGTCTCGACCAGGTTGCCGGCGGCGTCGTAGTCGCGCAGCCACAGGCCGCCCTCGGCGTCGAGAAGCTTGATCAACTGGTCCTGGTCGTCGTAGGCGTAGTGCACCATGCTGTGGTCGGCGCGGATGTGCTGCAAGCGGTTGCTGCGCTCATCGTAGACGTAGCGGTCCTGGCTGCCGTCGGCGTGCAGGTGGCGGATGACGTTCTTGCGGGTGTCGCGGAACAGCCACTCCGAGCGCCCGTCGGCATGCTGGATGCGGTAGGTGTAGCCCTCGGCGTCGTAGTAGTGGCGGGTCTGCCCGCCGTGGGCGTCGGTCACGGTGGTCAGGCGGATGTGCGTGTCCCAGGCCAGGCGGGTTTCGAAGCTGCCGTCGTCGGCCCATTCGCGGATCGCCCGGGCATGGGGGCCGCTGCCATCCCATTCGAGGTGCTGGCCGCGGCCGGTGCGGTCGGTGTAGCGGGTGATCAGGTGGTGCTGGTACTGGTACTGCCAGGCGGCGCCGTGTTCATCCTGGGCGGCGATCAGGTCGCCGTGGTCGTCGTAGTGATAGGCGCACAGCTGGCGCAACGGCTTGCCGTCAACCACCTGCCACAGGCCCTGGATAAGGCCGTGGTCATCGAGCAACGTGCCCAGTTGCAGGTGCACCTTGGTCGGGTCGTCGTCCTGGTAGGTGTTGATGTCCGACAGCACCGGGCGGCCTTCATGGAGGTGCTCATACTGCAGCGTGGCGCCGACGCCGTTGCGCATGCGGATGTGCACCAGGTAGAAGCGCTCGCCGACGCGCTCGTAGGTCTCGCGGCGCTCCTGCCCGCGCGAGAGGATGAGCTGGCTGTCGCTGGTGCGGGTCAGGCCGCGGTACTCCACCGGGTCGTAGTGGGTCTTGCCGACTTTGGGCAGCGGGTAGGCGTGGCTGCGGCCGTCGATGTCGTGCAGCAGCAGGCCGCCGTCCTGCACATCGATGCAGGTGGTGAAGGCGGTGATCCAGCGGGCGCCGAGGCTGCCGCCGTCGAGGGCGGCCAGGCGCGAATGGTAGGTGCGGGTCCAGTTGACCGGGAACGGGCCAGGCAGGCTGAAGTCGGTGTGCTGCAAGGTTTCGCTGCCCAGGGCGAAGTCGATGCTGTTGCAGGTGCCGGTCGGGGCGCCGTTCTTGCATTGGTTGGCGGCCTGCAGCGCGGGCGCCTGCTCCTTCTGCGTCTCGACCTTGCCTTCGGCCACTTGGTGGCGGGCCTTGCTGGTGCTGCCGGCCTTGACGTTGGCCACCACCACCTGGGGGTTGCGCTGGCGCCATTGCTCGACGCTGCTGGCCAGAGTCAAACGCAGGGCTTCGATGGACCCGGGGCTGCCAGCGTCGCCGAGTTTGAGGATGGCACCACGCACCAGTGGCGCCAATGTGCGCAGCTGCGCGATATGGGCGAGCAGTTGGGCCTTGGCCGCCGCACTGAGGGCGTGGCTGAGGTTGGCGCTGGTCATGCCCTTGCCGGCGCACTTGTAGGCGTTGAAGGCGCCGGCCAGGTAGTTGTCGATGGTGGCCTGGGGGTCGTGGACCAGCAGGTTGCCCGCAGCGGCTGCCGGGGTGGCGGGCGCTGGGCTGGTACTCACCGCCAACGCGGTAAGGCCAGTGGCGATGTCGAGGATAAGCTGCTCGCCCAAGGTGGCGGCGTCGCTCAGCGCCGCCTTGAGATGGCCGGCGGTCTGGCTGACGAAATCGTCGAGGCTGCCGACGATGTCGGCGTTCAGGTGGCCGGCCATCAGCTCGATCAGCGCATCGCCAAGCACCTGTTTGCCCTCCTGGCGCACGATGAACAGCATCGGCCGCAGGGCCATGCGCGCCGCCGCGCCGCTGGCCGGCGCACGGACCAAGCCGATCAGGTTGATGGCGAAGGTGGCGCAGGCGACCGGGTCGGGCACCTTGTTGCCGGCCAGGATCACGATGTCCCCCAGGGCATCGACCAGGGCGATGCTGTTGCCTGCCACGGCCACGTTGCCAGCGACGCCCTTGAGGCGTTCGAGGGTGACGAAGCTGGCGCTGGTCTGGCGCAGCCAGGTGTCGAAGATCACGGCGCCACGGCCGACGTCCTCGACCTTGATCTCGGCCAGCGGGGTGATGGCCACCTGCGGGGCGCGGAGGTTGTCGTTTGCTGCGGAGGTCTGTGCGGTCATGAAATCAGCTCGCGTGGCATCAGGTCAGTCACGGGGTTCAGGCTGGGGGGCTTGAAGGCAGTGAGTTTGGGCAGGGCACCCGGCATGGCGGCACCGGCCTTGCTGGTGACGCCCAAGGCCCTGGAGGCAGCCGTGGCCAGTTGCGGCAGGCCGGCGATGCCGCCTTTCAGCGCGCCTTGTACCTGCTGCACGCCCTGCAGCGCGTTCTGCCCGGTCTTGAGCAGGCTCATGCCAGTCTTGGCTGCGTCCATGCCGCTGCTGGCCAGTTGCTTGGCCTTAGCCATCGCCGCCCCGCCGCCCTCGGGGGTGAGCACGTCAGGCATCGCCTCGAACATCGAGGGCGTACCCTCTTCGGTCGCTGCCAGCTTCGGCCAGGGCAGGCCCTTGGCGAAGCTGCCGAGGCTCCAGGTGTCGGCCGTGTCGAGGCCGAATTTCGCCAAGGCTGGCCCTGGCGCGACGCCGGACACGGCATTGAAGCCCTGCCCGTCCAGTGAGCCCTTGAGCACTGTGCCCAGGGCGTCGGTAACCTCGTAGTCGCCGGCCTTGATGCCCTTGGTGTTGGCGTACAGGTTGAACAGCTCCAACGCGCCTTTGCCGGGCTTGGGCGGCTCGGGGAAGGTGCCGGCCATGCTGGCGGCGCCGATGTGGGCGAACTGCGCGGCGTGGGCGGTGTAGTTGGCGCTGGTGACGTGGGTGATGCCGCTGGCGTTGTAAGTCGTCGCGCTGCCGCCGCCCTGCACCACCAGTTCGGTCTTGGCCTTGAGGATGATGCGGTCGGCGTTGGCAGTGATGTCGAGCTTGGCCAGCAGGTTGATGCTGTCCTTCAGCGCGCGGATGTCGATGTCGCCGGAGGCCGACACCAGCTTCCAGCCCAGGCTCTGCACGAACAGGCGCATGCCTTGGCTGGCGCTGGCCAGCAGGCGTTTGCCGATCGACAGGCTGGTGTGGCCGGTGCTGCTCAGCGCCAGGTGGCTGCCGCTGGTGATGTGGTTGGGGCCGGGGGTGGTCAGGGCGATGCCGGCCGGGCTCGACACGACCAGGTGCGGCTGGGTGAATTCGGCGAACTCGTTTTTCGTGAGGTCGCCTGGGCCACTGCCGAGGATGCCTTGGTGCTGCTTGTGCAGGTCCTTGGCCACGGCGTCCTGGTCGCCCGGTTCCTGGGCCTGCATCTGCTTGGCCAGTTCGGCCAGGCTGTCCTGCTGCTCGCTGGCGGTGGCCAGGCGTTCGGCGGTTTCGGGCAGGTCCTTGTGATGCTTGGCTTCGTTCGGGCGCGGTTCGGTGGTGATCAGCAGGCCACCGGCGGCGCGCACGGCGCCGTGGCGGTCGGTGCGCAGCTCGAAGCCTTCACCGCGTGGCGCACCACCCGATGGACGTGGATGGGTGAGATAACCGAGGTTCAGCGCACTGGCGCCGTGGTCGCTGCGCAGGGCAATGCTGATCTCGCTGGTGGTGTCGTCGATGCGCAGTTCGTTGCCGCGGCTGCCCTTGTATTCCTTGCTCTTGATCGTGGCCAGGGTCTTCAGGTCAGGCAGCTTGTAGTGCGGCATGTTCACGCCGTGGTACAGGCAGCCGGTCACCAGCGGCTGGTCGGGGTCGCCTTCGAGGAAGCTGACCAGCACCTCCATGCCGACGCGGGGCAGTTGCAGGCCGGCGATGCCCTGCCCGGCCCAGCTCGACGCCACGCGCATCCACACGCTGGACTTGTCGTCCGAGCGGCCCTCGCGGTCCCAGAAGAACTGCACCTTGATGCGGCCGTATTCGTCGCAGTAGATCTCTTCGCCGGCCGGGCCGCTGACCACGGCACGCTGCTCACCCAGCACCTTGGGTTTCGGGTGGTTCAGCGGCGGGCGGTACGGCTGCTCCCACGGGGTGACCACGAAGAAGTTGCGGTAGCCCTGCTGGAAGCCGTCGAAGCGCGGGTCGATGTCGCTGGTGATGGCTTCTTCCAGCACCTGCGGCTGACGGCCCTGGTGCTGGATTTCGGTGAGCAGCCAGAGGTCGTTCCACGAGGCGTTGGGGTGGCTGGCCAGGGTCAGGAAGTGCCCGCTGGCCAGCAACGGCTGGTCGCTGTCGCCGCTCGCCTGGCGGTAGTCGCTGCGGTGGCGTTCCAGGGCGCGGTTGGCCAGGTGCTTGCCACGCGGGCGGTCGAGGAAGCGACCGGGGTAGTCGTAGTCTTCCAGGGCCGGCTCGTCATGGCTGTCGGCCTCGCCTTCGAGCTGGATCAGCGGCTTCTTGAAGTCGTAGTCGCGGCGGGTGACGCTGCTGGTACGGGTTTCCAGGCGCAGGGCGAAGCGCTTGATCATGGGGGTGTCGGCGACCAGCCCGGAGTCGTGCTGGAACTGCACCGAGGCCAGTTTCGGGAACACCGTCTGGTCGTCGCCGAACACCAGCTGGTGGCCGTCGGCGCTGTGGCGGAAGTGGTAGTGGATGCCTTCTTCTTCGCACAGGCGCTGGATGAACTGCAGGTTGGACTCGTCGTACTGCACGCAGTACTCGCGCTGCGGGTACGTCGCGCCCAGTTGGAATTGGTAGGCGTTGGCGAGGATGCCGTGTTCCTCGAGCACCTGGGCGATGATCTCCTGCACGGTCTTGTGCTGGAACATGCGCTGGTTGATGCGGTGGGCCAGGTAGGCCAGTTGCGGGCGTAGCGTGACCTGGTAGCGGGTCAGGCGCTTGCCGGCCTCGCCTTGCGCGGCGCGGTAGATCAGGCCGTGCAGGCCGCGGCCGTCGTCGCCCAGCTGGAGGAACGCGGGCTTGTGCAGCAGGCTTTCCAGGTCCCGCGAGGGGTGCTCGCTGACCAGTTCCAGGTCGATGGCGTAAGGTTGGCTGATGGCCTCCTTGCCGTCGAAGGCAAGCACCTGGAAGTCGTGCTCCAGGCCGTCGATGTGCAGGCTGAAATGGGTCTGGTTCGCGGCGGCAAACATCCCTGTCCCTCAATGGTGCGGAAATTGGATAGCAAAAACGATTGCAGGGGCGGCGGCGGGGGGCTTTGGCGGTCTGGAGATTGAGCGCCGCGCGGGCGGCGCTCGGTCTCATGGGCGATGCAACGCTAGCGTCGATCGCCCAGAGCCCCCAGGCCTTAGCCTGCGACCGGCGCGCGCCAGTCGTCGGAACCGGAAGTACCGGACACTTCGTGGGTCCAGGTGATCTTGCGGTAGGTGAAGTGCACGTCTTCCAGGTGGGTGAAGTGGGCGTTGCCCGGGTCCTGGCAGTTGTGCATGTAGTCCTTGATGTCGACGATGATCGCGTCTTCCAGGACGGTGGTGTAGTAGTGCTCTTGGGTGCCCTGGGCCGAGGTGCGGTACCACTTGATCTCGACCTTGGTCATGCGCTCGCCCGAGGTCAGGGCGGCCAGCAGCAGCGGCGAGGCCTTGTCGAAGACCTTGGTGATTTTCACCGGCTTGTGCACGCGCTGGCCGGTCGGTTGGCCGGACTGCGGGTCACGCGGGATGATCACTTCGTGTTCGAAGCCCTGGACCATCACCTGGTCTTCGTGGCCTTCCTGGTAGGTGTTGCCCACCGAGTCGGCGGTGAACGCGCCAGCAGTGATCAGACCTTGTTTTTCGCCGGTGACGGCCATGTAGGCGGGAGTTGCCATGTGTTGCTCTCCTTGCTTGAAAAAATCGCCCGATGGCAAATATTTGCCAAACGAAGATGTCCTTGAACACAAACAAAAATTCAGCCAACTAAAGCGACATTCAAATGAGCGATCAGCACGAAATAAATCACTCAAAAGTTTCGCATTAGATCAAAAAGTCAAAAACCATGACTTTCAGCGCAGAAATGATAGGGAATGGGTACCCAACGGGGAAGTCAGGCGACTTCTTTTAATCATGAAGGAAACTTCCGGCACAACCGCTATTCAATAAACACAATTGGTACATTTGCTTAAACACAAGTGGCTGCATGTTCTCGATATCCCCGACAATTTCCACTGCATGAACCCTAAGTTTGTGCTCATCCTGGAAGCCGCCGTGCAACCCCACCTGACGCAGTTACCGTAACAACCGCTCAGAACACCACCGAGCGGCGATGCTCGGCCGTCGCCACCACCCTCCCACGCTTGAGCACCGCCAACCGCGCCGGCAGGTCGAGGATCACATCGCTGACGCGCTGGGTATCTACCAGCACCAGGTCCGCGTCGTTGCCCACCGCCAGGCCATGCTCCTGCAGCCCCAGGGCCTTGGCCGGGTTGCTGGTGAGCATCGACAACACCGTGGCCTGGTCATCCGCCCCGCCCAGGTGGCAGGCGGGGATGGCCAGTTGCGCGATGTTCAGCAGGTCACCCGTGCCATAGGGGGTGAATGCGTTGCGGATGTTGTTGGTGGCCAGGCACACGTTCACCCCGCCATCGCGCAAGGCTCGCACCGGTGTGAGGGTGCGGCGCACATTGTGGCTGTCGCCACGGGCGCCCAGGTGCAGGTCGGTGGCCGGCAGGCACATCACGCTGATACCGGCCTCGCGCAGCAGCGCGACGATACGCGCCTGCCGCTCGGGCTCTACGGCGGCCAGGCTGGTGAGGTGGCCGACGCACACCCGCCCCTGGTAACCCTCGGCAAGGGTCCGGCGCGCCACGTATTCGATGGTCATCTGCTCGGCGTCATCGGCGAAGTCCTGGTGCAGGTCGATCGCCTTGTCGTAGCGCCGGGCCAGGTCGAAGACGAAATCGATGTGCTCGAGGGGGGATACGTCATTGTAGGGAATGCCGCCGACCACATCGGCGCCCCTCTCCATGGCCTCGACCATCATCTCTTTCATGCCGGGCAGTTTCAGGATGCCTTCCTGGGGAAAGGCGACCACCTGAATGTCGATGACATCGCGCAATGCTTCCCGCAGTTCCAGCACCACATCCAGGCCGGTGAAACCCTGGGCGGGGTCGAACTCGGCGTGGGCGCGTACATGGGTGGTGCCGGCCTGCACCAGCGCGCGCAACACCTGGAGCGAGCGCTCGCGGATGTCTTCGCGGGTAAGCGTGGGCTTGAGCGCGGCGGTGACGGCGATCGCTTCGCGCAAAGTGCCGGAGCGGTTGGCCTTGCGCTGCATGACATTGGCTTTTTCCAGGTGCAGGTGGCCCTCGACGAAGCCTGGAATGAGGACATTGCCGTTGCCTTGGATCTCCTGGCTTGCCTTTCTAGTGATCGCCGGGGCGATTTCAGTGATCTTGCCGTTGTGCACGGCCACATCCATCAAGGGTTTTATATCGTCGATGCGGACGTTTCTGATGATCAGGTCCATGCCGTCGCTCCTACAGGGGGCCAATAGCGTGTGTGGTAATGGCCCGGCCGCCTTGTGGTGGCCGGGCCAATTCCCTACGGGCGAATCAGAACGGCTTGGTCGGCAGATACTTGCCATCCAGGGTGATCACCGCGCGGGAGCCCCCTTCCGGATCGTCGACCTTCTTCACGTCCAGCTTGAAGTTGATGGCGCTGATGATGCCGTCGCCGAACTTCTCGTGGACCAGTGCCTTGAGCGTGGTGCCGTACACCTGCAGCATCTCGTAGAAGCGGTAGATGGTCGGGTCGGTCGGCACGCCGCCGGGGATGCTGCCGCGCAGCGGCACGGTCTGCAGCAGGGCGATGCCGTCGGCGTCCAGGCCGAGCTTGTCGCCCACCACCTGGGCGGCGCTGGCCGGCAGCGGGTGCTGGCCCAGCAGCGCGGCAGTGACAAAGGCTTCGGACAGCCCGGTGCCGTCGGTGATCTGGGCGAACGACAGGTCCTTGCGGGCCTTGGCCAGGAGGATGACTTCGCTCAGGGCAAGGCGGGCGTTCTGGCTGATTTGCGACTGGATCATGGTGGGTCTCCTTGGGTTTGAAAGGGGTCAGGCAACGTGCCTGGAAGGGTGGGAAACGGCGTTGACGGCGGGGTTCTGCGCCAGGGGGACGAACTGGCCGGTGCGCCCGTCGAAGGCGTCGATGCGGCCGCTCTCGATGTCGTAGATCCAGCCATGCAGGCGCACGCGGCCCTCTTCCAGGGCCAGGCGCACCGAGGGGTGGGTCTGGATATTGGCCAGCTGGGCGATCACGTTCTCGCGCACCATGGCCTCGACCTTGGCCTGCGGGCTGTGATGCTGGCGGGCCTCGTTGACCACCCGGGCGGAGTCGGCGTAGCGCAGCCAGCCAGCCACGGCGGGCATGTGGTCCAGGCACTTGCAGGTGGCGATGGCGGTCATGGCGCCGCAATCGGAGTGGCCGCAGATGACGATGTCGGCCACTTGCAGGGCAGCGACGGCATACTCGACCGAGGCCGATACGCCGCCAGGCTCAGGGCCGTAGGACGGCACGATATTGCCGGCGTTGCGGATGACGAACAGGTCGCCCGGCTCGCGCTGGGTGACCAGCTCGGGCACCAGGCGGCTGTCGGAGCAGGAGATGAACAGCGCCCGGGGGCTTTGCTGGGTGGCCAGGTCCTTGAACAGCTTGACCCGCTCGGGGAAGGCGTCGCGCTGGAACTTCAGAAAACCGTCGATGATGTCTTGCATGGCTGCTTGCCTCAATGTCGCGGTGTGTTGAGGCAAAGGTTACGCAGCGCCTTACATAAGGTAAAAGTCTCATTTATGATGATGCACATCAGATTATCTTATGGAATTAGCCATGCTTGCCCGGCACATCCAGTACTTTCTCGCAGTGGCGCAACACCACAGCTTCACTCGGGCCGCAGCGGCGCTGCATGTTTCCCAGCCGGCGCTGTCACAGCAGGTCAGGCAACTGGAGGAGAGCCTCGGCGCGCAGTTGTTCGACCGTTCAGGGCGCACCACGCGCCTGACCGATGTCGGGGAGGTCTACCTGCGTTACGCCAGGCGGGCGGAACAGGAACTGCTGGAGGCCCGGCGCGCCATCCATGACGTGGGCGACCTGAGCCGCGGATCGCTGCGGGTGGCGGTGACACCGACCTTTACCACCTACTTGGTAGGCCCGTTGATCGAGGCCTTCCATGCGCGTTATCCGAACATCACCCTGAACCTGCGCGAGATCGCCCAAGAGCACATGGAGGCACTGCTGCTGGCGGACGAGCTGGATGTCGGTATCGCCTTCGACGAGCTCCACACCCAGGACATCGACACCTACCCGTTGCTGGTCGAAACCCTGGCGCTGGTGGTTGGCAGCCGGCACCCGTTGGCCAAGTCGAGCGCCATCGGCGCACAGGCCCTGAATGACGAATCGATGATCCTGCTCAGCGCCGAATTCGCCACCCGCGAGCAGATCGAACGCTACTGCCGGCAACACGGTATACGCCCACAGGTGCGCATGGAGGCCAACGCCATCGGTGCGGTGATCGAGGTGGTGCGCCGCACGACACTGTCGACCCTGCTGCCCGCCACCCTCGCCCAGGCCCATGACGACCTGGTCGCCATCGCCCTCGACCCGCTGCGCCTGCAACGCACGGCCGTGCTCATGCAGCGCAAGGGGGTCTACCAGAGCGCAGCGGCGCAGGCATTCATAACCTTGGCCAAGGCGGTGGCGGCGCAGTTGCCGCGCAACTGATGCTCAGCTCAGCTGCGCTATCAGCACCGCGTTGGTGTAGATCAGGCTGCCATCGCTGGCCCGATGGCCGACCAGATGGAACTGGCCGCGCTCGTCGTCGCTCAGGTAGACGCGCAGGCGGCAGTCGGACAACGGGCCGTATCCCTCGGGCAGCATCAGGTTCAGCGTCTGCATGTCGACATCCACCATGGCTTCGGTCTCGTGGGTCTGCTGCAGACGTTCCTCGGCCTGTTCCAGCGCGGTGTGGGTCGCGCCCTGGATGTCGAAATGGATGTCACCCACGGGGGTCGATCTGCGATCACCGTCACCTTTGCACCAACCTTCGATCGTCAGGGTACTCATGGCCAATCCTCGTTTGGACACTGTCGAAGGGTTGACTCCAGCCCGCCGTGGATCGTTCAAACACCCTTCGCCAATGCGTCTTGCATTGCCCTGGCCTGCACCCGCAGCGCCTCGCACAACGGCTCCAGCACCGCCGACGCCGGCCGCAGCTCGGGCCGGATCAGCATCACCTGGTAGGGCACCGACAGGCTCAGGCGGCGGATCGCCAGCCCGCCCTGCCCCGCCTCCAGCCCACTCAGCGGGTTGATGATCGCCACCCCCAGGCCCTGCCGGACCATGGCGCACACCGAGGCGGCGCTGGTGGTCTCGATGATCGTGCGGCGGTTCACCGCCGCCTCGCGAAAATGCCGGTCGAGCTGTTGCCGGTAGATATCCAGGCTGGCCAGGTTGATGAAGTCGACTTCGTGGAAATCGTGCAACTGGAGGACCGGCTTGGCCAGCAAGGGGTGGCGCTCGGGCAACACGCAGACCATGTCGGCGCTGAACAGCAGCTCGCCGACCGCGCCGCGCGGCACCTGCGCGGACTCGGTCAATCCGAGGTCGTGCTGCTGGGCCACCAGGGACTCCTCCAGCAGCGGTGACTCCTGGGCAGTGATGCTCAGGCTGACGCCGGGGTGTTGCTGGTGGAAGTGCTGGCAGGCCCTGGGCAGCAGGGTTTGCGAGAACAACGGCAGGCAGGTGATGGCCAGCCGGCCTTGCTCGAAGTTGCGGATGGCCTGGGCGAAGCGGTCGATGCGCTCCAGGCCTACGAAGGCGCGCTCGACTTCCTCGATCAGCAGCAAGGCCTGGGCGCTGGGCACCAGGCGCCCGCCCTCGCGCTCGAACAAGTTCAGGCCCGTGACCTGCTCCATGCGCGCCAGCTCGCGGCTCACCGTGGGCTGCGAGGTGAACAGCAGGCGCGCGGCGCCGGTAACACTGCCGGCGGCCATGATGGCGCGGAACACTTCGATGTGGCGGATGGAAAGTTTCATGGCATGCCCGGACGTCTGGGAGGTGTTCGTGGGAGCGGTTTGCCCCTGCAGCCATATCAAATATGAATGGACGCCGCAAACATATCTATTTTTCTGAATCAATTAATTGCCCCACCATCGGTGTACCCAAAACAAGGAACGCCACCATGACCACCACCCTCCTGGCCGATGCCGTCCGCCAGCACGGCTCGCCGCTGTGGGCCTACGACGCCCAGACCATCCATCAGCGCATCGACCAGCTCAAGCAGCACTTCGACACCGTGCGCTTCGCGCAGAAGGCCAACCCCAACCTGCACGTGCTGCGCCTGATCCGCGAACGCGGCCTGGTGCTCGACGCGGTCTCCCTGGGGGAAATGGAACGCGCCTTCGCCGCTGGCGCATCGGTGGGCGGCGAGCCGGCTGGCGTGGTGCTGACTTGCGACGTGCTGGACCAGCCGACCCTGGCGCGGGTGGTGGAGACCGGTATCGAGGTCAACGCCGGCTCCATCGACATGCTCCGCCAGCTCGGCGAGCGCTCCCCCGGCCACCGGGTGTGGCTGCGCATCAACCCCGGCTTCGGTCATGGCCACAGCCGCAAGACCAACACCGGCGGCGAGAACAGCAAGCACGGCATCTGGCATGAGCAATTGCCCGAGGCGCTGGCCTGCGTGAAGCAGCACGGCCTGCACCTGGTGGGCGTGCACATGCACATCGGCTCGGGGGTGGACTACGCACATCTGGAACAGGTGGCCGGAGCCATGGTCGGGCTGATCGGCCGCCTGGGCATGGATATCGAGGCCTTCTCCATCGGTGGCGGCCTGTCCACCCCCTACCGCGACGGCGACCAACCGGTGGACCTGCAGCGCTACGCCCACACCTGGGCGGTGGCCCGCTCGGAAATCGAGGCGATGCTCGGCCACTCCGTGCGCATGGAGATCGAGCCGGGGCGCTTCCTGGTGGCCGAGTCCGGCTACCTGGTGGCTGAGGTGCGCGCGGTCAAGCAGATGGGCGAGCGCCACTACATCCTGGTCGACGCCGGTTTCAACGACCTGATGCGCCCAGCCATGTACGGCGCCTACCACCGCATGAGCCTGTTCGATGCCGTGGGCCGACCAGTGAGCCGCCCGCTGCAACCGACCGTGGTGGCGGGGCCGCTGTGCGAGTCGGGAGATGTGTTCACCCAGAACGACGAAGAGCTGACCCCCCAGGACCTGCCCCAGGCCAAGGTCGGTGACCTGCTGGTGATTCACGATGCGGGGGCGTATGGCGCGTCCATGTCGTCGAACTACAACAGCCGGCCGTTGTTGCCGGAGTTCCTGCTCGATCAGGGTGAATTGCGCATGATTCGCCGCAGGCAGACGGTAGAGGAATTGTTGCAGCTCGAGCGGATGGACTAGCCGGCAAGTGCAAGCGATTGTTTGCGGCGGGTCGCCGGCAGGCGATGCGCCGCCGAACCAATGTCAAAATGGTGGCTCGAAAACAGATGTGAGATACTCGGCCCGAACTATCGCGTTTTGATGCAGAAGGCCACACAGGATACGCCACAAGGCGCAAGGAGCGCGTTTCCAACCCCACGGCGACGCCACCTCACCAATTCGCATGCCTTCAGCATCCGGATGCGCCCCATGCCCACACGGCCACGCCCCAAGCTCACCCTGCGCACGCTGCTGCTGGCATTCGCGCTGATCTGTGCCATCGCCACCCTGGCCAATACGTTCTGGGTGATGTTCACCACCCAGAAAGCCGAGCTGGTGGAAAACGCTCTCCAGACCAACGAAGCCTATGCTGCCCGGATCGCCACCAGTGTGGAGGAGGTGTTGAGCTCCGAGCTCGATCGCCTGGGTTTTGCATCCACAGTCATCGGCCATGTCTTCACAGACCGCTCTGCCCTGCACGATGAGGCGCACCGCCTGCTGAGCCAGGACCACAGCTTCAACTCGGTACTGATAGCCAACGCCGAAGGAAAGATCATTGCTTCGGCCCCCAGCAGCCTGCAACTGGACGGCCAGGTGCTGCAACGTCGCTCGCCGCTGACGAGGCGAGAACCGATGATCAGCGACGCATTCAAGTCCCTTGCCGGCAATCTGGTCGTATTCGTTTCCCATCCCATTTTCAGCCGCAATGGTGAATACCTTGGGCTTGTGGGCGGGAGCATCCGCCTGGAACAGAAAAACACGTTGCAGGCGCTCATGGACCTGAACATCCGCGAAGATGGCGCGCATGTCTATTTGGTCGATAGCCATCGGCAAGTGCTGTACCACCCTGACCCGGAGCGCATCGGCACGATCCTGGCAACCGACCCTATCGTCGATGCCGCGCTCCAGCACGATCACGGCTCAATGCGGGCGATGGATGGCAATGGCAACGAGATGCTCGCCGGGTTCGCCAGTATCCCCAGCAGCCGTTGGAGCGTGATTTCACAGCGGCCGTTGTCGAACATTGAGGCGACGCTGGAGGCGACGACGATCAAAGTTGCCAAAGGCATCGTCCCACTCGGTGTGTTCGGCCTGCTGTTGATCTGGTGGCTGGGCGTGAAAATTTCCGTCCCGCTCTCCCGCCTGGCGGAGAGCGCCAAGCGTCTGGATGCACCTGAAAGCTACGAGCGCATCCTCGCGGTACCTGCGGATTATTTTGAAAGCTGGCAGATCCGCCGCGCTCTGCTACTGGGGGCCAACCTTCTGCAAGAAAAGATCGGGCGGCTCAACCAGCAGGCACACAGCGACCCATTGACCGGACTGGCGAATCGCCGGGCGATGGAAGAAACCTTGGCATTGTGGCAGCAAACACTGAAAACCTTCGCTGCGATCGCAGTGGACATCGACCATTTCAAACGGGTCAACGACACCTACGGCCATGCCGCCGGCGATGAAACCCTGCGCACCGTGGCCCAATTGATGAGGCAGGCCTCGCGCCCGGACGACGTGGTCTGCCGGGTGGGCGGCGAGGAATTCCTGCTGCTGCTGCCCAACGGTTCGATAGCTACTGGCGCGGAGGTTGCCGAGCGGCTTCGAACCATGATCGAAGCCGCGGAACTCGATACCGTCGGGCATATCACGATATCGCTGGGGGTTGCCATGTGGAGAGCGGGCGAATCGATGTCGGCCACGCTGGAAAGATCGGACCAGTTGCTCTATCAAGCCAAGGCGCAAGGGCGCAATCGGGTCGTAACGGAAAAAGCGCTATCGGCAGTCGCCCAATCATGATCCCATCACCCAGCCTGTTCACGGGTCGGTCGGCGCCACCAGCCGGTACCCCACACCCGCCTCGGTGACGATGAACCGCGGCGCCGTCGGATCGTCCCCCAACTTTTGACGCAGGTGCCCTACCACGATGCGCAGGTAGTGGGTGTCATCGACATGGGTCGGGCCCCAGATATCCTTGAGCAGTTGTTGCTGGGTGATCACCCGCCCGGGGTGCCCGGCCAACTGCGCCAGCAGCGCGTACTCCTTGCGCGTCAGTGCTACCTCGACGCCCTCAAGCGTCACCTTGCGAAAGGCGAAATCCACCACCAGCGGCCCGAAGCTTGCGGCAGACGTCGCGCTGCCGACCTGTGGGGCCTGACGCAGCAAGGCCCGCACCCGGGCCAGGAACTCCTGGATGCCGAACGGCTTGGTCACGTAGTCGTTGGCCCCGCCATCCAGCGCATCGACCTTCTGCACCTCGCTGGCGCGCACCGACAGCACCATCACCGGCACCGTGCTCCACTCGCGCAGCTCGCGCAGCACCTGCTGGCCGTCCATGTCCGGCAACCCCAGGTCGAGCACCACCAGGTCGGGCTTGTTCAGGGCGGCTTGGGTCAGGCCCTCGGTGCCGGTGGAGGCCTCGATCACCTTGTAGCCCTGGGACGCCAGGCTGATGCGCAGGAACTTGCGGATCTGCGGCTCGTCGTCGATGACCAGCAGGGTGGCGGCTTGGCTCATGGGGCTTCACTTTCGGTGGCGGGTTGGGACGGCAGCGGCAAGCATAGAGTGATACAGGTGCCGTGGCCATCGATGCCGTCGTCGACCCGGATGCGCCCACCATGGGCGCCGATCATGCCTTGGCAGATCGCCAGGCCCAGGCCGGTGCCCTGCCCGCCCCGGTCGCCGCGGGCGGCGGTGTAGAACATGTCGAAGATTTTCTCGCGCTCGTCGTGGGGGATGCCGGGGCCTTCGTCGGCGACGGCGAAGCACAGTTGTTCGTCGCGCACCGAAACCTGCAACTCCAGCCGGCCGTTGGCCGGGGAAAAGCGGGCGGCGTTTTCCAGCACGTTGATCAGCGCCTGCTCGATCAACGCCGCGTGCACGAACAGCAGCGGCAGCTCGGGCGGTACTTCGGTATGCACGCGCAAGGGCGCCAGTACCACGCGCAGGCGGTTGAGGGCACTGCCGACGATATCGGCCGGGGATACCCAGTCGCGGGCCAGCTTGAGCGTGCCGTGGCCCAGGCGGGTCATGTCCAGCAGATTCTGGATGTAGCGGTCCAGGCGCTCGGCCTCGTTGCGGGTGCCTTCGAGCAGCTCGCGGCGATCATCCGGCGGGATCGCGTCGCCCAGGGCCAGCAGGCTGTCGATGCTGCCGCGCATGGAGGTCAATGGGGTACGCAAGTCATGGGACACGGAGGCGAGCAAGGCGCTGCGCAGTTGCTCGGTTTCACCGTGCAGGCGGGCGGCTTCCAACTGCTCGCCCAACTGGGCGCGGGCCAGGGCCTGGGCCAATGGTTGCGCCAAGGCCATCAACAGGCGGCGCCGTTGGGCGCTCAACGGTTCGCCATTGCGTGGGCGTATGCCAAGCAGCGCCAGGGGCTGCTCTTCCACGGCCAGCGGCCACCACCACCAGCGACCGTGGGGCAAGGTGTCACTGCCAAAGCCGGCGGCCTGGCCGTGTTGCCAGGCCCATTCGGCAGCGGCGCGTTCATTGTCGGTGAAGGCATGGTTGCCGCCACTGGCCACTTGCAGCAGGCCGTCGCTGCTGCGCTCCATCAGGCACACCTGCACGTCCTGCCAACCATCCATATGCTGGCCGGCGGCGCTGAACACGGCCTGGCGGTCGGTGGCTACCGTGAGGCGACGCGACAGGTCGAGCAACTGGTTGGTCTGCGCCTGGGTTTCACGCAGCGCCTGCAACTGGCGGCGCTGGCGGGCGGCGAGGTTGCCAGTGAGCGCGGCCATCAACAGGAAGAACACCAGGGTCAGCACGTCCTCTTCACGCTGGATGGCGAAGGAGAAGTTCGGTGGGATGAACAGGAAGTCGTAGGTGAGGAACGACAGCGCCGCGCAGGCCAGCGCCGGGCCCAGGCTACTGCGCACCGCCACCAGCAGCACGGCGGCGAGGAATACCAGGGAGATGTTGGGCAGCGCCAACACGCTCGACACGGCCCAGGCAAGCCCGGTGGCCAGCACCGTGGCGACCAGCGCCAGCAGGTAGTGGCGCCACACCCACACGCGCTGGACTGCCGCACGGGCCGGTTGCGGCTGGGTGTCGCGGTCGAGCACGTTGATCTCCAGGCCGTGGCTCTCGCGCAGCAGGCGTGCGGCCACGCCGGCACCGAAAAGTCGACGACGCAGCAGGTCGCGGGACTGGCCCACCAGCACCAGGCTGGCACGGCGCTCGGCGGCATGCTGGATCAGCGTGCGCGCCACTTCGCCCGCACGCAGCAGCACCACTTCACCCCCTAGACGCTCAGCCAGTTGCTGGGCGGCTTGCAGGCGATGGCGGGCGGTTTCGTCGCGCAAGCGGCCGTTGTCGACGTGGACCACGCTCCACGGCAGGTGGCGGCGCTGGGCGACACGGCTGGCATGGCGCACCAGGCGCTCGGCCTGCTCGTCGCCATCGATGCCCACCAGCAGTCGGCCGCGCAGAGCCGGGGCCTCCTGGCCGCGCTGGCGGTAGCCGCTGGCCAGGTCCGCGTCCACCTGGGCGGCGGCGGTCTGCATGGCCAGCTCGCGCAGGGCGTTGAGGTTGGTCTGGGAGAAATAGGCCTCGATGGCCGCCCGCGCCTGCTCGGGCACATAGACCTTGCCCTCGCGCAGGCGCTCGAGCAGCTCGCGCGGCGGCAGGTCGATCAGCACCAGCTCGAACGCCTCTTGCAGTACCCAGTCCGGCAGTGTCTCGCGCACCTGCACGCCGGTGATATCGCGCACCTTATCGTTAAGGCTTTCCAGGTGCTGGACGTTGACCGTGGTGTACACGTCGATGCCGGCGGCGAGCAGATCCTGCACGTCTTGCCAGCGTTTGGCGTGGCGGCTACCTGGGGCGTTGGTGTGGGCCAGTTCGTCGACCAGCACCAGCGGCGGCGTGGCCTTGAGCAGGCCGTCGAGATCCATTTCCTCGAGCATCACGCCACGGTATTCGCTGCGCAGCAGGGGTTGCTGGGTCAGGCCGCCGAGCAAAGCCTCGGTCTCGGCCCGGCCGTGGGTCTCGACCACCCCGGCCACCACGCGCACGCCCTGGCGTTGCTGGGCGTGGGCGGCCTGCAGCATGGAGAAAGTCTTGCCGACCCCGGGCGCGGCGCCGAGAAATACCTTGAGCCTGCCCCGGCCTTCCCGGGGCAGGCCCGCCAACAGCGCGTCGGCGCGGGCGGAGTCACTCATGTTTCATCCTTTGGTTGTTCAAGGATCAGCTGTTCGCCGACAAGCCGGCTCCTACAGACACATGCCAGGACGGCACAAATCCCGTAGGAGCCGGCTTGCCGGCGAACAAATCCCACCGTTAGCGCGCGGCTAGCGGCGCCAACCGCTCAAGCGCCTGGTTCAATGCCAGCACATTCACCACCGGTGGCCCGATCAGTGGACGCAGGGTGGCGTCATTCACCAGCACTTGCAAGCGCTCCTGCGCTACCTGCCGCGCCGCCGCCACGCGCGGCAGCTGGTAGGCGATGGCCTCGGGCGGCAGGTGCGGGTCCAGGCCACTGCCGGAGGTAGTCAGCAGGGCCTGGGGCACCGGCCCCAGCTGCGCCTGGTATTGCGCGGCGGCATCGCCCGTGACCCGCTCGGCCAGCGCCGGGTTGCTCGGCGACAGGTTGCTCGCACCACTGGCCACGGTGGCATAGGCGCCTGCCGAAGGCCGCGCCTGGAACCAGGCGTCGCCCTTGAATTCCTGGGCGATCAGCGCCGAACCGCGCACCTCGCCCCGGTCATCGCGCACCAGGCTGCCATTGGCCTGCTCAGGGAAGGCGACCTGGGCAATGCCGGTCACCGCCAGGGGGTACAGCGCGCCGGTGACCACGGTCATCAGCAAGATCAGGCTCAGGGCCGGGCGTACATAAGCAGTCATGTCAGTCTCTCCTCAGACCAGGTGCAGCGCATTGAGCAGCAGGTCGATCAGCTTGATCCCGGCGAACGGTACGACGATACCGCCCAGGCCGTAGATCAGCAGGTTGCGCCGCAGCAGGTGGGCGGCGCTGGCGGCCTGCACCCGGACCCCGCGCAGGGCCAGGGGGATCAGCACGATGATGATCAGCGCGTTGAACACGATGGCCGAGAGGATCGCGCTCTGCGGGCTGGCCAGGTGCATCAGGTTGAGCACGCCCAACTGTGGGTAGATGGCGGCGAACAGCGCCGGCAGGATGGCGAAGTACTTGGCCACGTCGTTGGCAATGGAGAAGGTGGTCAGCGCGCCACGGGTGACCAGCAGCTCCTTGCCCACCTGTACCACGTCCAGCAGCTTGGTCGGGTCGCTGTCCAGGTCGACCATGTTGGCGGCCTCGCGGGCGGCCTGGGTGCCATCGTTCATGGCCATGCCCACGTCGGCCTGGGCCAGGGCCGGGGCGTCGTTGGCACCGTCACCGCACATGGCCACCAGGCGGCCGTCGTTCTGCTCCTGGCGGATGCGCGCCAGCTTCTTCTCCGGGGTGGCTTCGGCGAGCACGTCGTCCACACCCGCCTCGGCAGCAATGGCGGCGGCGGTCAGCGGGTTGTCGCCGGTGACCATCACGGTGCGGATACCGAGCTTGCGCAGTTCGGCGAAACGCTCGCGGATACCGGGTTTGACCACGTCCTTGAGGTGGATCACGCCAAGCAGACGCTGGTCGACACACACCAGCAACGGCGTGCCGCCGCTCTGGGCGATGCGTTCCACTTCACGGGCCAGGGCGGCGGGCAACTCCAGGCGTTGCAGGCCGCAGAAGGCCAGCACCGCATCGACGGCGCCCTTGCGGTAGCGACGCTGCTGGAAGTCGATGCCCGACAGGCGGGTCTCGGCGCTGAAGGCGATGGCTTCGTACTGGGTGCTCGAGGGCTCGTCGAAGTCGTGCAGTTGGCGCAGGTACTCGACGATCGACTTGCCTTCGGCGGTGTCGTCAGCCAGGGAGGCGAGCAAGGCGCCCTCCCCCAGCTCCTTGGCGGTCACGCCCGAGGCTGCGTGCAGGGCGCTGCAACGGCGGTTGCCGAAAGTGATGGTGCCGGTCTTGTCGAGCATCAGGGTGTGCACGTCGCCGGCCGCCTCCACTGCACGGCCGGAACGGGCAATCACGTTGAGGCGCACCAGGCGGTCCATGCCGGCGATACCGATGGCCGACAGCAGGCCGCCGATGGTGGTGGGGATCAAAGTCACCAGCAGCGCGGCGAGGAAGATCAGCGGCAGTTCGCCGCCAGCGAAGCGGGCGAACGGCTGCAAGGTCACCACCACGATCAGGAAGATCAGGGTGAGGCCGATCAGCAGGATGTCCAGGGCGATCTCGTTGGGGGTCTTCTGCCGCTTGGCGCCTTCGACCAGGGCGATCATGCGGTCCAGGGTGGACTCGCCCGGGTTGCTGGTGATGCGGATCAGCAGCCAGTCGGAGACCAGGCGGGTGTTACCGGTGACGGCCGAACGGTCGCCGCCGGATTCGCGGATCACCGGGGCGGACTCGCCGGTGATGGCCGCCTCGTTGACGGCAGCGATGCCTTCGAGCACCTCGCCGTCACCGGGGATCAGCTCACCGGCCACCACGCGCACCACATCATCCTTGCGCAATTGAGTGGCGACGACAGTCTCGAAACTGCCGTCGTGCTTGCGACGCTTGGCGGTCAGGCCCTGGCTGCCGGCCTTGAGGCTGTCGGCGCGGGCCTTGCCGCGGCCTTCGGCCAGGGCTTCGGCGAAGTTGGCGAACAGCACGGTGAACCACAGCCAGACGGCGATCTGTACCGCAACGCCGGTGCTCACGCCGCTGCCAGGGGCGAAGCACAGCACGGTGGTCAGCACGGCGGTGAGGGCCACCACCAGCATCACCGGCGAGCGCTTGAGCTGGCGCGGGTCGAGCTTGACGAAAGCCTGCACCAGCGCCGGGCGCCACAGGGCGGCGAAGCGGGTCTGGTCCTTGGCGCTATGGCGCGCCTTCACTTCGGGAATGGGCATGTTCATTGTGTATTCCTCAGAAACCCAGGCTCAGGTGTTCGGCGATCGGCCCAAGGGCCAGGGTCGGCAGGAAGGTCAGGCCACCGACCAGCAGGATGGTCACCAGCAGCAGCGTGGTGAACAGCGGGCCGTGGGTGGGGAAGCTGTTCAGGCCCTGTGGCGCGCTCTTCTTCGCCGCCAGGCTGCCAGCCAGGGCCAGCACCGGCAGGATGTAGCCGAAGCGACCGATGAGCATGGCCAGGCCGATCATCACGTTGTGGAACGTGGTGTTGGCGCCGAAGCCAGCGAAGGCCGAGCCGTTGTTGGCGGTGCCGGAGGTATAGGCGTACAGCAACTGGCTGAAGCCATGGGCGCCAGGGTTGGTCACCGCGCCGGCCGGCCCAGGCAGGCTGGCGGCGATGGCCCCCAGGATCAGCACACCCACCGGCATCACCAGCAGGGTGGCCACCAGCAACTGCACTTCGCGGGCCTGGAGCTTCTTGCCCAGGTATTCCGGGGTGCGGCCAATCATCAGGCCGGCCAGGAACACGGCGATCAGCACGAACAGCAGCATGCCGTAGAGGCCGGCGCCGACGCCGCCGAAGATCACCTCACCAAGCATCATGTTGACCATCGCCACCATGCCGGTCAGCGGATTGAGGCTGTCGTGCATGGCATTGACCGAACCGTTGGAGGCGGAAGTGGTGGTCACCGTCCACAGCACGGAACCTGTGGTGCCGAAGCGGCTCTCCTTGCCTTCCAATGGCGCGCTCTGTTGAACCTGGGCGCTTTCCAGGGCCGGGTTGGGCTGGTATTCCGACCACAGCGCGGTGCTGCCGCCGATCAGGAACAGCGCCAACATGCAGGCGATGATCGCGCGGCTCTGGCGCAAGTCCTTCACGTAATGACCGAAGGTGAACACCAAGGCCACCGGGATCAGGATGATCGAGGCCACCTCGAACAGGTTGCTCCAGGCCGTGGGGTTCTCGAACGGGTGCGCCGAGTTGACGCCGAAGAAGCCGCCGCCGTTGGTGCCCAGTTGCTTGATGGCGATCTGGCTGGCGGCCGGGCCCAGCGGGATGGTCTGGTCGGTGCCTTGCAGGGTCACGGCGTGGACATAGTCGGCGAAGGTCTGTGGCACACCCTGCCATACCAGCAGCAGCGCCAGTACCAGGCACAGCGGCAGCAGGCCGTAGAGGGTGGCGCGAGTCAGGTCGACCCAGAAGTTGCCCAGGGTGCCGGCCGAACGACGGGCAATACCCCGGCTCAGGGCGACCAGCACGGCAAGGCCGGTGGCGGCGCTGACGAAGTTCTGCACGGTCAGGCCGATCATCTGGGTCAGGTAGCTGACCGAAGCCTCACCACTGTAGGACTGCCAGTTGGTGTTGGTCATGAAACTGACCGCGGTGTTGAACGCCTGCGACCACTCCTGGCCCGGCAGGTGCTGCGGGTTGAGCGGCAGCGAGCCTTGCAGCAGCAGCACGGCGAACAGCAGCAGGAAGCCGGCCAGGTTGAAGGCCAGCAGGGCCAGGGTGTACTGCTTCCAGCTCTGCTCCTGGTCGGCGTTCACGCCAGACAGGCGATAGCAGCCCCGCTCCACCGGGCCGAGGATCGGCGACAGCCAGGTACGCTGGCCTTCCATCACCTTGTAGTAGAAGCGCCCGAGCCAGGGCGCCGGCAGCAGCACGATGGCGAAGAACGCCAGCAGCAGCAGGTAATCGTAACTGTGCATGGTCGCCCCTTAGCCGCGATCGGCGCGCAGCAGCGCCACCAGCAGGTAAACCGCCAACGCCACCGCCAGAAGCAGTGACAGCCCGTCGAGCATGTACATGAGTGAATCTCCCCTGATTGCGGCGTGAGGGCCGCTTTGGGGAAATTGTCCGAGGGAGGGGCGTAAAGGGGCGAGATGGGGGGTGGGGCCGGGGCATAAAGAAAGCGTAAAGATCGGGTGATTCAGCGCCTGTACCGGCCTGTTCCCCGGCAAGTCGGCGCCTACGGGGCGATCGCTGTAGGCGCCGGCTTGTCGGTGAACCGGGCTTCAACGCTGCGGCGTTTGCTGCGCCGAATTCCGGCTCCAGTCCAGCAGCAGGCTGTATCCCACCGCCAGCAAGGTCGGCCCGATGAACAGCCCGATGAAGCCGAACGCGATCAGGCCACCGAACACCCCCAGCAGCACGATCACCAGCGGCAGGTTACCGCCCCGGCTGATCAGGTACGGCTTGAGCACGTTGTCCACGCCACTGATGACAAAAGTGCCCCAGATGCCCAGGAACACTGCCATGCCATAGTCGCCCTTCGACACCAACCAGGCGGTGGCGGGTATCCAGGCCAGCGGTGGGCCCATGGGGATCAGGCTGAGCATGAAGGTCACCAGGCCCAGCACGACAGCCCCCGGTACGCCAGCGATCAGGAAGCCGATCAGCGCCAGCAGCGCTTGCGCGGCGGCGGTGCCGATCACGCCGTTGACCACCCGCTGCACGGTGCCGGCGACCAGGTCGACGTAGTACTCGGCGCGCTCACCCACCAGCCGGTACAGCAGCCGGTGCACGAAGGCCGCCAGGCGCGGGCCGTCACGGTAGAAGAAGAACACGAACACCAGGCTGAGCGTGAGCTCCAGTACCCCACTGCCGATCTGCGCGCTGCGCGCCAACAACCAGTTGCCCACCTGGCCGAGATACGGCTTGGCGGAGGTTAGCAAGGCCGCGCCTTGCTGGTCGAGCGACTCCCACCAGCTGACCAGGCGCCCGCCGACGAAGGGGATGCTGGCGACCCACGCCGGCGCGTCGGGCAGGCCGTCGACCTGCACATCACGCACGAAGGCGGTGGCATCGCGGATGTGGTCGGCCAGGTTGAAGCCCAGCCACACCAGCGGCAACGCGACCAGCAGGATCCACACCGTGGTCAGCAGGCTCGCCGCCAGCGTTTCGCGCCCGCCGAGCAGGCGAGTGAGCAGGCGCATCAGTGGCCAACTGGCGAAGGCGAGAATCGCGCCCCACAGCAACGCCGAGATGAACGGGGCCATCACCCACAGCGCCGCGCCAAGCAGCGCGAGCAGCAGGATCTGGATCAACAGGCGGTCATTGTTGGCCATGGGCGCTCACTCAGCGGATCAGTTCCAGGTGCAAACCTTCGGTCGGTGCATCGCCCACTTCCAGCCGGGCGCTGCGCACGCCGGCCTGGACCAGTTGCTCGCGCCAGGCCTCGGCGCCGCTACCACTGAGGCTGGCACGCAACGTGCTGTCGAGGTTGAGGCTGCGGGCCAGCAACGCGGCCCAGGTGGGCTGGGGCTTGGCCAGGTCAGGGTAGTCGAGTTTGCCGGTGTCGCGCAGTTCGCGCAGTACCGTGGCCGGGGTGGGCAGCAGTTCACCCAGCGGCTTTGCGGCAACGAACTCCTCGACATGCAGGTAGGCGCGGCGGTTGCCGCGGGTCACGCTGTACAGCGCCACCAGGGTGTCGGCTTGTTCGGCGGAGCGGCGCAACAGGATGAACGCCTGCTGTTCGTCACCGCCATTGAGACGGGCATTGGCGAACACATCATTGGCCCACAGGCTGGCTTCGCCGCAATCGCGGCCCTGGCACCAGAACAGTGGGTAGCCGCCATCGTGCTGAAGCGCTTCGCGGGCACTGGTGAAGGCTTCCCGAGCGCTTCGCTCGACCGGCAGTTCATAGGTGACCGAACTGACCTGACCGCGGCTTTCGACCTTGTCATCGACCCGCAGGCGGCCACTGATCTTGCGCAGCGGGCCCATCGGGTAGACCCGCTCCTGCTCTACGGCCGGGCGCTGGTCGACCACTTTGGCATCGGCGGGGACTGGCAGGTCACCCGCAAACAGCAGCGGGCTGACGGCGGCGAGGCAGGCGGCGAGAGTGCCGCGTATGAAAACAGGTGCGCTCATCGGCCGGCCCCACAGAGGCCGGGGCAAAGCGCGTGAATGTCTGGCAAGTACATGGTTGTCTCCCTTTCAACCCGCCAAGCCTCGACACTTGCCCGGTGCAAGTCAAGGAATGCCAAAGAAGCGATTGAAACAGTCTGCTACAAGAGTCGCGCCTTGGGCGTCGTTCAGGTGCAGGTGATGCCCGCCTGGCAGGGTCGCTTGCTCGAAGGGTAGCTGCTCCAGCAAGTCCGTGTGGCGCGCCAGCATGCCATCGGCCGCGACCACCAGGCAGGCCGGGCAGGCGACGCGCTGGACGAAGGCCATGGCCTGGGCCTGGTTCAGGCGTGTTGGCGACGGCAGTGTCAGGCGAGTGTCACTGCGCCAGCTGTAGCCGCCGGGCACCGGCATCAGGCCACGCTGGGCCAGCAGTTCGGCGGCTTCGCGGCTGACCGCGACCATGCCTTTCATGCGCGCCTCGACGCCCTCCTCCAAGGTCGCGTACACCGTCTTGCGCTTACCCTCCAGGCGTAATTGCGCCTGCAACGCCATCCCCAGGCGCTCGGCGGCGTCCTGCTCGGCAATCGTGGGCGGGATGACACCGTCGATGAGCGCCAGATGGCTGATGCGCTCGGGCAAGGCCCCGGCCAGTTGCACCGAGATGATCGCGCCCAGCGAGTGGCCGAGCAGGCCGAACCGCTGCCAGCCCAGCTGCTCGGCGACCCGCAGCACGTCGTGGGCGTAGTCGGCCAGGGCATAGCCGGCGCCGATTGGGCGATGCTCCGAGTAACCATGCCCGGCCAGGTCCAGGGCAACGATGCGCAGCCCCTTCAGTTGCGGCGCCAGGCGGGCGAAGCTGTTGGCGTTGTCCAGCCAGCCATGCAGGGCGATCACCGGCAGGCCATCAGCCGGCCCGAACAGGTGCGCGGCCAGCTCGATATGACCGAGCGCCAGGCGCACTTCCTCGACGTGGGCACTCATGGCTGCTGGCTCCAGCGGTCGAACAGGCCCTTGATCAGGCTTGCGGTGTCGCCAGGGCGCTCCAACGGGAACATGTGCCCACCCGGCAGGCTGTGGTACTCGCCCTTCGCCATGCCGCGCACCGCCAGCCCATGGTGCTTGCGGATCACCCGGCTCTGGGCACCGCGCACCATGGCCAACGGCACCTGCAACTGGCGGGGTGGCGCCGGGCTGACGTGGGGGATACTGCGGTAGATGCTGATCTCGGTGGCGGGGTCGAAACGCAGGCGCAGGCCGCCCTCGGTGCTCACCAGGCCGTGCTCGAGATACGCCTCGAGGCAGTCAGGGTCGAAATGGCGGAACAGGGTCTTGCCCGAGAAGTACTGGCGGGCGCTGTCGCGATCGGGAAATGCCTCGCGCCGGCCCAAGGTGCGCCCGGCCGGGGTGATGCGGTCGATGAAGCCCATGCGCTTGGCCGCCTGGATGAGCCATTCGTCGACACGGGTCAGCACCGGCGAGTCGAGCATCACCACCCCCCGGTAGTACTCAGGACGACGCAGCGCCGCATGCAAGTGCAGCACGCCCCCCAGCGAATGCCCAACCCCCCAGACCGGGGCTGGTTGTTGCTCCAGATGGTGCAGGAGTTCATCGACCAGGCTCTGCCAGTTCTCGTTCACCGGGAAACGCGGATCATGGGCATGCTGCGCCAGGTGCCGAACTTCGTAGTCCGGTGCCAGCGCAGCGAACAGCTTGCCGTAGGTGGCCGACGGGAAGCCGTTGGCGTGGGCGAAGAAGATCTGTTGCGACATGGCCGCCTGCTCTGCACGGGGAAGGTTGGGCCATTGTCGGCAAGGCGCCGGTTGGCGGCAACGTCCGGAAAGGTCATCGCCAAGGGCGATCAGGTCATTCAGAACTCGCCGAAGCTCTGCAGCGAGCGGCGCAGGCACGCTTGCACGTAGGCCAGCTGGTGCTCCAGGGCTTCACGCGCGAGGCGCTTGTCCTGGTACCTCAGGCCCAGCCTGCGCAGGGCCAGGCAGCTGCTCTGCAGCAGGTGCGCCATGCGAGTGCTGGCATCCTGCAGGCGCCGCAGGTCCTCCTCGCCTTCGAACATCGAATCCTGGCCGACGCCCCGCGTCTTTCGCACCTTGCCCATCAACTGGTAGAGCTTGGCATCGGCCGCCTCACGCAAAAGGCTGTACTCGGCAAAATCCAGCACGCTGTCCCGCTGCACCTTTTCCAGTGTGGGTTGTAGATCAACCGAACACACCAGCTCCAACCTTCGGTTTTTCATCCCACGCTCCCAGGCCCTGCCACACGTTCACATCCTGGCGAGGACGCTAGCAAGGGCTGGGAACGCGAGACAACTGGCAAAAATGCCAGTTGCCGCCATCACGTCGGGTGGTGAAGGGTACGCAGGGTCATCAGCCCAGCCAGCGCCCAGTCGCCTTCCAGCTCGGCCAGGCTGGCGGTGCTCAGGGGGGCCGGCTGCTGGCCGTGGCCGTGCTCGAGCAAGCCAACCAGGGTGCCCACCAGTGGCTGGTGGCTGACCAACAGCACATGCTCAAGCCCCAACCGTTCGATTTCACCGATCACCACCTGTGCATCGCTGTCCGGCGTGAGCCAGGGCACGGTGCGTACTGGCTCGGCGAAGCCAAGGGCCCCATGCACCAGGGCCGCGGTCTGTTGCGCCCGCACGTAGGGGCTGGCGACGATCGCCTGCAATGGCTGGCCCAGCAGCCGGGCGGCGCTGCGCAGCACCTGCTCACGCCCATGGGCGGTCAGGCGTCGCTCGGCGTCGGTATTGGCCCGAGGCTCCGCCTCGCCATGGCGCAGCACCCACAGTTTCACAGCTTGGGCTCCTCGTCACGCACCGGGTGCGCCGCCGGGGCCACCGCATGGGGCGCCTCGCCTTCAGGCGCACGCGGCGTCGGCCAGTCGGCGAACGGCCAGGGCTTGCTGTCGGTGTGGAAACTGCCGAAACGACCGATCTGCGCCAGGTACTGGCTGAGGCTGTCACCGAAGTTCATCAGGCTGGCGCTGGGGGCGCCGTAGATCAGCCGGTAGACCAACTGGACCAGCACCAGGCCGCCCAGCAGCAGCTCGGCCAGTTGCCAGACCACCAGGAATACCAACATCCACAGCACCCGCAGGATGATCGATTCGCGCTGGCCGCGCTCCGGGGTATCGTTCATAGGTCGCTCCTTCAATTGAAACCACTGGTGGAAATGAAATCGACATCGGTCTTGGGCTCGGCGCGCATCAGGTGCTCGATCACCTGGTTGAGCGTGCGCCCCTCGAACAGGATGGCATGCAAGCCTGCTACCAGCGGCATGTACACCTGCACTTCCTGGGCCTTGGCCTTGAGCACTTTCAGCGTGTTGACCCCTTCGGCGACCTCGCCCAGGCGGTTGACCGCCTCCTCCAGGCTCAGCCCCTGGCCCAGGGCGTGGCCGACCTGATAGTTGCGGCTCTTGGGCGAGGAACAGGTAACGATCAGGTCACCCACACCCGCCAGGCCCAGGAAGGTCATTGGGTTGGCCCCCTGGCTCACGGCGAAGCGGGTCATCTCGGCCAAGGCGCGGGTGATCAGCATGCTCTTGGTGTTTTCGCCCATCCCCAAGGCCACGGCCATGCCGGCGATGATGGCGTAGACGTTCTTCAGCGCACCGCCCAGCTCGACGCCGAAACGGTCGCTGCTGGCGTAGACGCGGAACGTGCGGCCATGCAGCACCTCCTGCACGCGCTTGCAGAGCGCTTCGTCCTCACTGGCCACCACGGTGGCAGTCAACGCGTGCTCGGCGATCTCGCGGGCCAGGTTGGGGCCCGACAGCACGCCGATGTGCGCCCCGGGTGCGATCTCCTCGAGGATCTGGCTCATCAGCTTGAAGGTATGCGCCTCGATGCCCTTGGTGAGGCTGACCAGGCCCTTGCCACGCAACAGTTCGGCGTGGGGCGCCAGCACGCTGCGCAAGGCACTCGAAGGCAAGGCCACGAAGATCAGCGCGCAGCCCTGTAGCGTGGTGAGCAGGTCGTTGACCGGCTGCACGCCGTCGTGCAGGCGGATGCCCTTGAGATAGCGCGGGTTCTCGCGATTGACGCGCATCGCTTCGGCCTGGGCCGGATCACGCATCCACTGGCGAACCGGATGGCCATTCTCCGCCAGCAGGTTCGCCACGGCGGTGCCGAAGCTGCCGCCTCCAAGAACCGCAACAGGTTGCTGTTCAGTCATATCCAATCCGTTTACCAATAAAAATAAGTGGCGACCTGCGCATTATACGGGGCACATGCGACAGAACCAGTATCGCGTCGCAGGGCGTGGGGGCGGGCCTGCCCGGCGATGCGGCAATTCGCCAGCCGCCGATCACTGGCAAAAGCCACGCGGTCGGTTAACATGCCTGACTCATCCCTGAAACAAGGCCGTTTCGTGTTCCCTGGCTCGCCTCCTTATCCGCGCCTGTTGCTGCTGACCGCCCTGCTCGGCGGCCCGACCATGGCCGACGATCTGTTCATCGACAACCAGGACCTGCCCCAGGTTCTGACCGCCACGCGCCTCAAGCAATCCCCGGCGGCAGTGCCGGGCAGCATGACCGTGCTCGACAGCGAGCTGATCCGCGCCAGCGGTGCCCGTGACATCCCCGAGTTGCTGCGCCTGGTACCCGGCATGATGATCGGCTACGGTGCCGGCAACCAGCCGACGGTCAACTACCACGGCAGCAACGTCAGCGACGCCCGGCGCATGCAGGTGCTGATCGATGGCCGCTCGGTGTACCGCGCGGGCCTCGCTACGGTGGACTGGAGCGACATCCCCGTGGCCATGGAGGATATCGAGCGCATCGAAGTGTTCCGCGGTCCCAACACTGTCAGTTACGGCGCCAACGCACTGATGGCGGTGGTCAACATCCTCACCCGCAACCCCGCCGACAGCCATGGCACCCGCGTGAAGATGACCCGAGGCCAGGATGGGATCAACGACTACTACGCCAGCCAGGGCTTTGGCTGGGACAGTGGCGACTTGCGCTTGTCGCTGTCGGGCCAGCAGGACGACGGCTTCGACGAGGACCAGTTCGGCCGCGACTACCGCGACAGCCGCCGGGCCAACCGCATCAACATCAATGCTGTGCACAGCCTGGCACCCAACCAGACGCTGGATTGGCAACTGGCGGCAAAGGAAGGCAGCAACCAACGGCCGTATACCTACCAACCGGTGTTCGGCAACTATCGGGCCGGCGACAATGCCGACGTCAACGCCAAGGACTATGCCGGTTCGGTACGCTGGAACATTGACTTTGACCCAGAGCACAGCCTGTACATTCAAGGCTCGGCCCAGCACTTCGACCGCCAACAGGTCTGGCGGGCCTGCGATGCCGCCATCGCCTTCAGCCCGGAACTGACCCAGATGTGGCGACTTGACCCGAACTTCACGGAAAAGGTCGCGCGCAACCTGCACACCGGTAACCTGCCCACCACCAGCGACCCGACGCTTGCCACGCTGATGAGCCAGGTGCGCAACCAGTGGTCCAACGGCGGTCGCAACACCATCTGCGGCGACGTCGACCAGAGCACCCGCGAGACCCGCTACGACCTGGAGATCCAGGACACCCTGAGCCTGACCGACAGCCTGCGCCTGGTCAGCGGCCTTAACTACCGCTACGACCGCGCCGACTCGCAAACCTACTTCAACGGCAGCCTCGACGACCAGACCTGGCGCCTGTTCGGCCAGCTCGAGTGGCGCGCCAACGAACACTGGATCCTCCAGGGTGGCGCGATGTACGAGCACTCCCAGCTGTCGGGCAACTCGCTTACCCCACGGGTCGCGGTGAACTACCTGATCACCCCGCGCCACGGCTTGCGCGCTGTCTACTCCGAGGCGATCCGTTCACCGGACATGTTCGAGAACAACGTCAACTGGAGCTACACGGTCAAGAGCCTCACGCCCAACCTCTACGGCCTGCAGAACGGCGAATACTTCGTCAAGACCCGCGGCCCCGGCAACCTCGACCAGGAGCGCATGCGCTCGCGCGAACTGGGCTACAACGGCTACTTCACCGACCTCGACCTGAGCATGGACGTGAAGTTGTTCTACGACGAGATCACCGGGATGATCAGCGAGCCGTTGAAGAACAATCAGTTCATCGCCAGCAACGCCAACAAGGCGCGCTTCACCGGCAGCGAGGCACAGTTCGACTGGCGCGCCACCCAGCGCGACCGCCTGCGCGTCACCTATGCCTACGTCGACGCCTGGGCCAGCAACCCCAACGACCGGCGCCTGAGCGCACGCAACAGCGGCTCGGCCGGCTGGCTGCGCGAGTGGGGCCAGGGTTGGTCCAGCGCACTGTTCTATTACGGGGACGATGCGCTCAACCAGTACCGCTACGAACGTGTCGACCTGCGCCTGGCCAAGCGCTTCAAGGTCCAGGGCAGCAACCTGGAACTGGCGGCCCTGTGGCAACAGCGCTTGGATGACGAGCCGGTGACGCTGGAGCAGAACCGCTATGACAGCCGCCACCGCCTGAGCGTCAGCGCGGAGCTGGACTTCTGATGATCGGCCTGCTGCGCTTGCTGCTGCTCTGCCTGCTGCCACTGGGATCGCTGTCCGCCAGCGAGATCCTGCTGGTGGGCGCGGAAGATCAGCCAGGCATCCGCAGCTTCGCAGCCGCCCTGGAAAAACGCCGGCCGCAGGACCAGGTACGCTTCCAGACCGTGGCGCAATTGCCTCGCCCTGGCCAGTTGAAGAGCGACACCCGGTTGATCCTGCTTGACGGTCCGGCACTGGACTGGCGACTGGGTGAAAGCGCCGGGCCGCCAGCGCTGGCCCTGCGGGTCAGCCGGGTTCAGGCCGAACAACGCCTGGGGGCCTCACGTCCGGCATTCCTCAGCCTGCTGTGGAGCGATCCGCCGCTTTCGCGGCAACTGCGCCTGGCCCGCTACCTGTTGCCGCAGGCACGGCGGATCGGCGTGCTGTACGGTGAGCACAGCCGATTCCTGCTCGAAGAGTTGCGCCAGGCCGCTGCGGCGCAAGGGTTGGAGATCGTCGCGCAGGACTGGCCCGACCTGCGCGACAGCCGTCCGCTGCAACACCTGCTGGGCAACAGCGATATCCTGCTCGGGCTCGACGACCCTGAACTGTACAACTCGAAGTCCGCGAAGAACGTGCTGCTTAGCAGCTACGCACGGCAGATGGCGCTGATCGGCCCGAACGTCGGTTTCGTTCGCGCCGGCGCCCTGGCCAGCACCTTCAGCGACCAGGATGACTGGTTGAGCGTGCTCGGCCACCTGCTCGACCAGCCGCCGGCCCGCTGGCCGCGCAGCCTCTACCCCACCCACTTCGGCGTCAGCGGCAACCAGCAGGTCGCCCGCGCCCTTGGCCTGGAAGCGATCGACCCGGACGCCGCCGCCCTGGCCGTGGCCGAAGGAGAAACCACGCCATGAGCAAACGCCTGAGCTGGGACATTCATACCCGCACCCAGATCATCAGCCTGGGCCCTGCCCTGCTGCTCACCTTGCTGCTGATCAGCTTCTTTACCTTCGTGCGTATCCAGGACTTGCGCCAGGAGCTCAACCACACCGGGCAACTGATCGCCAACCAGCTGGCCCCTGCCTCTGAATACGGGGTGATCTCGGGCAACAACGAAGTGCTCGACAGCCTGATGCGTGCCACCCTGAGCATCCCCCATGTGCGCTTCCTCGAAGTGCAGGACAGCCGCAATCACATCCTGGTGTACGTGGAGCAGCCGGACGAAAGCCTCAATCGCGCGCAACGGGTAGAAGTGTTCCAGGCCCCCATCCGCCTGCAGCAGATCCGCCTGGACAACGATTTCCTGCTCGGCAAGGCACCGCCACCGACCATCGGCGACGATTACCTGGGGCGGGTGATCGTTGGCATGTCCGACGACGCCTTCAGCCAGCGCCAGCAGGAAATCGTGATCAAGGCTGCCATCCTGGCGCTGTTCGCGCTGTTGTTCACCTTCCTGCTCGCACGGCGCCTGGCCATGAGCCTGTCGAAGCCGATCAGTGACATGGGGCACGCGGTGCGGGCGATCCAGCAAGGTGACTTCAATGCGCCGCTGCCGGTGGTCGACGACAGCGAACTGGGCCATCTGGCTCGGCACATCAACAACCTGGCCAGCGCCCTGGACCAGGCCGCCCACGAACAGCAACAAGCCATGGGCCAGTTGATCCAGGCCCGCGAGGAAGCCGAACAAGCCAACCGCGCCAAGTCGGACTTCCTGGCCATGATGAGCCATGAGCTGCGCACGCCCATGAACGGCGTGCTGGGCATGCTGCAACTGCTCGAGACCACCGAACTGACCAGCGAGCAGACCGAGTACACCGCAGTGGCCAGCGAGTCCACCGGGCATCTGCTCAAGGTGATCAACGACATCCTCGATTTCTCGCGGATCGAGCGCACCACGCTGGAGCTCGAACACATCGACTTCAACCTGGGCGAGCTGATCAGCAGCAGCGTCCAGTCGTTCCAGCACACCGCCCAGCAACGCGGTCTGGACCTTCATCTGCAACTGCCACCGGGCGGCGACCACCTGCAGGTGGTGGGCGACCCGACGCGGATCCGCCAGATCCTGTTGAACCTGGTGGGCAATGCCCTGAAATTCACCGAGCGTGGCGAAGTGGCAGTGGAGGCACGCTGGCAGGTACTCGACCGCCAACTGCTGTGGTTTACCTGCACCGTACGCGACACTGGCATCGGCATCGACAGCAACCGCCTGGAAATGATGTTCGTGGCCTTCCAGCAGGCCGACAGCTCGATCTCGAGACGCTATGGCGGCACCGGCCTGGGCCTGTCGATCGCCCGCACCTTGGCCGAGCGCATGGGCGGCCAGTTGCGCGGCGAAAGTCGCGAAGGGCTTGGCTCGACGTTCACCCTGGAAATGCCATTGGCGCTGGCCGCCGTACCGGCCAGCCTGGTGCCCGGCACGGCGCTGGATGCGCCTGGCGGCAGTGAGGGGGGGCGGATCCTGCTGGTGGAGGACAATCCGGTCAACCAGAGCGTCATTGAAGCCATGTTGCGCAGCCTGGGCTACGAGGTCAGCCTGGCCATCGATGGCGCCCAGGCGGTCGAGCAGGTAGGCCAGCAACGCTTTGTCGCAGTCCTGATGGATTGCCGCCTGCCGCACGTGGATGGCTACGAGGCGACCCGGCGCATCCGCCTGCTGCCACGAAACGCCGACCTGCCGATCATCGCCCTGACCGCCAGCGCCCAGCAGGGCGACCGTGAGCGTTGCCTGGCGGCGGGCATGAACGATTACCTGAGCAAGCCGTTCAAACGTACCGACCTGCAGCGCGTCCTGCGCCGCTGGTTGCCCGGTCAGACAACCGCGACTGGCGATAAATGCTAAAGTGCGGCAGTCTTAGGGACTGGACAGGACCGCCGCTGGGCCTGAAAATAACATTTCAGTGCACACCTGTACTCTTTTTGCCAGGTGCGCTGTGACTTTCACCACAACGCAATAGTCTACCTGTAGGCTGCCGCCCCAGATGCAAAGCGCTTCGGGCCGGCCGGGAAGATTCATCCCCTGCCACAGGGGGTTATTGAGGAGCTCGCATGACCAAACAAAACGCCTTTACCCGGGAAGACCTGCTGCGCTGCAGTCGCGGTGAGCTGTTCGGCCCCGGTAATGCGCAACTGCCCGCCCCGAACATGCTGATGGTCGATCGCATCACCCATATCAGCGAGGAAGGCGGCAAGTTCGGCAAAGGTGAATTGGTCGCCGAGCTGGATATCAATCCGGACCTGTGGTTCTTCGCCTGCCACTTCGAAGGCGACCCGGTGATGCCAGGCTGCCTGGGCCTCGATGCCATGTGGCAACTGGTCGGTTTCTTCCTCGGTTGGCAGGGCCTGCCGGGCCGTGGCCGTGCGCTGGGTTCGGGCGAAGTGAAATTCTTCGGCCAGGTACTACCCACCGCCAAGAAAGTCACCTACAACATTCACATCAAGCGCGTCCTGAAGGGCAAGCTGAACATGGCCATCGCCGATGGCTCGGTCAGCGTCGACGGGCGCGAGATCTACACCGCCGAAGGCCTGCGGGTCGGCGTGTTCACCTCCACTGACAATTTCTAAGGGTTATTCGCATGCGCCGCGTCGTGATCACTGGTCTGGGCATCGTATCGTGCCTGGGCAATGACAAAGCTACCGTCACCGAAAACCTGCGCAACAGCCGTCCGGGTATCCGTTACAACCCGGAATACAAGGAAATGGGGCTGCGTAGCCAGGTTTCCGGTTCCATCGACCTGAATCTGGAAGAGCTGATCGACCGCAAGGTCTATCGCTTTGTCGGCCACGCCGCCGCCTACGCGTATCTCGCCATGCAGGACGCGATCAAGGACTCCGGCCTGACCGAAGAGCAGATCTCCAACCCGCGCACCGGCCTGGTCGCCGGTTCCGGTGGCGCCTCCACGCTGAACCAGATGGAAGCCCTGGACACCCTGCGCGAGAAAGGCGTCAAACGTGTCGGCCCGTACCGTGTCACCCGCACCATGGGCAGCACCGTGTCGGCGTGCCTGGCCACTCCGTTCAAGATCAAGGGCATCAACTACTCGATCTCGTCGGCCTGCGCCACCTCCGCACACTGCATCGGCACCGCCCTGGAGCAGATCCAGTGGGGCAAGCAGGACATCGTCTTCGCCGGCGGTGGTGAAGAAGAGCACTGGAGCCAGTCGTTCCTGTTCGACGCCATGGGCGCCCTGTCGACCAAGCGCAACGAAACCCCTGAGCTGGCCTCGCGCGCCTACGACGCCGACCGTGACGGCTTCGTCATCGCTGGCGGTGGCGGTATGGTGGTGGTCGAGGAGTTGGAACACGCCCTGGCCCGTGGCGCCAAGATCTACGCCGAAATCGTCGGCTACGGCGCGACCTCCGACGGCTACGACATGGTCGCCCCGAGCGGCGAAGGCGCGATCCGCTGCATGCAGCAGGCGCTGTCCACCGTCGACACCCCGATCGACTACCTCAACACCCACGGCACCTCCACTCCCGTCGGCGACGTCGCCGAAATGAAGGGCGTGCGTGAAGTGTTCGGCGACAAGGCACCGAAGATCAGCTCGACCAAGAGCCTCTCGGGCCACTCGCTGGGCGCCGCGGGCGTGCACGAGGCGATCTACTGCCTGCTGATGATGGAGAACAACTTCATCGCCGGCTCCGCCAACATCGACGAGCTGGACCCGGAAGTTGCCGACCTGCCGATCGTGCGCAAGACCGAAGACGCCAAGCTCACCACCGTGATGAGCAACAGCTTCGGCTTCGGCGGCACCAACGCCACCCTGGTGCTCAAGCGCTGGGAAGGCAAGTGATCGCTTGATCCGCTGAACGAAAACGCCCCGGCCTTGGCCGGGGCGTTTTCGTTTCTGCGCCCCCCTCTTTGCAGGAGCAGGCGAACCAGACGACACGATGCATGGCACCGACTACGTCGGTGCTCCCAGGCAAAGTCGGCTCCTACAGGGAGCGTGCGGCCTTCAAACCGAGAACCGCTGCACCAGGGTATTGAGGTCAACCGCCAGCCGTGACAGTGCCTGGCTGGCCGCCGAGGTCTGCTCGGCCCCCGCTGACGACTGGTGCGCCAGGTCTCGGATGGTGGTCAGGTTGCGGTCTACCTCCCGCGCTACCTGGGCCTGCTGCTCCGACGCACTGGCGATCACCAGGTTGCGCTCGTTGATCTGGCCGATAGCCCCGGCGATTGCCTCCAGTGCCGCACCCGCCGCATGGGCGCCATCGAGCGTCGAGCGGGCCTGGGCATCGCTGTGCTGCATCCCCTGCACCGCGCGCTCGGCCCCCCCGCGAATGGCGACAATCATCTGTTCTATTTCGTGAGTGGACGTCTGCGTGCGGTGAGCCAGCGCTCGCACTTCGTCGGCGACCACGGCGAACCCGCGCCCGGCCTCACCGGCCCGGGCCGCCTCAATGGCTGCGTTGAGCGCCAACAGGTTGGTCTGCTCGGCGATCGAGCCGATCACATCCAGCACCTTGCTGATGTCGTGCACCTGCTGGGCCAGCCGACCAACCTCCTCGGCATTGTCCGCCACACCACTGGCCAGCGCTTCGATGGCGGTCACCGTGGCCTGGACCTGCTGACGCCCCTCCCGGGCGATGCGATCGGACGCCTGAGATGCCTCGGACGTCGCCACGGCATTGCTGGCTACCTCCTCCACCGCGGCGGTCATCTGGTTGACGGCAGTCGCTGCCTGCTCGATCTCCTGGCTCTGCTGCTGCAAGCCACGCGTGGCGTCTTCGGTCACCGCGCTGAGCTCTTCGGACGCCGAGGCCAGCTGGCTGGCTGAGTCGGATATCTGCCCAATGGTACCGCGCAAGCTCTGCTGCATACTCTTGAGCGCCGCCAGCAGGCGTGCGGGCTCGTCATCCCCCTGCACGACGATCTGCGGCGTCAGGTCACCCGTGGCCACCGTCTCAGCCACCTGCAGGGATTGTCCCAGCGGGCGCACGATACTGCGGGTCAAGGCCAGCGCCAGCACCACCGTGAGGGTCAGGGCGATCACCAGCAGCACCCCTACCCAGACCTTCGCACCGTTGTACACCGCTTCGGCAAGGTCGGTGGCGGTATTGGCATGGTGGTTGTTCAGCTCGATCAGTTCGTTGAGCGCCGCGGTCATCTGGTCGGCGATCTGGTTGATCTCGCCATTGACCAGTGTGGCCGCCGCGTCGATGCGGCCTTCGGTGGCCAACTGCACCACCTGGCCCTGCAAGGCCATGTATTGGCGCTCCAGCCCCTGGTAGCGGTCGAACAGCGCACGCTCTTCAGGCAGCACGATCAACGCATCGTAGCTCTGCTGGGCCTGCACCAGGCCGGTCTTGATCTCGTCGATGCGGGCACGGTTCTGCTGTTGCGCGACCGGGTCGGTGTTGACCAGCAGCCTCAGGGTGAGGGCGCGGATGCGCAGCATGTCCTGGGTCATCCGGCCCACCGAGATCACGCTGGGCAGCCAGTTGTCATCCACCTGCTCGGACTGCTGGCGCATGCTGGTCATTTGCTGCAGCGCGAAACCACCCAGCGCCACCACCAACAAGGCCATCAGACCAAAGCCCAGGCCCGCGCGGGGGGCTATGTTCAAGCGTCTAAGGCTCATTCCAGGCTCCTTCCCGAAGTGTGTAGATCCATCGCCTATTGAAGGTATCGGGCCGCCGTGAAATTGCGTAAGACAAAAACGCGATATCAAAGCGCCACTTACGCCACACTCTCGCTATTTTGCGGATTTTGGCAGCACACTCAGGAAATTTTCCCTCGCCACTCGCTGCGCGACCGGTGCCGGCAATGCGTCGAGAAAAGGTTCGAAGTCCTGCATTTGCTCGGCCAGGCTGGCGAATCTCCCAACCACATCCGAACCCAGCATGAAACGCTCGGGGAAACGTTCGACCAGCGCCACCCAGGCCTGGCTGGGCTTGCCCTGCTCATCCAGCAGGTAAGGTCGCAGCACGCTCCAGGACAAGTCCACGTACAGGTTGGGGTAGTCCTCCAGCAACCGGGTGAGCACTGGCAGCAGGAAATCCATCCGCGTCTGGTGGCGATGGATCTCAGCGCTGGTGCCGGCATGGGCCCAGATGAAGCGAGTGTGCGGATGATTGCGCAGGGGCTCCTCGATCTCGGCCAGGTACAACGGGTTGCGCTCGCGCTTGGAGGTGATGTTCGCATGCAGCAGCACCGGCAGGTCGCGCTCGGCGGCCAGGTGGTAAATCCGGGTCATGGCTTCGTTGTTGGCCCGCGGCGTATCGCCGCTGGTTAGCGCCGTGAGATCGTCGTGTCGGGTGAAAACTTCGCCGATACCCTGCCAAAGGCCTGGGTAGAGTTCGAGCACCCGCTCGATATGGCTGACGGCATTCTTGTCCACCGGATTGAAGCCGCTGAGGAACGGATGAAAGCGTCGGCGCTGCTCGGGCGGCAGCTTCTCCAGGGCCGCGGCGACATATACGTCGGTGGCGCTGTACCAGTAGGCGTCGGCATCGTCGCCCGCGTAGTAGCGCGGGCGCTTGGGCTCGTCCTCATGCCATTTCTTGGCCACGGGAATCCCCGAGATCATCGATTGATCCACGCCCGCCGCGTCCATTGCCGCCAGCAGCGCCGGCATGCCTTCGGTCTCCTGGAAGAAATCCACATAATGCAGGTGCGCGTCGCTGTAGCGATAGTCACGCCCCAGAGCCGCCTGGCACAGGCAGCCAGCCAGCAACAGGCAAGCAAACATCCGCACGATCATCGCAGGCTCCATCCTCTAGCCGGGAAAGAGTAGACCTGATACCGGCGGCAGCGGTTCAGCCATGGCCCGCGAACCGTTATGCTGGGTGCCAGTCCCGCCCACCCGGAGCACATCCCATGAGCAGCCCCCTGGTCATCCACCCTCGCGCCGAATCGGTCGAGGGCCAGCCGATCCTGCGCCCGCTGCCCTCGGCCCAATGCCGTAGCGTTGGCCCGTTCGTGTTCTTCGACCACATGCTCGAGACCGAATACGCGCCGGGCAGCGGCATGGATATCCGCCAGCATCCACATATTGGCCTGTCGACCCTCACCTACCTGTTCGAGGGCGAGATCCAGCACAAGGACAGCCTGGGGTCGGACCAACGTGTTCTGCCGGGCGAGGTCAGCTGGATGACTGCGGGCGCCGGCGTGGCCCACGTCGAGCGCACGCCCGCCGACGTGTTGCGCAAGGGCTCGCGACTGCACGGGCTGCAGGTCTGGCTAGCCTCGCCGCGTAACGCAGAGCAGGGGCCGGCCAGCTACAGCCACCACCCTGAGGCCAGCCTGCCGATCAGCGACAACCTGGACGTGCGCATCCGCATGATCGCCGGTAAGGGTTTCTGCCTGGAATCACCGGTGCCAGTGCTCTCCCCTACCCTTTATGCCTACGTGCACATGCAGGCGACCACCACGCTGGCCATACCCAACGAGCACCCCCAGCGCGCACTGTACTTACTGGAGGGCGAGTTAAAACTCGATGATACAGAGGTCGAGCCATGCAGCCTGATCGTGCTGCCAGAAGGTGAAGAGGTGGTCTTGTATGCCGAGGAGGAGTGCCAACTGGTGTTGATCGGCGGCGCGCCGCTGGATGGGCCACGACGGATGAACTGGAATTTCGTGGCCAGCGATCCGACATTGATCGAGCAAGCGCGGGCGCGCTGGGCGGCCGGGGACTGGCCGACAGTGCCAGGGGAGCACGAGCGGATCGAATTGCCGCGCTAGGGCGACGCTTCGCCGGCAAGTCGGCCCTACTGGTGTCGTAGGAGCCGACTCACCGGCGAAGACGCTAGCCTTGGAACACTTCCCTGAGCAGATTGTGCATCGAGCGGAACGCCCGCTCAGACGTACGCCGGTCGTACTGCATCTTGCCCGGCACATTGGCGTTCGGGTCCGTGAACGAATGCACCGCCCCGCCATAGCTGAGCAACTGCCAGTCGACATTGGCGGCATTCATCTCGTCCTCGAAAGCCGGCAACTGCTCTTTCGGTACCAGCGGGTCGGACGCACCATGCAGCACCAGAACAGAGCCCTTGATGCGCTTGGCGTCTTCTGGGTTCGGGGTGTCCAGCGTGCCATGGAACGACACTGCTGCCTTGAGATCAGCACCAGTACGTGCCAACTCAAGAGCGCAGCAGCCGCCGAAACAGAAACCGAAGGTTGCCACCTTGCCCGGTGCCAACAGCGCCTTCGACTGGCCCACCAGTTGGGCCAGCGCTTCCTTCATGCGCTTGCGCAGTTCGCCGCGATCGTTCTTCAGCGGCATCATCGCCGCACCTGCTTCGTCGGCATTGGAAGGGCGCACCGACTGCCCGTAGAGGTCGGCGATCAGTACCACATAGCCTTGCTCGGCCACTTCCTTGGCGATACGTTCGGCGCCCTCGCCGATACCCATCCAGTTCGGCGCCATCACCAGGCCTGGCTGTGGCAGCGCGCCCGGGGTATGGACCAGGCGGCTTTCATAGGCCTTGCCGGACAGGTGATAAACCAGCGACTCGACGATGACCTTGCTCATTCAACACTCCTTGGCTTGCACGGTTGTGCGAATTCTAGACCGTATTGCCCTTTTCACGTGGCAAGCCCGCCTTTGCAGGCTAGCTGTGCGCAGAAAAGAAAAAGCCCGCCGAAGCGGGCTTTGTTTGCATCAACTCAAGCAGACAGCTCGACCAACAGCTTGTTCAGCCGACGAACATAGGCCGCCGGGTCCTTCAGGCTGTCACCGGCCGCCAGCGCCGCCTGATCGAACAGGATGTGCGACAGCTCGACAAAGCGGTCTTCGCTCTGCTCGCCATCGAGCTTCTCGATCAGCGGGTGGGTCGGGTTGAACTCGAAGATCGGCTTCGAATCCGGCACCTTCTGCCCGCTGGCCTCGAGGATCTGCCGCATCTGCAGGCCCAGGTCCTGCTCGCCGATGGCCAGGATCGCCGGGGAGTCGGTCAGACGGTGCGACACACGAACTTCAGCAACGCTGTCGCCCAGCGCGCCCTTCAGGCGCTCGACCAGGCCCTCTTTATCCTTGGCGACTTCTTCCTGGGCTTTCTTGTCTTCCTCGGAATCCAGCTTGCCCAGATCCAGGTCGCCGCGAGCGACGTCAACAAAGGCCTTGCCATCGAACTCATTGAGGTAGCTCATCAGCCACTCGTCGATGCGGTCGGTCAGCAGCAACACTTCGATGCCTTTCTTGCGGAAGACCTCCAGATGCGGGCTGTTCTTGACCTGGGCGTGGGACTCTCCGGTCAGGAAGTAGATCTTGTCCTGGCCTTCCTTGGCACGTGCCAGGTAGTCGGCCAGGGCGACGCTCTGCTCGCCACTGTCGTCCTGAGTGGAGGCGAAGCGCAGCAGGCCGGCGATCTTCTCCTTGTTGGCGAAGTCCTCGGCCGGGCCTTCTTTCATCACTTGGCCGAAGTTCTTCCAGAAGCCCTTGTACTCCTCGGGCTTGTCCTTCGCCAGCTTCTCCAGCATGTCCAGCACGCGCTTGGTCAGCGCATTCTTCATCGAGTCGATGATCGGGTCTTTTTGCAGGATCTCGCGGGAGACGTTCAGCGACAGGTCGTTGGAATCGACCACACCCTTGATGAAGCGCAGGTACAGCGGCAGGAACGATTCGGCCTGGTCCATGATGAACACGCGCTGCACGTACAACTTCAGGCCGCGTGGCGCTTCGCGCTGGTACAGGTCGAACGGCGCACGAGCCGGAACATAGAGAAGCGAACTGTACTCGAGCTTGCCTTCGACCTTGTTGTGGCTCCAGGACAGCGGGTTCTCGAAGTCATGGCCGATGTGCTTGTAGAACTCCTGGTACTCCTCGTCCTTCACTTCGGTGCGCGGACGGGTCCACAGGGCGCTGGCGCGATTGACGGTTTCCCACTCCTGCGCCGGCTGCTCCTCGCCTTCGGCGGCCGCTGGCTGCTCCTTCGGCAGCTCGATCGGCAGGGCGATGTGGTCGGAGTACTTCTTGACGATGTTGCGCAGGCGCCAGCCATCGGCGAACTCGTCCTCGCCCTTCTTCAGGTGCAGGACGATGCGGGTACCGCGCTCTGGCTTGTCGATGGTGGCGACTTCGAACTCGCCCTCGCCTTTCGACGACCAGTGCACGCCTTGCGCAGCTGGCAGACCGGCGCGACGACTGAACACGTCGACCTTGTCGGCGACGATGAACGCGGAGTAGAAGCCCACACCGAACTGACCGATCAGGTGCGAATCCTTCTTCTGGTCACCGGTGAGGTTCTTCATGAAGTCGGCGGTGCCGGACTTGGCGATGGTGCCCAGGTGCGCGATGACGTCTTCGCGGCTCATGCCGATGCCGTTGTCCTCGAGGGTGACGGTATTGGCGGCCTTGTCGAAGCTCACGCGGATCTTCAGTTCCGCGTCGCCTTCGAGCAGATCGGGCTTGGCCAGGGCCTCGAAACGCAGCTTGTCGGCGGCGTCGGAGGCGTTGGAGATCAGCTCGCGCAGGAAGATCTCCTTGTTCGAATACAGGGAATGGATCATGAGGTGCAGCAGTTGCTTCACCTCGGTCTGGAAGCCCAGGGTTTCTTTTTGAGTCTCCACACTCATGGTCTTCAAACTCCAATCTGTTGGTTGGTGACGCCTGGCGGACAAAAAAGGCCTGCTTTCAATGGCGGATGACCAGCAGATGGGGGCATGGCCGACTATTTCAAGGGCTTTTCGGGTTCTATCTTGAAATGTGCTCGCGCCGTGGCGATGGGCGCCTCGCGATCCCCCTGCCAGGCAGTGATCGCGACATTGGTCACGCGCCGGCCCTGGCGCCACAGCTGGCACTGGGCATAGGTGTCGCGAAAGTGCCCGGCCCGCAGGTAGTCGATGGAGAAATCGATGATCTTGGGAATGCTCGCGCTTTCGCTGTAGATCAACAGGTACAGCGCCGCGGACAGCTCCATGAAACCGGCGATCACGCCGCCATGAATGGCCGGCAGCAACGGGTTGCCGATATTGTCCTGGTTGGCCGGCAGGCGGAACAACAGGTCGTCGCCCTGGCGCTCGCACTCGATGCCGATCAAGCCGGCATAGGGAATCAGCGCCAGCAAGGGCTGGTAGTCGCCGCGCGCATGGGCGGCATTCAATTGTTGACGGACGTCTGCGGGAATCATTCGCGCGGCTCCTTGAGGCTGTTGCCGAAGCGAATACCACCCTTTACCTCGCCCCCCAGGCGCATGAAGGTACCGACCACCTGGCAGATCGGCTGATCAGGATCGTCCTGATAGGCACTGCCCCGGGTGAAGATCACATCGCGGGTGACCCGGTAGCACTGGGCATGGCCATAGATGTCCTTGCCCGCTTCGGCCGGGTGCATGTAGTCGATGCGCAGATCCAGGGTCGGGCACACCTCGAAGCGCGGCAACGCGCACAAGGTGGCCATGCCGCAGGTGGTGTCCATCAGGGTGGTCAAGGCCCCCCCATGCACGGCCCCCGTCTGCGGGTTGCCGACAATGGCCGGCGACCAGGGCAGTACCAGGGTCATACCCTGCGCGTCGGCATGGTGCACGCGCATCCGCAGTAACTGGCAATGTTTCAAGGCTGAGAGAAAACGCTCGGCCATTGCCGTCAATGGAGTCTCGTTCATTGTCCACCGCTGCATAAATTCGGTAAAAAGTCTATATAGGACGGGCAGTTATATATCTGTAACCTTTGTGGAACTTATCCACCCGGGGTGAACTCGAAGGAACAAGTAAAGTTATTCCACCCAGGAGATACACCCCATGCGTAAACCTTTTGCTTTTGCTCTGATGCTGGCCGCTGCCATGGGCCTGGCCGCTTGCGACAAGGCGAGCGAAGACAAAGCCCAGGACGCACAGCAACACGCCGAGCAAGCCCAGGAAAAAATGGGCGAAGCTCAGGATAAGATGAACGAAGCTGCCAAGGAAAACGCCGAAGCCGCCAAAGATCAGGCCGAAGCGCAGCAGAAAGCCGCCGAGGAAGCCGCTCCGGCCACCCCAGCCGCCCCTGCCGAGCCAGCCAAGCAGTAATCGGCCCCATAAAAAAACCCGACTCGCGTCGGGTTTTTTTATACCTGTTACTTTTGATTGAAACGTTTCAGTTGACCGCCCCCGAAGTGTCCCTGGGCAACTCGGTGGGTACATTTTCCGTTGGCGTGAACACCATGACTTCCAGCACATGGGAATGGAATTCGCGGCGATAAAGGATAAACACCACGGCCACGCTCATGACCATGAACAACCAGGGGCTGATGAACCAGCACAACATGACCATACCGAAGTAATAGGAACGCAGCCCGAGGTTGAACTGGTTGGCCGCCAGCGACAGTACCCGCGCCGCTCGCGAGGCGAATGCCCTGCGCTCCTGCTCGCTGACCTGACGTTCGCCGATCATCGGCGCCGACCCCACCAGCACCGCGGCGAAGTTGTATTGGCGCATGCACCAGCTGAAAGTGAAGAAGGCATAGACAAAGACCATCGCCAGGCATAGCAGCTTGATCTCCGACATGCCCTGGGAGGCCTGCTGCACCAACGGCAGGTCGGCCAGCAACGACAAGGCGCGGTCGGATGCACCGAGCACGGTGAGAATGCCGGCCAGGATGATCAGCGTGCTGGAGGCGAAGAACGAGGCATTGCGCTCGAGGTTGCCGATCACGCTGGCATCGGCGATGCGGTTGTCGCGCAGCAGCATGCGGCGCATCCAATCCTCGCGGTACAGGTGCAGCACGCTGGCCAGGCAGGCCGTGTCACGGCCCTTCCAGATGGCGTAGCGGGTGTAGCCACCCCAGCAGATGACAAACCATAGCGCGGCCAGCAGGTTGCCCAGGTTGTTTTGGAGGAAGGTCATGCAAGCATCCCATAAAAGAGAAACAGACCGGCTTTCGACGCCTGGGCTCGGTAAAAGACACGCGACCGAGTAAAAATCGCGGGGCAAAGGCAGCAAAAAACCCCGCTCCTTCACGGAAGCGGGGTTTCGATATCCACCGTTGGTGGGCGCCCTTTGGCTTGTGGCCGGCGCCGACCCTTCGGGCTTCAATCCATCAAGCCAGCGCCTCGCGCGGCTTGCCCAGCATACGATCGCAGACCACGGCAGCGGCCAGAGTGAGCACCGAAGGCACCAACCAAGCCATGCCTTCATTGCTGAACGGCAGGTGAGCCACGGCATCAGGCAATACGTGGGCAAAGCTGCTGCCCTTGATTGCATCGACCACACCGAACACCAGCGACACCAGCATGACCGGCGCCAGGATGCGGGTTGGCGAGTTCCACAGGTCCTTCACGAAGCTCAGGCCCACGACCACGATGCATGGCGGGTAGATCGCCGTCAGCACGGGAATCGAGAACATGATCAACTTGGTCAGGCCCAGGTTGGAGATCACCAGCGAGAAGCCAGCCAGGATCACCACCAGGGTACGGTACGACAGTGGCAGGATCTGGCTGAAGTACTCGGCGCAGGCGCAAGTCAGGCCAACGGCGGTTACCAGGCAGGCCAGAGCGATCAGCACGGCCAGGAAGCCGCTGCCCAACGACCCGAAGGTGTGCTGCACATAGGCATGCAGAACCATCGCGCCATTGGTGGCGTCGGCGGCGATGTCATGACTGCCCGCCCCCAGGCGGAACAGGCTGACATAAACCAGCACCAGGCCCACGCCTGCAATCAAGCCCGCGATGATGGCATAGCGGGTAATCAGCTTTGGCGACTCGACCCCACGCGAGCGGATGGCGTTGACGATGACGATACCGAAGACCAGGGCCCCCAGCGTGTCCATGGTCAGGTAACCATCGGAGAAACCTTTGGAGAACGCAGCGGCAGCGTAGGCAGGCTGAGCCTCGCCAATCGTGCCGGCCGGTAGTGCGAACGCCGCGATACCCAGCACAGCCAGGGCGATGATCTTCAATGGCGCGAGGAAACGGCCCACGGTGTCGAGCAACTTGCCCGGATACATGGACACGGCCAGTACCACGGCGAAGTACACCACGCTGTAGATGAGCAGCGCCACTGGGCTCTCACCGGTCAGCGGCGCCACGCCCACTTCGAACGAGACGGTCGCGGTGCGCGGGGTGGCGAACAGCGGGCCGACCGAGAGGTAGCACACGGCCGCCAGCAGGCCACCGAAGAACTTGCCGATCGGGCTGCTCAGGGCGTCCATGCCGCCACCGACCTTGGCCAGGGCGACCACGGTGATGACCGGCAGGCCCACGGCGGTGACCAGGAAGCCAAGCGCGGCCATCCACACGTGCGGACCAGACTGCAGGCCGACGATGGGCGGGAAGATGATGTTGCCGGCGCCTACGAAAAGCGCAAACGTCATAAAGCCAAGCGCCAGGATATCCTGGCCTTTTAACACTTTCATTTAAGGAAATACCACACTGCTGAAATCGGGAGTCGGAAGGGATTTCCCACAGGATTAAGGGAAATGCTGCCCGGCTTGGTGAGCCAGACCCGTTTAGCGTGTCGTTCCCTTTTGGGGTACGGGCACAGAGTGAACGCGTAGCCTACCTGTTTTGCCCGACAAACGCACTGGCACAGTGCTGCTTGTCCGATGTGCGTATGTGTTTGTCGTCTGGTTGAACGTGCTGGACGACTATTTATTGCTCATTTGGGCAGATGTCTGGTTGAAAATCCTGATAGCGGTGATCGAATTTTCCGAAACCGCCGCAACCTCTTTAGTCGCGATCACCCACAAAGCGGGCGCCCTATACCGCAGCGCCGGCTTCGCGGCTAAAGCCGCCCCTACAACAACGACAAAGGCCACCCGAAGGTGGCCTTTGTGCGCGTGGGGGGTACTACGTGTTGCTTACTTCTTGACTTCCCAACCAGTCAGCTCGGCCAGGGCCTTGCCGATGTCAGCCAGGGAACGCACGGTTTTCACACCAGCGTCCTGCAGAGCAGCGAACTTCTCGTCCGCAGTGCCCTTGCCACCGGAGATGATGGCGCCAGCGTGGCCCATGCGCTTGCCCGCAGGTGCGGTAACACCGGCGATGTAAGACACGACAGGCTTGGTCACGTTGGCCTTGATGTAGGCCGCGGCTTCTTCTTCAGCGGAACCACCGATCTCACCGATCATGACGATCGCTTCGGTCTTCGGGTCTTCCTGGAACAGCTTCAGGATGTCGATGAAGTTGGAGCCCGGGATCGGGTCACCGCCGATGCCGACGCAGGTCGACTGGCCGAAGCCGGCGTCGGTGGTCTGCTTGACAGCTTCGTAGGTCAGGGTGCCGGAACGCGAAACGATACCGACTTTGCCTGGCAGGTGGATGTGACCCGGCATGATGCCGATCTTGCACTCGCCCGGCGTGATCACGCCTGGGCAGTTCGGGCCGATGAGCGTTACGCCCAGCTCGTCGCACTTGACCTTGGCATCCAGCATGTCGAGGGTAGGGATACCCTCGGTGATGCAGACGATCAGCTTGATGCCACCGAAGGCGGCTTCCAGGATCGAGTCCTTGCAGAAAGGAGCCGGTACGTAGATCACCGACGCGTCAGCGCCAGTGGCTTCGACGGCTTCTTTCACGGTGTTGAACACCGGCAGACCCAGGTGGGTGGTGCCACCCTTGCCTGGGGTGACGCCGCCGACCATCTTGGTGCCGTAGGCGATGGCTTGTTCGGAGTGGAAAGTACCCTGCGAGCCGGTGAAGCCCTGGCAGATGACTTTGGTGTCTTTATTGATCAGGACGCTCATTACTTGCCCTCCGCAGCTTTGACAACTTGTTGAGCAGCGTCGGTCAGGCTGGTTGCCGCAATGATGTTCAAACCGCTTTCTGCCAGTACTTTAGCGCCCAGTTCGGCGTTGTTGCCTTCGAGGCGAACGACGACCGGAACCTTGACGCCGACTTCTTTCACCGCACCGATGATGCCTTCGGCGATCATGTCGCAGCGAACGATGCCGCCGAAGATGTTGACCAGAACGGCCGCGACATTGCTGTCGGACAGAATGATCTTGAATGCTTCGGTAACGCGCTCTTTGGTAGCGCCGCCGCCCACGTCGAGGAAGTTGGCTGGCTTGCCGCCGTGCAGGTTGACGATGTCCATGGTACCCATGGCCAGGCCGGCACCGTTGACCATGCAGCCGATGTTGCCTTCCAGCGCCACGTAGTTCAGTTCGAACTTGGCAGCGTGGGCTTCACGAGCGTCGTCCTGCGACGGGTCGTGGAAGGTCTTCAGCTTCGGTTGACGGTACATGGCGTTGGCGTCGATGTTGATCTTGGCATCGAGGCAGTGCAGGTCGCCGTCGGCCTTGATCACCAGCGGGTTCACTTCCAGCAGGGCCAGATCGTGATCCTTGAACAGCTTGGCCAGGCCTACGAAGATCTTGGCGAACTGTTGCACTTGCTTGCCTTCCAGGCCCAGCTGGAACGCCAGTTCACGACCCTGGAACGGCTGAGCGCCGACCAGCGGATCGATGGTGGCCTTGAGGATCTTCTCAGGCGTTTCGTGAGCGACTTTCTCGATGTCCACGCCACCTTCGGTGGAAGCCATGAACACGATACGGCGGCTCGAACGATCGACTACAGCGCCCAGGTACAGCTCTTTGGCGATGTCAGTGCAGGATTCGACCAGAATCTTGGAGACGGGTTGACCGTTGGCATCGGTCTGGTAGGTGACCAGATTCTTGCCCAACCACTGTGCAGCGAACGCCTTGGCGTCTTCCTTGCTGCGAACCAGCTTTACGCCGCCCGCTTTACCGCGACCACCGGCGTGGACCTGGGCTTTGACGACCCACTCCGAACCGCCGATCTTGTCGCAGGCTTCTGCCGCTTGCTCAGGGGTATCGACTGCGAAACCCTTGGAAACTGGCAGGCCGTATTCAGCGAACAGCTGCTTACCCTGATACTCGTGAAGATTCATGCTTTTTACCGTCTTCGTTAGGTACTGCGCTTCGGCGCTGCGCCATTACTGGCGCCGCACCACCTGTGACCGTTGACCCCGGGTTTTCCCATGTGATCCGGTCCGGCGGACGTTCCGCGGTGAGTCTTGCACGCAAGACCCACGACGGGCAGACCGCCGTGGTTTCTTATAATTAACGCTTCTTACGGTTGGCGACGTGAATGGCACCGCCATTCACCGCCAGCGCTGCTTCATGCAGCGCTTCGGACAGGGTCGGATGGCTGAAGACCATCATGCCCAGGTCCTCGGCACTGGTGCCGAATTCCATTGCGATCGCGCCCTGCTGCACCAGCTCGGCGGCCGATGGGCCGATCACGTGCACGCCCAGTACGCGGTCGGTCTTCGCGTCGGCAATGACCTTGACGAAACCACCGGTGTCGTTGGCCGCCATCGCACGGCCGCTGGCCGCGAACGGGAAGGTGCCCACGTTAACCTCAACGCCTTCGGCTTTCAACGCCTGTTCGGTCTTGCCGACCCACGCGATTTCCGGGTGGGTGTAGATGACCGAAGGGATCAGGTCGTAGTTCATCTGGGCTTTGTGGCCCTTGATGCGCTCGACGACCATGATGCCCTCTTCCGAGGCCTTGTGCGCCAGCATCATGCCGCGCACCACGTCACCGATGGCGTAGACGCCCGGTACGCTGGTGGCGCAGTGATCGTCGACGAAGATGTAGCCGCGCTCGTCGATGGTCACGCCACTGTCGGCGGCCAGCAAGTCGGTGGTCACCGGACGGCGGCCGACCGCGACGATCAGCTTGTCGAAGGTGATCTTCTGCTCGCCTTCGGCGTTGGTGTAGGTGACTTCGACTTCATTGCCGTTGACTTTCGAGCCGGTGACGCGAGCGCCCAGCTTGATGTCCAGACCCTGCTTGGTCAGGGTTTTCTGGGCTTCTTTCGACACAGCGGTGTCGGCGGCCATCAGGAAGGTGTCCAGGGCTTCCAGGACGGTGACTTCGGCACCCAGGCGAGCCCAGACCGAACCCAGCTCCAGGCCGATCACGCCAGCGCCGATGACGCCCAGGCGTTTTGGTACCGATTGGAATTCCAGGGCGCCGGTGGAGTCGACGATGACGTTCTGGTCGACCGGAGCCGGTGGGATGTCGATCGGACGCGAGCCGGAGGCCAGGATCACGTTCTCGGCTTCGATGATTTCGGTGGTGCCGTCAGCCTTGGTGACTTCGACCTTCTTGCCAGCCAGCAGCTTGCCGTGGCCCTGGATCGAAGTGACGCCGTTGGCCTTGAACAGGGTGGCGACGCCACCAGTCAGGTTCTTGACGATACCAGCCTTGCGGCCAACCATCGCGGCAACGTCCATCTTCACTTCGCCAGTGGAGATACCGTGCACGTTGAAGCTCTCTTTGGCTTCCTTGTACTTCCAGGAGCTGTCCAGCAGAGCCTTGGAAGGAATGCAACCCACGTTCAGGCAGGTACCGCCCAGGGCCAGCTTGCCCTCGGCGTCGGTGTATTTCTCGATGCAGGCGGTGCTGAAGCCGAGCTGTGCGGCCTTGATCGCGGCCACGTAGCCGCCAGGACCTGCACCAATCACTACCACGTCGAATTTCTGGGTCATAAACGATTCCTTTTTAGCTTCAAGCTACGAGCGGCAAGCCGCCAGGCGCACGCGCTTCGGGAGAAGCGCGGCGCCTGCGGCTTGCGCTGCGATTTAGATGTCCAGCAGCAGGCGAGACGGATCTTCCAGCAGGTTCTTGATGGTCACCAGGAAGGTTACCGCTTCCTTGCCGTCGATCAAGCGGTGGTCGTAGGACAGCGCCAGGTACATCATCGGGCGAATCACCACTTGGCCGTTGATGGCCATCGGGCGCTGGATGATGTTGTGCATGCCCAGGATCGCGGCCTGCGGCGGGTTGACGATCGGGGTCGACATCATCGAGCCGAAGGTACCACCGTTGGTGATGGTGAAGGTACCGCCAGTCATCTCTTCGATGGCCAGTTTGCCGTCACGCGCTTTCTTGCCGAAGGTGGCGATGCCGTTCTCGATTTCAGCGAGCGACATCGACTCGGCGTTGCGCAGTACCGGTACCACCAGGCCACGGTCGCTGGAGACAGCGACGCCGACGTCAGCGAAACCGTGGTAGACGATGTCGTTGCCGTCGATCGAGGCATTGACCGCCGGGAAGCGTTTCAGCGCTTCGGTGGCTGCCTTGACGAAGAACGACATGAAGCCCAGGCGCACGCCGTTGTGGGTCTTCTCGAACAGGTCCTTGTACTTCGAACGCAGGGCCATGACTTCGGTCATGTCGACTTCGTTGAAGGTGGTCAGCATGGCCATGTTCGACTGTGCTTCGACCAGGCGCTCGGCGATCTTGGCGCGCAGGCGGGTCATCGGTACGCGCTTCTCGGTGCGGTCGCCAGCGGCAACGACAACCGGGGCGGCAGCGGCAGCGGCAGGCTTGGCGGCCGGAGCAGGTGCCGACTTCTTGTTGGCGACTGCAGCGACGACGTCTTCCTTGGTGATGCGACCGCCTTTGCCGGTGCCGGCAACGGTAGCCAGGTCGATGCCGTTCTCTTCAGCCAGCTTGCGCGCGGCTGGGGCGGCGACCGGGTCATCTTCGCCAGCGTCGGCGGCAGCGGCAGCCGGAGCAGCAGCGGCCGGAGCGGCAGCCGGAGCAGCGGCGGCAGCGCCACCTTCAACGATCGAGCCCAGGACTTCGTCGGACAGGACGGTGTCGCCCTCGCCCTTGACGATGGCGCCCAGCACGCCGTCGGCGGTGGCCAGGACTTCCAGGACGACCTTGTCGGTCTCGATGTCGACGATCAGCTCGTCACGCTTGACGGCGTCGCCCGGCTGCTTGTGCCAGGTGGCAACGGTGCCATCGGCAACCGATTCCGGGAAGGTTGGGGCTTTGATCTCGATAGCCATTATCTGTGTTTCCTTAAATTCGGTTTCAGGTGCGCGAAAGCGTTAGACAGTGAACGCGTCTTGCAGCAGTTTTTCCTGCTGCTCGGCGTGCTTCGATGCGTAACCACAAGCTGGCGCGGCGGAAGCGTCGCGGCCGGCGTATTCCAGGACCAGCGCCTTGTTGTGGCGGCCCAGGATACGGCGCATGTGGTGCTGGCTGCTGTACCAGGCACCCTGGTTCATCGGCTCTTCCTGACACCAGACCGCATGCTTGAGGTTGGTGTACGGCGCGAGGATTTCGACCAGGTCGTCCTCAGGGAACGGATACAGCTGCTCGATACGCACGATGGCGATGTCTTCGCGGCCTTCGGCACGGCGTTTTTCCAGCAGGTCGTAGTAGACCTTGCCGCTGGCCAGCACCAGGCGTTCGACCTTGGCCGGATCGAGGGTGTCGATTTCCGGGATCACGGTCTGGAACGAGCCTTCGGCCAGGTCTTCCAAGGTCGAGATGGCCAGCTTGTGGCGCAGCAGCGACTTGGGGGTCAGTACGATCAGCGGCTTGCGCAGCGGGCGAATGACCTGACGACGCAGCAGGTGGTAGATCTGTGCCGGGGTGGTCGGTACGCAAACCTGGATGTTGTGCTCGGCGCACAGCTGCAGGTAGCGCTCCAGACGCGCGGACGAGTGCTCAGGGCCCTGGCCTTCGTAGCCGTGCGGCAGCAGCATGGTCAGACCGCACAGGCGGCCCCACTTGTGCTCGCCACTGGTGATGAACTGGTCGATCACCACTTGCGCACCGTTGGCGAAGTCGCCGAACTGGGCTTCCCAGATCACCAGCGCGTTCGGCGTGGTGGTCGAGTAACCGTATTCGAAGGCCAGCACGGCTTCTTCCGAGAGGAAGGAGTCATACAGCTCGAACTTCGGCTGGCCCGGGAACAGGTTCTGCAGCGGGATGTAGGTGCTGGCGTCCTTCTGGTTGTGCAGCACCGCGTGACGGTGCGAGAAGGTGCCGCGGCCGATGTCCTGGCCGGTCATGCGGATCGGGTGACCTTCGAACTGCAGAGTGGCGTAGGCCATGGTCTCCGCGTAACCCCAGTTGATCGGCAAGCCACCGGCCTGCATCTTCTGGCGATCTTCGTAGATCTTCGCCACCTGGCGCTGGACGACGAAGCCTTCCGGCAGTTCCAGCAGCTTGGCCGACAGGTCCTGAAGCGTCTTGAGGTCGAAGCGGGTGTCGTGGCGCGCGGTCCAGGCATGGCCCAGGTATGGACGCCAGTCGACGAACAGCTCGCGGTTGGGCTCCTTGACCAGGCTCTTCACTACGTGCAGGCCGTTGTCCAGGGCGTTGCGGTACTCGTCGATCTTGGCCTGGGCGCGCTCGGCATCGATGCGTCCAGCCTGGATCAGCGCGTCGGCATACAGCTCACGGGTGGTGCGCTGCTTGCTGATCTGCTGGTACATCAGCGGCTGGGTGCCGTTGGGTTCGTCGGCCTCGTTGTGGCCGCGACGACGGTAGCAGACCAGGTCGATGACCACGTCACGCTTGAACTGCATGCGGTAGTCGACGGCCAGTTGGGTGACGAACAGCACCGCTTCCGGATCGTCGCCGTTCACGTGCAGGATCGGCGCCTGGATCATCTTGGCAACGTCGGTGGCGTACTCAGTGGAGCGCGAGTCCAGCGGGTTGCTGATGGTGAAACCGACCTGGTTGTTGATCACGATGTGCACGGTACCGCCGGTCTTGAAACCGCGGGTCTGCGACATCTGGAAGGTTTCCATGACCACGCCCTGGCCGGCGAATGCAGCATCACCGTGGATCGAGATCGGCAGGACCTTGTCACCCACGGTGTCGTTGCGGCGATCCTGACGGGCGCGAACCGAGCCTTCCACCACTGGCGAGACGATTTCCAGGTGGGAAGGGTTGAACGCCATGGCCAGGTGAACTTCGCCACCGGGGGTCATCACGTTGGAGGAGAAGCCCTGGTGATACTTCACGTCACCGGAGCCCAGCTCGTTCATCTTCTTGCCTTCGAACTCGTCGAACAGCTCGCGCGGGTTCTTGCCGAAGGTGTTGACGAGCACGTTCAGGCGGCCGCGGTGGGCCATGCCGATCACGACTTCCTTGGTGCCGTAGCTGCCGGAGCGCTGGATCATTTCGTCCAGCATCGGGATCAGGCTTTCACCACCCTCCAGGCCGAAACGCTTGGTGCCTGGGTACTTGGTGCCCAGGTACTTCTCCAGGCCCTCACCGGCGGTGACGCGCTCGAGCAGGTGGGTCTGCACGTCGGCGGAGAACTCCGGACGACCACGCACGCTTTCCAGACGCTGCTGGAACCAGCTGCGCTGCTCGGAATCGACGATGTGGGTGAACTCGGCGCCTATGGTGCGACAATATGTCTTCTGCAGCGCTTCGAAGATTTCGCGTAGGCTCGCTTCCTCTTTGCCGATGAACAGGTCGCCGGCACGGAATGTTGTATCAAGGTCGGCATTGGTCAAGCCGTAGTGATTGATCGACAGGTCTACGGGCGCAGGGCGCTGCCACAACCCCAACGGGTCGAGCTTGGCAGCCTGATGGCCGCGCATACGATAGGCCTGGATCAGTCGCAGCACTTCAACCTGCTTCTTCTCGTGTTCACTGCTCACGCTCCCGGCGGAAACCGGTTGGGCGCGGCGCTGGTTCTTTGCCAGCAGTACGAAATGGTCGCGGATCGTCGAGTGCGATACATCGGTAGCGGTGCTGCCGTCGGCGGGCAACTTCTGGAAGTAAGTGCGCCACTCTTCTGGCACAGCGTTAGGGTCGTGCAGGTAGAGCTCATAAAGCTCTTCCACATATGCAGCGTTACCACCTGAAAGGTGGGCGCTATCCCACATGCGCTGCATCACGCTTTCTTGCATGCTTGGTCACCCTCGGTTAGGGGACTGATCGGCGAGAGCCACAGCAAACCTGGAAAAGTCCGAACACAGCGACTGAACCACGCCACCTGGATCCTGCTGATTTTCCGGGTACCAGCCCGGAAGCCCCTGCTGGTCTCATATCTTCATAGGTAATGAGCGCGGGCTTTTTGGGCCCTTGCTCGGGTTTACCGCAGTGCGGGCTCGGCGCCCGCACCTCGGTTTACTGCCGGTACAACGTTTGAATCAGGTGCCGCTTTGCAGCAGCATGTTACGTACGTGGCCGATTGCCTTGGTCGGGTTCAGACCCTTCGGGCAGACGTTCACGCAGTTCATGATCCCGCGGCAGCGGAATACGCTGAACGGGTCATCCAGGGACGCCAGGCGCTCCTGGGTCTTGGTGTCACGGCTGTCGGCCAGGAAACGATAGGCCTGCAGCAGGGCGGCGGGGCCCAGGAACTTGTCCGGGTTCCACCAGAACGATGGGCAGGAGGTCGAGCAGCAGGCGCACAGGATGCACTCGTACAGACCGTCCAGCTTGTCGCGATCTTCCGGCGACTGCAGACGCTCGATGGCCGGGGCCGGAGTGTCGTTCTGCAGGAACGGCTTCACCTTCTCGTACTGCTTGTAGAAGATGCTCATATCGACGACCAGGTCACGGATAACCGGCAGACCTGGCAGCGGGCGCAGGATCAACTTGTTACCTTTTACGACGGCAGACAGCGGCGTGATGCACGCCAGGCCGTTCTTGCCGTTGATGTTCATGCCGTCGGAACCGCACACGCCTTCACGGCAGGAGCGACGGTACGAGAAGCCCTCGTCCTGCTCCTTGATCAGCGCCAGCACGTCCAGGACCATCAGATCCTTGCCGCCCGTGTCGACCTGGAAGGTCTGCATCTTGGGGGCCGAATCGGTGTCCGGGTTGTAACGATAAACTTCGACTTGCAACATAGCGGCCACCCTCAGTAAGTCCGGACTTTTGGTTCGAAGGCAGGAACTGTCTTCGGCGCAAAGTTGACGCCACGCTTGGCGACGCGCTTCTCACCCGGGTAGTACAGGGTGTGGCACAGCCAGTTCTCGTCGTCACGGTCTTCGAAGTCTTCACGGGCGTGTGCGCCGCGGGACTCTTTACGGGCTTCAGCGGCAATCGCGGTCGCTTCGGCGACTTCCAGCAGGTTCTGCAGCTCCAGCGCTTCGATACGCGCGGTGTTGAAGGCCTGGGATTTGTCGTTGATCTTGACGTTGGCGATGCGATCACGCAGGCCGGCCAGCTGCTCGATGCCCTTCTGCATGTATTCGCCGGTACGGAATACACCGAAGTAGTTCTGCATGCAGCTCTGCAGCTCGCGCTTGAGACTGGCGACGTCTTCGCCGGTGGTGCGCTCGTTGAGCTTGTTCAGGCGGTTCAGGGCCACTTCGACGTCGGTGTCGCTGGCGTCACGGTACTCGACACCATCGCTCAGCGCCTTCTCCAGGTGCAGGCCAGCGGCACGACCGAAGACCACCAGGTCGAGCAGCGAGTTGCCGCCCAGGCGGTTGGCACCGTGGACCGATACGCACGCCACTTCACCTACGGCGAACAGACCAGGGATGATGTGGTCGTTGCCTTCGGCATCCATGGTGATGGCCTGGCCATGAATGTTGGTGGCAACGCCGCCCATCATGTAGTGGCAGGTCGGGATGACCGGCACCGGCGCGACCACCGGGTCGACGTGGGCGAAGGTCTTCGACAGCTCGCAGATACCTGGCAGGCGGCTGTGCAGCACTTCCTCGCCCAGGTGGTCCAGCTTCAGCAGTACGTGGTCCTTGTTCGGGCCCACGCCGTTGCCGGCGATGATCTCTTTGACCATGGAACGCGCAACTACGTCGCGGCCAGCCAGGTCTTTCGCGTTCGGAGCATAACGCTCCATGAAGCGCTCGCCGTGGGCGTTGATCAGGTAGCCACCCTCACCGCGGCAGCCTTCGGTAACCAGCACACCGGCGCCGGCGATACCGGTCGGGTGGAACTGCCACATCTCGATGTCCTGCACCGGCACGCCGGCACGCAGGGCCATGCCGACACCGTCGCCGGTGTTGATCAGGGCGTTGGTGGTGGAGGCGTAGATACGACCGGCACCGCCAGTGGCCAGCACGGTGGCCTTGGACTTGATGTACATGGTTTCGCCGGTTTCGATGCAGATCGCGATCACACCGACGAAGGCGCCGTCCTGGTTCTTCACCAGGTCAACGGCGTAGTACTCGTTGAGGAAGGTGGTACCCGCTTTCAGGTTGCCCTGGTAGAGGGTGTGCAGCAGCGCGTGACCGGTACGGTCGGAAGCTGCGCAGGTACGGGCGGCCTGGCCACCTTTACCGAAGTCCTTGGACTGGCCACCGAACGGACGCTGGTAGATACGACCGGTTTCGGTACGCGAGAACGGCAGCCCCATGTGGTCCAGCTCGAAAACTGCGGCCGGGCCTTCCTGACACATGTACTCGATCGCGTCCTGGTCACCGATGTAGTCGGAGCCCTTGACGGTGTCGTACATGTGCCAGCGCCAGTCATCGTTCGGGTCGGCCGAAGCGATGGCGCAGGTGATACCGCCCTGGGCGGAAACGGTGTGCGAACGGGTCGGGAACACCTTGGTGACTACCGCGGTCTTGTGGCCGCCTTGAGCCAGCTGCAGCGCTGCGCGCATGCCTGCCCCGCCGCCACCGATGATGATGGCGTCGAAGGAAATCGTTGGAATGTTAGCCATGAATCAGATACCCCAGAGAATCTGCACACCCCAGACGAAGTAAGCGAACATCGCTACGCCGCATACCGCCTGGAACAGGAAACGAATCGCAGTCGCCGACTTGCCGAACGACATCGGCGTCAGGTAGTCGGTGGCAATGGTCCACATGCCGACCCAGGCGTGGGCGCCCAGGGCAACGAGGGCCAGCAGACTGAAGATACGCATCGCGTTGTTGGAGAACAGACCGTGCCACTGGGCGTAGTCGATGCCCGGGTGCGCGGCGAGGTAGCCGATCAGGAAGATGAAATAAGCCGCGAGAACGACCGCAGAGACGCGCTGCGCCATCCAGTCGTAGAGGCCCGAACGCGAGAGGTTCGTGACGTTAGTTACCATACCCAAACTCCTGCCAGAACGATCAGCACCACGGAGATGACGATCACGATTTTCGAGCCCAGCTTGCCGCCTTCCAGCGTCTCACCGATGCCCATGTCCATGATCAGGTGGCGCACACCTGCCACGAGGTGATACAGCAGGCCGGACAGCAGGCCCCAGGTCACCAGTTTGGCCAGCGGACTGGTCAGACACGCCTTCACCTCGGCAAAGCCTTCCTCGCTACCCAGCGACTTGCCCAATGCGTACAGCATGATGGCAAGGCCGAGGAACAGGATGACGCCGGAGATACGGTGAAGAATGGACGTGTACGCGGTGATCGGGAGTTTGATGGTCCTTAGGTCTAGGTTTACAGGTCGTTGGCTTTTCACGGCTTTTTTCACACTGAAGAGCCCCTAGCTAACAGGGCAAAGTTGTTGGTAAGTGTACTGGTCAGGTACCCACCACCCAGGAGAGCGACGACACCCAGCAGGACGGGCTTGAAAGCCCCTGGGAGTCGGCTGCCGAGTATAGACAGTTAGGCTGCTTATGACAACGTGAGGGGCTCGCCCAAATAGCGCATTGCCTTTAATGAACAAAAGGCGTAAATGGGCGGGAATTTCGCGAAAAACCAGGCTCCAGAGGGCGTTTCAACCAGCCTTTAGGCAAATTGACATTCGAATTTATCCCTCTATAGTGGTGCGGGCCCTGCGTGGGGGGTCTGTCTGATGATTTCAAGCATTAATAGGAGGCCACATGGCTGACAAAAAAGCGCAGTTGGTCATCGAGGGCAATGCCCCCGTCGAGCTGCCCATTTTAACCGGCACCGTTGGTCCCGATGTTATCGACGTCCGCGGGTTGGGGGCATCCGGCCACTTCACCTTCGACCCCGGTTTCATGGCGACCGCCTCGTGCGAGTCGAAGATCACCTACATCGACGGTGACAAGGGCATCCTGCTGCATCGCGGCTACCCCATCGAGCAACTGGCTGAACAATCGGACTACCTCGAAACCTGCTACCTGCTGCTGAACGGCGAGCTTCCCAACGCCGAACAGAAAGCCCAGTTCGTCAGCACCGTGAAGAACCACACCATGGTTCACGAGCAGCTGAAATCGTTCTTCAACGGCTTCCGCCGCGACGCCCACCCGATGGCGGTGATGTGCGGCGTGGTAGGCGCCCTGTCGGCGTTCTATCACGACTCGCTGGACATCAATAACGCGCAGCACCGCGAAATCTCCGCCGTGCGCCTGGTCGCGAAAATGCCGACCCTGGCGGCGATGGTCTACAAGTACTCCATGGGCCAGCCCATGATGTACCCGCGCAACGACCTGTCGTACGCGGAAAACTTCCTGCACATGATGTTCAACACCCCGTGCGAGATCAAACCGATCAGCCCGGTACTGGCCAAGGCGATGGATCGGATCTTCATCCTCCACGCCGACCACGAGCAGAACGCCTCCACCTCCACCGTGCGCCTGGCAGGCTCGTCGGGTGCCAACCCGTTCGCCTGTATCGCCGCCGGCATCGCCGCGCTGTGGGGCCCGGCCCACGGCGGTGCGAACGAAGCTGTACTGACCATGCTCGATGAAATTGGCGATGTCTCGAACATCGACAAGTACATCGCCAAGGCCAAGGACAAGAACGACCCGTTCAAGCTCATGGGCTTCGGCCACCGCGTCTACAAGAACCGCGACCCGCGCGCCACCGTGATGAAGCAGACCTGCGACGAAGTGCTGGGCGAGCTGGGCATCAAGAACGACCCGCAGCTCGAACTGGCCATGCGCCTGGAAGAGATCGCCCTCACCGATCCGTACTTCATCGAGCGCTCGCTCTATCCAAACGTCGACTTCTACTCGGGCATCATCCTGAAAGCCATCGGCATCCCGACCAGCATGTTCACCGTGATCTTCGCCCTGGCACGTACCGTAGGCTGGATCTCGCACTGGAAAGAGATGCTCTCCGGCCCGTACAAGATTGGCCGTCCGCGCCAGCTGTACACCGGTTACGAGCAGCGCGACATCGTCGAGCTGAAGGACCGCAAGTAAGCGTCAGTCGCTGAAACGCAAAAGCCCCGGCAGAGATGCCGGGGCTTTTTCATTGCACCCTGTAGGAGCCGGCCTTGCTGGCGAACCAAGCGACGCGGTGAATGGCACCCGCCATGCCGGTGTTCGCCGGCAAGGCCGGCCCCTAGAGGCTTGGCACGAGCCGCTGGACCGTCACGGCTTCTCGGCTTTCTCGCGCAGCCCCTTGAGGGTATTGAACGGCGCATCCACCACGAACTTGTTGGCCACCATCGCCGGCACGCTCCCCCCGGCTCGGTATGCACCTGGTAGATCACCTCCGTGCTGTCACCCTTGGGCACCAGCTTCCAGAAGCCCTGCACCTGAGCCACCCGCACGAAACCATCGGCCTCGGGCAGGTACTTTGGCTGTTCCTCAAGCTTGCGCGTCAGGCTGCCGTCAGCCTCCTGAACGGTGGTCACGCGCAGGATCGAGTCACGCGGCGTCACCGGCCATGGCGTGTTGAACTGGGTGTAGGTCCAGCTCTGGTCACCTTCCTGCTTGAGCAGCTTCTGCGACTTGCACTCGTGAATCCAGGCACAAGCCCCCGCCACATCTTCCTGCAACGCCCTGACCTTGGCCAACGGCGCCTTGATCACGGTCACGCCGCGATAGGCCTTGTACTTGGAGCCCTGCACTTCGCTCAGCGAAACCTTGATGCCCTCCTCGTCCTTGGCCACCTGCCAGTCTTCGGCCCAGGCCGTCGGAGCTAGCAGGACACCCATGCCACACAGCAGTGCGATACGCTTGATCGATCTCATCATCTTGTTCCTTGTTGTCGAAGATCCAACCTGTCACGCCGCCGTCATCTGCTCCAGCCACCCGATGATGCGGATGGCGTCGTCACGATCATTGCCACAGATATCCACTTCCGCCTTGAAGCCACCACACACCTTGGGCCGCTCGAGCCTGCCGAACAGCTCGCACAGGTTCTCGACATTCAAGTGCAGGCAGCGCTCCCCCGCCGGCTTGCCTTCTGGCATACCGGGGATCGGCGAACTGATGGACGGGGCGATGCAGCAGGCACCACAGCCCTCGCGACATTTCATGACAACAGGACTCCCAGGAGCAGAACGGGACGAACGTCCCTGGATACTAACCGCTCAAACATACGTTTGAAATTGCCGAACGGATGAATTCACCCGTGACCCGGCAGTCAGTTGCGAAATTCGAAATCGATTGCGGCACCTTCCACGTCATGGCGCGCATCGTTGCGAAGCTGCAATTGCATTTCGTTGCTGATCAACCGGCCGTTGAGTTGGAACGGGCTGTCGTCGGACTCGGGCCTGGCCGGGAACATGGACGGCAGCAATGCCTTGCGCGGCGGCGGTACATCGCCGACATCCGGCTTGAGGTGCCGAACCATGTCGGCCGGCAGGCTCAGGTCCAGCTTGGGTGCAGCAAGAGGTTTGGCGACTGCCCTGCTGACTGGCTTCGCCTTCGCTTTTGGCTTGGGCTTGGGCTTCGCGGCAGGCTTTGCCGGCTTGGCGACCTTGCCCGTTGCAGCCTGCGCCTTGGCCGCAGGCTCCGCAGCCTGGGCCGCCCCTACTGACAACCAGGACACTGCACAGCACAGGATGAGGGCAAACGGTCGAAGCGCTTTCATAGATATCGGGAACAGGCTGTAAAAGCGCGTATGCTCCCCGTTCCACGCGCGCCTGACAAGCCTACAAAAGTGAGACCGTCGATTCCCTGCACAATTGACTGGCCAGCAGCCCCAGCGCAACCACCGCGCGCTCGGCCTCTTTGTTCCACGGGAAGCCGCAGTTAAGACGAATACAGTGGTTGAACTGCTCGGTGTTGCTGAAGATCAGGCCCGGCGCAATGCTGATACCTTGCTCCAGCGCTCGAACATGCAGCTCTTGCGTATTGACCCGTCCAGGCAGACTCACCCAGAGAATGAAACCACCTGTTGGTCGAGTCATTTGCGTACCTTCCGGGAAGTGCTGCTGCACAGCCAACTGGTAAGCGCTGAGGTTCTTGCGGTACTCCTGACGAATAAAACGCAGGTGGCGATCATAGCCGCCGTTCTCCAGATACGCCGCCACGCCCATCTGGGTCACGCTGCAGGCCGAATGCGTAGTGAAGGTCTGCAAGCGCTGAATTTCATCCTGGTATCGCCCAGCAATCATCCAGCCAACCCGCACACCCGGTGAAAGGGTCTTGGAAAAACTCGAACAGTAGATCACACGGTCCAGGCGATCGAACGCCTTGAGCGCCTTGGTGCGCCCCTGCTCGAACATCAACTCACCGTAGATGTCATCCTCGACGATCTGGATATCGAAGTCCGAGGCCAGGCGCAGCAGTTGCTTCTGACGTTCCTCAGGAATGGTGCCACCCAGCGGGTTGCTGAGGCGTGCGGTCAGGACCAATGCCTTGATCGACCATTGGTTGGCCGCCAGTTGCAAAGCTTCGAGGCTGATACCCGTGGAAGGGTCACTAGGGATCTCGATTACCTTCAATCCGAGCAGATCAGCAAGCTGCAACAGCCCATAGTAGGTCGGTGATTCTGCGGCGATCAGATCACCTGGTCGGGTCAGTACTCGCAACGACATCTGCAAGGCATCGACACAACCGTGAGTCACCACGACTTCACGCGGATCGACCAACACACCAGCGTCGCGCATGCGGATGGCAATTTGCCGTCGCAGTGGCTCGAAACCTGGGCTGAACATGTAGCTGAAAGCACGCGGGCTATGGAACCGGGTGACTTTGGCCAGTTGCTGGTGCAAGGCGCGCACCGGCAGGTAGTCCACATGGGGAACCGCGGCACCGAAGGGGAACACGCCATCGCGACGCGCCTCGACCAGAACCTGCTGGATGATGCTGGCCCGCGTGACCAACCCAGGGCGCTCGACCCGAGCGATGTCCGGAGTCTGGGCGGTCAAAGCCGGGGTCTGGTGCACGTAGTAGCCCGACTGCGGCCGCGCCCGGATAAGGCCCTGGTCCTCGAGGTTGGCATAGGCCTGCAGCACGGTGGCATGGCTTACATTGAGCTGTGCGCTCATCTTGCGCACCGAGGGTACACGCTCGCCGGGCTGATAGACACCACGACGGATATCATCGGCCAGTTGCTGGGCAATGCGCTGGTACAGCAGCAGGTTGGTCATGGCGTGTTCTCGAAGCGCGGACGGGATCGTTGTTCTTGTGCGACTCACTGCGGAGCCAGAATACCGTAACAGTTGAGAAGTGTACTGGGACAGACCGGAGAATAGTCAACAATACAGTTGCGTGACAGTGAAAAAGCGAGCGACTGCGTCGAAGCACCGACGAACGCGCAAAATAGCTTTGGCTTTGGCTTTGGCTTTGGCTTTGACGATCAAGAGGTTAGCCACCCCGTCAGCTAGCGACAGCTGCGCCCGTCCAGGCGCCGCCCGTAACTTCGCGACTTCAGGAGGCTGAGCGCAGGCGTCTGGAGGGCCAGGTGCGCAGCACCCTTCGGCGTTAGCCGAAGGCGCGAGATGTAGACTTGCGCAGCAAGTCGTAGGCCGCGCAGGCCCGGAAGGCGCCGGAGCGAAGGGACCCGGAGCGTAGCGGAGGGCCGGATGAATGGAGCGCAGCGTTTTTTGGTTACTTTTTGTCGCGTTTGACAAAAAGTGACCCGCCGTAAGGGCGGAAAGGTGACGTCGAGTCGCTATCGTAATTGGATATGCCTATATCTATAGAGACCCACTTAACTTTGACTTTGACTTTGACTTTGACCTTGACTTTGACTTTGACTTTGACTTTCAGAGTATTGGCATTGAAATTCGTGAACACATCCATTCACGATGGAGGCGCCAACTCACCTTTTCGCCTTTACGGCGACCTTCTTTTGCACGCGGGCAAAAGAAGGCAAAAACCGCTGGCTCCATTCATACGGCCCCTACGCTTCGCTCCGGGGTTCCCTCACTCCGGCCTTGCTCCCGCGTGGACGCACTGAAGGGCCATCCATGGCCCATCAGTGCTCGACGGGCATCCATGCCCGTCGCCCCGCTACGCAAGTCCTACGTTCGGCCTCCTGAAGTCGCATTTGGCGGCGCCTGAACTATCGCGCACTTAAAAGCAAGATCAAGATCAAGACCAAGATCAAGATCAAGATCAAGATCAAGATCAAGATCAAGATCAAGATCAAGATCAAGATCAAGATCAAAGAATCTGAGATTAATTGTCAGACTGGTAGTTATCTATTGATCATTCCGGCCCATTCGCGGGCTTGCCCACGAATGAAAAGCCTGGATTCAACGCGCCGGAGCGAGCTTGCCCTTGTCATCGGAGAAAACGATTTCGACCCGACGGTTCTGCGCCCTGCCCCGCTCCGAGGCATTAGCCTCCACCGGGTACTGGTCGCCATACCCCTCAACCTGGATACGCTTCTCGTCGACCCCCAGGTCGACCAGCATGTCGGCAACCGACTGAGCACGATCACGGGACAGCTTGAGATTGTCTTCCGGGTTACCAGTGCTGTCGGTATAACCCTCGATACGCACCACGCGGCGCGGATTGAGCTGAAGGAACTGCACCAGCTTGAGCACGGTACGACTGGCAGAGTTCTTCAGATCCGCCTCCCCCGTGTCGAACAGCACATCACCGAGGGTCATCACCAAGCCACGGTCAGTCTGCTCGGACGCCAATGCAACAATCTGCGCCTCGACCCATTTACCCTGCTGCTGAACACTGGCGAGCTTGGCTTCACGCAAGCCCAACTGCAGGCGCTGACGCTCGAGGTCGAGCTTGGCCAGGCGCTCCTGGTTCAACGCCAGCTTGGCATGCTCACCGGCAATCTCGCTGTAGCGCTGGCTCAGATAGGCATAGTGACGCACATCGCTGCCCGTACCGATATAACCGGCCAGGCGCTCCGCACGCCCTAGCGACTCACCTGCGCGAATGACGTCGCGCGGCGCGCTGCGCAGCACATTGGAATCGTCCTTGACCTTCTGGAACGCCGCACTGGCGTCATCCAGCGCCGACTCGCTGCGCTGGCTGGCGCAGCCCTGCAGTCCGACCAGCGCCAGCAAGGCCAGCGCAGCCATGGGTTTCAGACGGTTCATGGCTGCACCTCCAGCTGCTTACGCAAACGCTTGATCCGCGACTGCATCACCTGCAACTGCTCCTCGCTCTTCTGGGTCAGCACACGAGCCTCGGCCAGACGCGCGTCCAGCTCTGCCTGCTCGGCGCGCATGCGCGCATCCCGGTAACTCTCGGTGGTCATGTTGACCTTGGCCCGCGCCAGCTTGTCTTCGGCCAGTTTGTATTCGGGCACCTGGTCAGTGGCACCGACGGCCTTGGCCTGTTCCAATGCTTGCTCGGAAAGGCGCAGCTGCTCATTGGGCGCCGGGTCGTTGGCGCAGCCAGCCAGGCTGAACACGACCAGGGCAAGAATAAGAGGTTGGATTCTCACGCAATCTTCCTACTGTTTAGGGGCGTCCAGCGGCGCCTGCATCTGTGCCTTCCAGCGCTCGACATTGCGCTGCAGCACGGCCTCGGTCGCCCCGGAGATCGGCAATTCTGTCAGTTTTTTCGCCAGTTGTCCGCGCAACCAGCTATCGTTGCAGGCCGAGTTGTGCGACACCGCCAGATACAACCCTGGGCGGTCCACTGGCAGGCCACGGGCGACCAAGTCTTCACCCACGCCCAGGCTCTGGGCCATGGCCATGCCCGAGTACCGGCCCGCCAACACATAGTCGACCTGACCGAGCACCAGTTTCTGGAATGCCTGGGTGAGATTCTGCGCTGGCTCCAACTTCAACTGGGCCTTGGCGAACGCCTCGAAAGCCGGGGTCAACCTGGCCTTTTCCGACAAGCTGCCCCGATAATGTGCCAGATCCGCTGGCCCTTCGAACGTCAGCGTCGCGTCATGCCGCGTCCATACCAGGTATTCATTGAGCTGCAACGCCGGGTGGATATAATCCAACACAGTCAGCTGGGCGACCTGCATGGGCGTGTCGAGCAGCAGGTCCATGCGCCCACTGCGCACCTCCTCCAGCGCCTGGTCACGCCGACCGGCATGCAGCACCTCCACCTTCACCCCCAGCTCGCTCGCCGCCTGGCGCAGCAGGTCGACGTTGGCGCCGATCAGGTGTTTCGGATCGCTCGGGTCCTGCCAGGAATACGGCGGTGCATCCGGGCTGCCCGTGGCCACCAGCCGCTCGCATTTGCCCACCGCCCACACCGAGGTCGATAGCAGCGCCAGCGCACAGGCCAGCATCCCCTTGCTCGAGCGCAACGCCATGAAACACTCCTTGCATCCATAAAAAAGCCCGGCCCTCAAGATGAGGGCCGGGCTTCTTTATAAGTGAAGCCGCCGGATCAGACCAGCTTTTCCAGCTCCGGAACCGCTTCGAACAGGTCGGCGACCAGGCCGTAGTCGGCTACCTGGAAGATCGGCGCCTCCTCGTCCTTGTTGATCGCAACGATCACTTTCGAGTCTTTCATGCCGGCCAGGTGCTGGATCGCGCCGGAGATACCGACGGCAATGTACAACTGTGGCGCGACAATCTTGCCGGTCTGGCCGACCTGCATGTCGTTCGGCACGAAGCCGGCATCGACCGCGGCGCGCGAGGCGCCGACGGCGGCGCCGAGCTTGTCTGCCAGGGCGTACAGGTGCTTGAAGTTGTCACCGTTGCCCATGCCGCGGCCACCGGAAACGACGATCTTGGCGGCGGTCAGCTCAGGGCGGTCGGACTTGGCCAGCTCTTCGTTGACGAAGGCCGACTTGCCAGCATCGTGAGCGGCAGCGACCGCTTCGACTGCGGCCGAACCACCTTCGGCAGCCACGGCGTCGAAGCCGGTGGTACGCACGGTGATGACCTTGACTGCGGCGCTCGATTGCACGGTGGCAATGGCGTTGCCGGCGTAGATCGGGCGCTTGAAGGTGTCGGCGGATTCGACCGAGATGATCTCGGAGATCTGGTCGACGTCCAGCAGCGCGGCGACGCGCGGCAGGATGTTCTTACCGTTGGTGGTGGCCGGGGCCAGCACGTGGCTGTAACCCTTGGCCAGCTCGGCCACCAGCGGCGCGACGTTTTCCGGCAGGGCGTGAGCGTAGGCCGCGTTGTCCGCAACCAGCACTTTGGCCACACCGGCGATCTTGGCGGCGGATTCGGCGACGCCACCGACGTTCTGGCCTGCGACCAGCACGTGCACATCACCACCAATCTTGGCGGCGGCAGCGACAGTGTTCAGGGTGGCCGGGGCTACGGCACCGTTCTCGTGTTCAGCGACAACCAGGATAGTCATTTAGATTACCTTCGCTTCGTTCTTCAGCTTCTCGACCAGTTCGGCCACCGACTTGACCTTGATACCCGCGCTGCGGGCGGCAGGCGCTTCGACCTTGAGGGTCTTGCTGGTGGAGGCGAGGGAAACGCCCAGCGCGTCTGGCGTGACGGTCTCCAGCGGCTTCTTCTTGGCCTTCATGATGTTCGGCAGCGACGCATAGCGTGGCTCGTTCAGGCGCAGGTCGGTGGTGACAATGGCTGGCAGGTTCAGCGCAACGGTCTGCAGGCCGCCATCGATTTCACGGGTGACGTTGACCTTGTCGCCGGCGACTTCGACCTTGGAGGCGAAGGTGCCTTGGGCGTAGCCGGTCAGCGCAGCCAGCATCTGGCCTGTCTGGTTGTTGTCACTGTCGATGGCTTGCTTGCCGAGGATAACCAGCTGTGGCTGCTCTTTATCGACAACGGCTTTCAGCGCCTTGGCCACGGCCAGGGAGCTCAGTTCGTCAGCGGCTTCGACCAGAATGGCGCGGTCGGCACCCAGGGCCAGGGCGGTACGCAGTTGTTCCTGCGCAGCGGTCGGGCCGATGCTGACGACGACGATTTCGCTCGCCACGCCCTTCTCTTTCAGGCGGACGGCTTCTTCCACGGCGATTTCGCAGAAGGGGTTCATGGACATCTTGACGTTTGCAAGGTCAACGCCGGAGTTGTCCGCCTTGACGCGAACCTTGACGTTGTAGTCGACCACTCGTTTGACAGCTACAAGAACCTTCATGGATTCCTCGTTACTCTCCGGTGAAAAGAAGATCGCCTGGGGGCTGCCCGGCGAATGCGCGTGGGTACAAGGGCACCTCTAAAAACGTTCCGGGGCGGGAAAATTTCAAGTGACCGATCAGTCCTGTCGCGACCTCGGGTTCGAAAACCCTCGGGTCATTTTCTGTCGTGGCGTGTAGACTCCACTACAAAGCCTGATTCGGCCCGCAAACCCTGCTCCACGCCTGGTCTTTAGGGGTGCACCTGCGCCCGACGGTCAGCCTACGGCGAGCGTAAAAGCGCTCGTATCTTGACCGTAACACCCAATCCGGTCAATACGGCAAATTGGCCACCCTCCAGCCGCGTACCTTTGATTTTACTGGGCTCCGGCAAATTCAAACAAACGTTTGTATTGGACCCGCCAAGTGGTGTAGATATAATGCGCGGCCAAGACAAGACGGTGTAGTCCGTCATCCACGAAGCTACAGCAGCCGCATGCCGTGCATGACCGACAAACACCCATAAGACAAGCAAAAGCGATGAGCCTTGAGTAGGAGAGAACCAGTGGAACGCGAATACATGGAATTCGACGTGGTCATCGTCGGCGCAGGCCCGGCGGGCCTGTCCGCCGCCTGCCGCCTGAAGCAGAAGGCCGCCGAAGCCGGTAGCGAGATCAGCGTCTGCGTGGTCGAGAAAGGCTCCGAAGTCGGCGCCCACATCCTCTCCGGCGCGGTGTTCGAACCCCGCGCCCTGAACGAACTGTTCCCTGACTGGAAAGAACTTGGCGCGCCGCTGAACACCGAAGTGAAGCGCGATGACATCTATGTGCTCAAGGATGCCGCCAGCTCGACCAAGGTCCCCGACCTGTTCGTTCCGAAGACCATGCACAACCAGGGCAACTACATTATCTCCCTGGGCAACCTGTGCCGCTGGCTGGCCCAGCAGGCCGAGAACCTCGGTGTGGAGATCTACCCGGGCTTCGCCGCGCAAGAAGCGCTGTTCGATGAAAACGGCGTGGTCCGCGGCATCGTCACCGGCGACTTGGGCGTCGACCGTGAAGGCCACCCGAAAGATGGCCTGTACACCCCGGGCATGGAACTGCGTGCCAAGTACACCCTGTTCGCCGAAGGCTGCCGTGGCCATATCGGCAAGCAGCTGATCAAGCGCTTCGACCTGGACAACGAATCCGATGTCCAGCACTACGGCATCGGCCTCAAGGAAATCTGGGAGATCGACCCAGCCAAGCATGAACAAGGCCTGGTGGTGCACACCGCCGGGTGGCCGCTGGACGTGATGAGCAAGGACAACACTGGCGGCTCCTTCCTTTATCACCTGGAAAACAACCAGGTGGTGGTCGGCCTGATCGTCGACCTCTCCTACGCCAACCCATACCTCTCGCCGTTCGACGAGTTCCAGCGCCTCAAGCATCACCCGGTGATGGCCCAGTACCTCGAAGGCGGCAAGCGCATCAGCTACGGCGCCCGCGCCATCTGCAAGGGCGGCCTGAACTCGCTGCCCAAGATGGTGTTCAATGGCGGCGCGCTGATTGGTTGCGACCTGGGCACCCTGAACTTCTCCAAGATCAAGGGCAGCCACACCGCGATGAAGTCGGGCATGCTCGCCGCCGAAGCGGTGGCCGATGCACTGATCGCCGGCAGCGAGGGTGGCGACCAGCTCAATGGCTATGTCAGCGCCTTCAAGGCCAGTTGGCTGCATGAAGAGCTGTTCGCCAGCCGCAACTTCGGTCCGGCACTGCACAAGTTCGGCCCGCTGCTCGGCGGTGCGTTCAACTACGTCGACCAGAACTGGTTCGGCGGCAAGCTGCCGTTCACCCTGCACGACACCAAGCCGGACTACGCCTGCCTGAAGCTGGCGGCGGACTCGAAAAAGATCGACTACCCGAAACCAGATGGCAAGCTCAGCTTCGACAAGCTCAGCTCGGTATTCCTCTCCAGCACCAACCATGAAGAGGAACAACCCTGCCACCTGAAGCTGACCGACCCGAATATCCCGATCGCCAGCAACCTGCCGCTGTATGACGAACCAGCCCAGCGCTACTGCCCGGCCGGCGTGTACGAAGTGGTCACCCAGGAAGACGGCAACAAGCGCTTCCAGATCAACGCGCAGAACTGCGTGCACTGCAAGACCTGCGATATCAAGGACCCGGCCCAGAACATCACCTGGGTCACCCCTGAAGGCGCGGGCGGGCCGAACTACCCGAACATGTAAGCGCTGCCCTTGCGGCAAGAAAAAGCCCCCTGGCCGTGAGGCCCGGGGGCTTTTTCGTGAGTGGCAGTATCGGGCGGTTCTTGTTTTCTCGCACCACTCAGGACGCAGCCATCACTGACTCATTTGTCACCACACAGGATCGGCATCGGCTCCACACCGAACACCAACAACTTCCTACGCCCGAAATACAATGCTGTCACCAGCCCAACCACGCCCATGACCAGACAAAAGCCGACACACACCCACGGGCTCCACGGCATCAGCGCAATCAGTGCCAGCGGCGTGGTGCTCGCCCACAGCGCATAGGCGACGTTGTAGGTGAAGGAAATGCCCGACACCCGGATTTCAGCCGGGAACAATCCGACCATCACCGACGGCACCACCCCCACCACGCCACAGGACAACCCGGCCAGGGCATAGGCCAGCCAAGTCACGCCCCATTGCCCCACCAGGCTGGCATAGAGCGCACCAACGCCCAGCGGTAGCAACAGGCTGTAGATCATCAGCGCGCGCCAGGCGCCAATGCGGTCGACCAGTAAACCGGCCAGCACGCAACCGACATTAAGGAAGACGATACCCACGCTGCTGAGCGCGAAGGTGTGCCCGGCGCTCATGGCGAAGCGCTGCTGCATCACCGTGGGCGTGATCACCACCAGCACCACTACCGCCGAGGTCAGCACGCAGGTCAGCAGCGCCGCCGGAATCAACGACCGGCGATGCTCACCCAGCACGCGGCGTAGCGGGAACGCCACCGGACGCGCCTGACGCTCACGCAGCGCCAGGAACACCGGTGTCTCGCTGAGCCAGCGGCGCAGCCAGACCCCGATCACCCCGAACACGCCCCCCAGCAGGAACGGGTAACGCCAGGCGTAATCGAGAATTTCCTGGGGCGTGTAGAGCTGCGCCAGCAACGTCGCCGTCAGCGCCCCTAGCAGGTAACCGAAGGTCAACCCGGCTTGCAGGAAGCCCAGTGCATAGCCGCGCCGCCCAGCCGGAGCATGCTCGGCGACGAAGGTCCAGGCGCTGGGCACCTCGCCACCCACGGCGGCGCCCTGGAGGATACGCAGCGCCAGCAGGATCAGCGGCGCGGCATAACCGATGTCGGCGTAGGTCGGCATTACGCCGATCAGCAGGCAGGGCAGCGCCATCATCAGGATGCTCAGGCTGAACACCCGCTTGCGCCCCAGATGGTCGGCGAAGTGGGCCATCAGGATCCCGCCCAGCGGCCGCGCCAGGTAGCCCGTGACAAAGATCCCGAAGCTCTGCAGCAGGCGCAGCCACTCCGGCATCTCAGGTGGGAAGAACAGCTGGCTGAGGGTCAGGGCGAAGAACACGAAGATGATGAAATCGTAGATTTCCAGGGCGCCGCCCAGCGCCGCCAGGCCCAAGGTCCGGTGGTCGCTGCGGCTGAACCGGGGCGCGCGGGCGGTATCGATGGCAGTCATGGCAGGTTCCGCAACTTGGCAAAAGGCCAGAGGATAGCAAATGCCGAGGGCATGGAACCGCGGGATGGCTCAGGACGGACGGCCAAACACTGTCTGGGCGAAGTTCATCCGGCGCTTGGGGTAACCGTTGCCGCCGGCCAGGCTCGGCGGCAACGGTATTTCACCCACCCGTAGCGGCATGTCGATGATCGCCATGAAGGTTTCCATGGCCTGATTGTCGGGTACACCGGGCAGGCTGACGCTCACGGCCTGGCGCTCGCCCACCGGGACGGCAGGAATCTTCAGTTTCAGGGAGTGGTAGAGCAAGGCATGCTGGATCTGCGCACTGACCCGGCAGAAACGCGCCAGGTCGACACCCGCGTGGCTGGCCAGCTCGATGTTGCCGACCAGCAGATTGAACGGCTGCAGGGCACTGTGCACCAGGCGCTGCAAGTCGTCGAAGCTCTCCACCGGGGCGATGCGGTAGTAGCCCAGGCCGTTGAGCAGTTTTTCCAGCTGCAGCCGCTGGTCGGGGTGCTCATCCGCGATGAGGATGCGCAAGGTCTTGTTCGGCATCGTCCGGGCCCAGGCAGCAAGGTGATGAATGAGGCTCCATGACCGAACTGCGCCCGTGAAGGCAAACGTCAGGCGCAGCGCCTGAGCGGGGTCTTTATTGATAGTTGCCTTGAAACATCCAGAAATCAAGTTGCCACTACAGGAAATTTTCACCCGTGCCTCACGGGGTGTTCAGGATTCCCAGAGGCGCATGCGCACGCGGCAGTGCTTCATGGCATTGACGATGTGCTTTTCCACCAGGCTGCGAGAGATACCCAGGCGCTCGGCGATCTGCTGGTGGGACAGGCCGTCGATCTTGCGCAGCAGGAAGCTGTCACGGCATTGCACGCTCAACTCATTCAGGGCGCGCTGCATCAAGGCCAGGCGCTGGTCGAGTTGCATGCCCTGTACAGGGGCCGGGCTGTGCCAGCGCTCGTCGCTGTCGAGTATTTCCAGCGGCTCGGCCTGGCGGATCTGCTGACGGCGATGGCGATCGACCACCAGGTTCAGGGCCGTGCGGTAGAGGAACGCGCGCGGATGTTCGATCTGCTCGCCTTCGCCACGCTCCAGCACCCGCAGGTAAGCGTCATGGGCGACATCCTCCGCGGCCTGGCGATTGCCCAGGCGTGCGGAAAGGAAACTCACCAATTCGCGATAGTAATGTTCCACGACGGCACCTGGCGTTTCCCTGCACACGCACTGACCTGCAGGGCGCGGGTCTGGATGATATCAGCGTGCGATCTTACAAATTATAATGATTCTCAGCAACACGGAGTTCAGCCACCACCGCCGTTAAATCGCCCTGCCCGGCATTCGTTTAACTGGCACCCCCGGGAACGCGCCCCTGCCGTTCTCGGCCACTCCCTCCGGCTGGAAGTCCGCATGACTCGCACATCCAACACTCGCCGCCTGGCCTGCGCCACACTGGGCCTGCTTGGCCTGGGCTGCCTGCTGGCCTGGAAGGCCATGCCCTTCGGCGGCGCCCCCGTCAGCACCGTGCCGGTGACCCGCGCCGACATCGAAAGCAGCGTCACTGCATTGGGCACCCTGCAACCCAGGCGCTATGTCGATGTCGGCGCCCAGGCGTCCGGACAGATCCGCAAGTTGCATGTCGAAGCCGGCGATGAAGTGCGCCAAGGCCAGTTGCTGGTCGAGATCGACCCCTCCACGCAGCAGGCCAAGCTGGACGCCGGACGCTTCTCTATCGAAAACCTCAAGGCCCAGCTCGCCGAGCAACGCGCCCAGTTCGTCCTCGCCCAGCAGCAGTACCAGCGCCAGCACGACCTGGCCGCCGCCGGCGCCACCCGCCAGGAAGACCTGCAGGCCGCCCAGGCGCAGCTGAAAGTGACCCAGGCGCGCATCGACATGTACCTGGCCCAGATCCGCCAGGCCCAGGCCAGCCTGCGCAGCGACGAGGCGGAGTTGGGCTATACCCGCATCTACGCCCCCATGGACGGCACCGTGGTGGCGGTGGACGCCCGTGAGGGGCAAACCCTCAACGCCCAGCAGCAGACGCCCTTGATCCTGCGCATCGCCAAACTGTCGCCGATGACAGTCTGGGCCCAGGTTTCCGAAGCGGACATCGGCAAGGTCAAACCCGGTATGACCGCCTACTTCACGACACTGGCCGGCGGCAAGCGGCGCTGGAGCAGCACCGTCAGGCAGATCCTGCCGATCCCGCCCAAGCCACTGGAGCAGTCCGGCCAGGGCAGCGGCAGCCCGGCCAGCGCCACGGCCGGCACCAGCGCCAGCAAGGTGGTGCAATACACCGTGCTGCTGGATGTCGAGAACCCCGACGGCGCCCTGATGGCCGAAATGACCACCCAGGTGTTCTTCGTTGCCGGCCAGGCCAGCCAGGTGCTCAGCGCCCCGCTGGCGGCACTCGACGAAACGCCCGGCAGCGCACTGCGCCTGGCCCAGGTGCTGAACGCCGACGGCAAGGTCGAGGCGCGCCAGGTGCGCACCGGGCTGAGCGACCGGTTGCGCGTGCAGATCCTCGACGGCCTGCGCGAAGGCGAGCGCCTGGTCATCGGCGCGCCTGCCGCCAGCGGAGGCTGAGATGAGCGCCCCCCTGATCGAGCTGTGCGATATCCGCAAAGTTTATGGCGGTATCGATTCGCCCAAGGTGGAAGTGCTGCGCGGCATCAGCCTGAGCATCCACCCCGGCGAATTCGTCGCCATCGTCGGCGCCTCGGGCTCCGGCAAGTCCACGCTGATGAACATCCTCGGCTGCCTCGACCGCCCGACGTCCGGCAGCTACCGCTTCGCCGGCCGCGATGTGGCGGAGCTGGACAGCGATGAACTGGCCTGGCTGCGCCGCGAAGCGTTCGGCTTCGTGTTTCAGGGCTACCACCTGATCCCTTCGGGCTCGGCCCAGGAGAACGTCGAGATGCCGGCCATCTACGCCGGCACGCCACCCGCCGAGCGCCACGCTCGTGCCCTCGCCCTGCTCGAGCGCCTGGGCCTGGCCAGCCGCATCGGCAACCGCCCGCACCAGCTTTCCGGCGGCCAGCAACAGCGCGTGTCGATTGCCCGGGCCTTGATGAACGGCGGCCATATCATTCTCGCCGACGAGCCCACCGGCGCCCTGGACAGCCACAGTGGCGCCGAGGTCATGACCCTGCTCGACGAGCTGGCCAGCCAGGGCCACGTGATCATCCTCATTACCCACGACCGTGAAGTGGCGGCGCGCGCGCAACGCATCATCGAGATCCGCGACGGCCAGATGGTCAGCGATTCGTCCGCCGCGCAACCCGCGCCAACGCAACCCGAGCAGTTGCAGGCCAACGACCTGCGCCAGCGCCTGGACCGCGGCGCCCTCCTCAAGGGCGCCTGGAAAGGCGAGATGATCGAAGCCCTGCAGGCCGCCTGGCGGGTCATGTGGATCAACCGCTTCCGCACCGCCCTGACCCTGCTCGGCATCATCATCGGCGTGGCCTCGGTGGTGGTCATGCTGGCGGTGGGTGAAGGCAGCAAGCGCCAGGTGATGGCGCAGATGGCGGCGTTCGGTTCCAACATTCTCTACCTCAACGGCAAGCGTGCCACCCCGCAGGAGCCTGGCGGCATCGTCACCCTCGACGATGTCGCGGCCATCGGCGAACTGCCGCAAGTACTGCATGTCATGCCGGTGATCGGTGGCCAGTTGATGGTACGCCAGGGCAACAGCAGCCAACGATTCTATGTCGGCGGTAACAACACCTGGTTCCCTGCCATCTTCAACTGGCCGGTGGTCGAAGGCACGTTCTTCAGCGAAGCCGACGAAGCCAGCGGCGCGGCAGTGGCGGTGATCGGCCAGAAGGTGCGCAGCAAGATGTTCGGCGAAGGCAGCAACCCGCTGGGGCAGTACCTGCTGATCGGCAACGTGCCGTTCCAGGTGGTCGGCATCCTTGCGGCCAAGGGCGCCAGTTCCGGCAGCGAAGACAGCGACGAGCGCATCGTCGTGCCCTACTCCGCGGCATCCATTCGCCTGTTTGGCAGCCAAGACCCGGAATACGTGGCCATCGCCGCCATCGACTCGCGCCGGGTGAACGAGACCGAAGCCGCCATCGACCGCCTGCTGCGCCAGCGCCACCAGGGCAAGCACGACTTCGAGCTGACCAACGACGCCGCGCTGATCCAGGCCGAGGCCCGCACCCAGAACAGTTTGTCGCTGATGCTCGGGGCGATCGCCGCGATCTCGCTGCTGGTCGGCGGCATCGGGGTGATGAACATCATGCTCATGACCGTGCGTGAACGCACCCGCGAGATCGGCATCCGCATGGCCACCGGCGCCCGCCAGCGCGACATCCTGCGCCAGTTCCTCACCGAAGCGGTGATGCTGTCGATGGTCGGCGGCGTCACCGGTATCGGTATCGCCCTGCTCGTCGGCGGCGGCTTGCTGCTGGCCGACATCGCCGTGGCCTTCGCCCTGCCCGCCATCCTCGGCGCCTTCGCCTGCGCGGTGATCACCGGCGTGGTGTTCGGCTTCATGCCGGCGCGCAAGGCCGCCCGCCTCGACCCGGTCAAAGCCCTTACCAGCGAATAGCCCATGACAATCCCCAGCCGTATCAGCCTGTTGAGCCTCAGCCTTTGCCTCGCCGCCTGCAGCAGCCCGCCGCCACCGATGGCGGGCATCGACGCTCCGCCTACCTGGCAAGGCATGACCGACCCGACGCAGCCCTTGCCGGACCGGCAATGGTGGCAGGCATTCGCCAGTACCGAGCTGGATCGCCTGGTCGAGCGTGCCCGTCAGAACAGCCACGACCTTGCCGCCGCAGCGGCGCGGGTGCGCCAGGCCCAGGCCAGCGCGGTGATCGCCGGGGCGCCACTGTTGCCCGAAGTGCAGTCAGGCCTGGATGGCTCCCGCCAGCGCTTGTTACGTGGCGAAGGCAACGACCAGCTCGACGCCAGCAGCCGCGAGCGCACCAGCACCTCGTTCGGTGCTCGGTTAAGCGCCAGTTACGAGATCGATTTCTGGGGCGGCCTGCGCGCCACCCGCGACAGCGCCCTGCGCAGCCTGGACGCCAGCCGTTTCGATCGCCAGACCGTGGAGCTGACCCTGACCGGCGCCGTGGCCGACAGCTACTTGCTGGGCCTGGCCCTGGAGGAGCAGCTGCGCATCGCCCGCCTTAACTTGGAAAACGCCCGGGATGTGCTCGGGCTGGTCGAGGCCCGTGAGCGCTCGGGCTCGGCCACACGCCTGGAGCTGGCCCAGCAACGCAGCCTGGTGGCAGCCCAGGAACGCCAGGTACCGCTGCTCGAGCAACGCCGGCAGGACAACCGGGTGACCTTGGCCACACTGCTGGGTGATCCGCTGCAAGCCCTGCCCACCAGTACCGAAACCATCGACGCGCTGCATTGGCCCGGTATCGGCAGTGGCGTGCCCAGCGAACTGCTCGGGCGGCGCCCGGACATCGCCGCCGCCGAGGCGCGCCTGGCGGCGGCCAGCGCCAACGTCCAAGTGGCCAGGGCCGCCATGCTGCCGCGCCTGGTGCTAGGGGCGACCCTGGGCAGCGGTGCGCGCACCTTCGCCAACCTCGGCGACAGCCCTTACTACACCCTCACCGCCGGCCTCACCGCGCCCATCTTCAACAATGGCCGGTTGAGCGCAGCCCGTGACCTGGCCCGCGCCGAACAAGAAGAGCTGCTTGAAAAATACCGAGCCAGCATCCTGGCGGGCTTCGCCGATGTGGAAAAAGCCCTGAATGCCATCGCTGGCGTGGAACGCCAGCGCCAGTGGCAAGATCAGGAAGTGGAGCAGGCACGCCTGGCCTTCGACCTGGCCCAACGACGCTATGCAGCGGGGGCCGAGACGCTGCTGACGGTCCTGGAGACCCAGCGCACGCTCTACCTGGCACAGGATCAGCAGGCACAACTGCGCCTGGCGCGGTTACAGGGGAGCGTGGCGTTGTACAAGGCGCTGGGGGGAGGATGGCAGGCGCCGAAGGCGTGAGAACCCGCGGTGCCCTTCTGTGAGGGCATCGCCTTACTACAGAGCCGGCCTCCCGATGTTCGCCGGCAAGTCGGCTCCTACGGGGATACATTCAGCGCGATGCCGGCGAACGGGCCCTCAGGAAAGGATGTTCTTCATCGAAAGGTGCCGCGCATACCACGGCCGTTGCGGCACCTTGCGCAGGAACCCGTCGATCTTGTCGTCCTCGCCAAAGGTGATACGCAAAGCCAGCTTCATGGTCTCGACATCCATCTCCACCGACTTGCCCGGGCGCGTGCCCGGCTGGGTGCTGCAACCATGGGTATCAGGCCCCAGCCAGGGGTCGTCGACCTCCACCCAGCGCCCCGGCGCGAACCAGGGCACGCCGTTGACTTCCTGGCGCCGCACCTGGCCCGGATGGAAGCGCTCGTGAGCGCGGAACCAGTCGTCGATGCGGTCGTCAATCCAGCCATGGAACCCCCAGAACACCGGGTTGACGTGTGAGGAGAACGGGTCGCCGAGGAAATCGTTTTCACGTTCGAACCAGCGCGCGGCGAAGTCCGCCTGATCGCGGGCGAACGGCACGGGCGCGGCATTGTTCGGGTCGCGCGGCACCGACGCCCAGCACATGTGCAACCAATCGTGCAGGGTCATTTCCAGCTCCGAGCCGAAAGCCCCCAGCGACAGCTTCGACAGGTACACCGGGTCCTGGTACTGCGACTCCCAGACCTGGAAGTTGCCACAGAAGGTCTCGCTGGCCTTGATTGCCGATACCCACTGGCCATAGGCATCGTCGCCCGGTGCCTGCCAGGCCGGAGGCACACAATAGCCGTCGTGGTTGTCGTGGTAACGAGCAAAGCCCAGGCGATCGAACTCGACATTGGGTTGCGGCAGCGGAAAACGCGGCCAGGAAGGCAAATCCTGCAAGGTACGTGCATACATCAGCATGTGCCGGTGCATGTACAGGAAGTCGATGCCGGAACCATTGCGATGCTTGCGCGGGCCACGGGCGTCACGCTCGCGATCCCTCGGGCCGGGCTGCCAGCCCAGGCCGCGTAAGGCATTTTGCTTCTGCTCCGACAAGCGATGCCATTTGTCCCGGGTCGCGTGCCACAGCTGGTGGAACAACCGGTGCTCGGCACCGATCACCCAGGCCTGCATCCGTGGGTTGTAGACGATGCGCTCGCGGGCCTCGGGGAACAGGCGCTTGACCGCGACGAAGCGGTTGTCCAGCTGGGGCATGGTCAACGGACGGTCCAGGCGCTGCAAGCGCCCACTCAAGGTGCCCGTGCCGGCATTGGCGAAACGCCCCCACACCTCGTCCAGGCTGGCCACGCATTCGTAGACCGAGCGGCCGCGCGCGTCGACCAGGCGCCAGCGCACTTCACGCGAACTGGCGCCGACCAGGTCGCCCAGCACGCGGTAGGCGGGCTCCCCGTCACAGCGCAGACGCTCACCGGTATCGACGTAACCGCGCAAGCCACGGCCCTTGGTGGCCACATCGAAAAACACTTCCAGGCCCTTAGCGGGCAAACCCTCTATGCCGGCGTCGGCGCCTTCGAGGCGCAGGTCCCAAACCCCACGCAACCGATCCGCCAGCACCTGGCCGGAATAGTCGGCCAGTTCGACGCTCGCCTCACCGGGTGTGACGATGTCGTCCTCCGGGTCATGGGTCAGCTTTTTGTGCGCGTAGTAGGCAGCCGTGCCCGTGGCGCCCGCCACGGCCAGGCCCGCGATGAATCCTCGTCGAGAAATTGTCATTGCGCCTCAGTCCATTCCCGCCAAGCGGCGGTTGCTATCCAAGCTAGGACGTAGGCTGGGGCGGAAAATTTAGCGCTAACCGGGCACGCCTAATTCAAGCCCTCGCACACTCGTCTGATCAGTACCCCCCCTACCGACAGAGGTACGACCATGACCTCCCTGCTCTCCCGGTTGATGCGCCCCACCAAGGCGACCCCCTACCGGATCTTCGATGTCCAGCTGAAAGCCATCGAGCCCCTGAGCCCGTCCCTGTGCCGCTTCGTCTTCACCGGCCCGGAGGTGGCGCACATGAACACCCTGGCCCCGGACCAGCGCATCAAGCTGTTCTTCCCAACACCCGCCGGGCAACCGCCACGCCTGCCCAAGGATGGCCAGTGGCAACAGGCGCGTCGTGACCTTGCGCCTCAGGACACACCACCCATGCGCACCTACACCATCCGCGCCCTACGCCGTGAAGCCTGCGAGGTGGACGTGGACTTCGTGCTGCATGGCGTGAACGGGCCGGCGTCGGCCTGGGCGACCCAGGCCAAGGTCGGCGACCGCCTGCAGATGGTCGCGCCGAACCTGGCCTATACCGATGATCCGGGTGGTTACGAATGGAAGCCTCCACGCAGCGCCCGGCGCATCCTGCTGATTGGCGACGAAACCGCACTGCCGGCCATCGCCGGCATCCTCGAGCACCTGGCGCAGGACGCCGCCGACCTGCCTGTGGAAACGTTCATCGAGGTGCCGCTGGAAGAGGACTGCGTAGCCCTTCGCCATAGCCCGGCCACCCGCTTGCACTGGCTGCCCCGCGATCTGCTGCGCTGCGGCCACGGCCAGGCGATGCGCCATGCCGTGCGCGAACTGGCCAGCCTGCCCAGCGTCCGCGCCAGTGGTTCGGTGGAGTTGGAGGAAGTGGACATAGACCAGCGTATTCTCTGGGAGCTGGCGAGTGGCGAGGGTGGCGATTTCTATGCCTGGATCGCCGGTGAATCGGCAACCGTGATGGATATCCGCCGCTTCTTGATCAAGGAGCGCGGCCTGCCACGTGAAAGCCTGACACTGATGGGCTACTGGCGCGACGGCCGCACATTCGATTGATGCGCCGCTTCCCGTAGGAGCCAGCCTTGCTGGCGAACGGCTGTGTTCCCGTTCGCCAGCAAGGCTGGCTCCTACAGATTGCGTGCAGTCAGCCGACCGCGGCGGCCACGGCCTCGGCGAACCGCCCGGCGACGTCGTCGATCTGCTCAGCACTGATGATCAGCGGCGGCAGGAAACGCACCACCGCGCCATGTCGGCCGCCCAGTTCGAGAATCAAGCCACGGCGCAGGCATTCGCGCTGTACCTTCGGCGCCAGGGTCCGGCACGCCGGCGGATGCCCCAGCGCATCGGCCTCACCCGCCGGGTCGACCAGTTCGACACCGAGCATCAACCCACGCCCACGGATATCCCCCAACTGCGGATAGTCCCGCTGCAAGCGCTGAAGATGCCCACGCAGTCGCTGCCCCATGGCTTCGGCATGCTCGCAGAGGCGATGCTCGACCAGGTAGTTCATCACCGCCGACCCCGCCGCCATGGCCATCTGGTTGCCCCGGAAAGTACCCGCATGGGCACCCGGCGACCATGTGTCCAACCAGTCACGGTAGACCATCACCGCCAGCGGCAGGCTGCCACCGATGGCCTTGGACAACGTGACCACGTCCGGCACGATCCCGGCGTGCTCGAAAGCGAACATTTTCCCGGTACGGGCGAAACCACTCTGAATCTCGTCGACAACCAGTGCCACGCCGGCCTGCTCGGTGATCCGCCGCAAGCCGCGCAGCCATTCGATATCGGCCGGGATCACCCCACCCTCGCCCTGCACCACCTCGACGATCACCGCCGCCGGCAAGGCCACGCCGGCCTCGGGGTCGTTCAGCAGGTTCTCCAGGTAGTGCAGGTTGGCGCGAACGCCCGCCTCGCCGCCCAGGCCGAACGGGCAACGGTAGTCGTAGGGGTACGGCAGGAATTGCACGCCATTGCTCAGCAACGCCCCCAACGGCTTCTTCGGCCCCAGGCTGCCCATCAGGCTCAGGGCGCCCTGGGTCATGCCGTGGTAGCCGCCCTGGAACGCCAGCACCGTGCTGCGCCCGGTGGCGGTGCGCACCAGCTTGAGCGCCGCTTCCACGGCGTCGGTGCCGGTGGGGCCGCAAAACTGGATCTTCGCCTCGTGGCGCAGGGGCTCGGGCAGCAGGCCGAACAGGTCTTGCACGAACTGGTCCTTGACCGGCGTGGTCAGGTCGAGGGTGTGCAGCGGCAGCTCATCGGCCAGCACCCGCTGGATCGCCTCGACCACCACCGGATGGTTGTGCCCCAGGGCCAAGGTCCCGGCGCCTGCCAGGCAGTCGATGAACTGACGGCCCTCGACATCCTCCACGTGAATGCCCCGGGCGCGCTTGAGCGCCAGCGGAATGCGTCGTGGATAGCTACGGGCATTGGATTCCTGTTGCTGCTGGCGCAGCAGCAGCGGTGAGTCCGCGAATTCGTACAGGGCCTGCGGCGCGGAGGCCGGCAGCGCCTGGGCAAGGCTGGAAACGGTCGACATCGGAAAAGTCCTCGCAAGCAAGCGAAAGTGCCCGCCACGCGCCCTGTAACCGGATGTGTGTCGGGTGGTCATCGCTTGGAAAACGCTTCAGCGAGGAAAGGATTTAGCGGCTAATGCGGGATTTGTGATGCCTTTGACCACGGGGGTGCCTGCTACCTGTAGGAGCCGGCTTGCCGGCGAATGGGCCAGGGCAGGCAACACCGTTCAGCCGCCCGCACGCGCCGGCACCTGCAACCTCACCCGCAAGCCATCGGCCTGGCTGTCGAAGCGCAGGCTGCCCGCGCAACGCTGGACAATCGCCTGGACAATCGCCAACCCCAGCCCGCACCCACCGCTCTGGCCATTGCGCCAGAAGCGCTCGGTCAGGTGCTGCAGGTCCTCCTGCGCGATACCCGGTCCATGGTCACGCACCAGGAAGTCCACCTGCCCGTCCAGCGCCTGCACCTCCAATTCCACCGCCGCATCGCCACCATGGCGCAAGGCGTTGTCCAGCAAGTTACGCAAGGCAGCCACCGCCAGCGGCGCTGGCATCCCGAGGTAGACCTTGGCGGCATCCTCCGGCAGACGCAGCAGAATGCGCCGGTTGTCACCACCACCTGCATCCTGGATCGCCTGCAGCGCCACCTGCTCGGCGCTGCACCGCACGCCATCGTCGAACGACAGGCTGCCCTCGACCCGCGCCAGCATCAGCAACTGCTCCAGCGTGCGGTGCATGCGATCAGCCCCCTGCTCGGCATGCTCCAGGGCCTGCTCGCGTACCGCGCCATCGGTCATCCGCGCCACTTGCAGGTGGGTCTTGATCGCGGTCAGCGGGCTGCGCAGCTCGTGGGCGGCATCGTCGGTGAGCCGGCGCTCGCGCTCGATGGTCTGGGCGATGCGCAGGAACAGCTGGTTCTGGGTGTCGAGCAACGGTTGCAGCTCGCCGGGCAGGCCGGCCACCTGCAACGGCTCGACACTATCCGCGCGCCGCCTGCGCAAGGCGTCACGCATGCGGTTGAGCGGTTCCAGGCCCTTGCCCAGGCCAATCCACAGCAGCCCCAGGCTGCCCAGTAGCGCCATCAGCACCGGCGCCGATGCCGCCAACAGGATCGACTGGTTCAGCGCTTCGCGCTCCAAGTGGCGATCGGCGGTGGTGATGCGCACATCGCCATGGTTGTAGGTGAAGGTTCGCCATGAGGCACCGTCGATGGTCTGGTCGCGGAAACCGCTGCGCTGGTCGTCCATCGTGCCGTCGTGCTTGTGGTTACTGGCCAGGATCTCACCGCGCAGCGAGCTCACCTGGCAGGCCATGCCGTCCGGCACGCTGAATTGGTCGGCGGAAAAATGCGCATCCTGCCCCTTGGCCGTCAACGGCTGCGGCAACTGGTCGATCAGCCCGGCCACCATGCGCGCCGACGCCACCAGGCGTTGGTCGAGGGAAAACATCATCTGCTGGCGCAGGTCGCGCAGCATCCACGCTGCCGCCAGCACCCAGATGACGATGAAGGCGCTGCCGAGGATCAACGACAGGCGTACGCGCAAGCTCACGACGACACCTCCTGCGGCGCCTGCGCCGGCCCCAGGCGGTAGCCCAGGCCACGCACGGTCTCGACGATGCCGTTACCGAGCTTGCGGCGTAGATGGTGGATATGCACGTTGAGGGCGTTACTCTCGACCTCGTCGCTGAAGCCATACACGCAGTCTTTCAATTGCTCGCTGGAGAGCACCCGCCCCGGGTTCTGCAGCAATGCCTGGAGCAGCGCCTGCTCGCGTCGCGACAAGTCCACCGGCGCGCCAGCCAAAGTTGCCACGCAGCTGCTGGGGTCATAGCACAGCGGCCCGTGCTCGATCACATTGACCGCCCGCCCCGCCACCCGGCGCAGCAAGGTGTGCAGCCGCGCCGCCAGTTCACGCAGGTCGAACGGCTTGAGCAGGTAATCATCGGCCCCCGCCTGCAACCCATCGACCCGATCGGTGACCGCGTCGCGCGCGGTCAGCACCAGCACCGGCAGCGTCTCGCCCTGCTGGCGCAGACGGCGCAGCAGTTTCAGGCCATCTTCGTCGGGCAGCCCCAGGTCGAGGATCATCACGTCGAACTGCGCGGCCTGGAGCATCTGCCGCGCCTGCGACGCGCTCGCCACCCGGTCCACGGTCAGGCCCTGGGCCGAGAGCCCGGCGCAGATGCCGCTGGCGATCAGGTCGTCGTCCTCGCAGAGCAGAACGTGCATGGGGAAATCTCCTGGGGTGGGGGAAGCTGGCATTGCACAGGGTAGTGATTAAGGGGGGATTATGACCCCTGGCGCGGGATTCGTCGCGGGGTGCTCCGGATTGGGCATTGGCGGACTGCAGCCTTGCAGCGCTGTTGGGATCGAGCGCCGCTGCGCGGATGAATCCGCCCCTACACAGGGCATGATTGCCCGCCTTGTTGGCACGACGCTATATTTCGACTGGCGCCTTGCACCAAAGCTGGCAACCATGGCCTGTAGGAGCGGATTCATCCGCGATGCGCCGCACAGCGGCGCCAATCTCAACCGCGCTACAACCCCTTCGTCGAGCCCCTCGCAAGCGCCGGGTTAGAGGCTGGAAATGATCAAATGAACGATACCTATCAGGGCAGTTGCCTGTGCACGGCGGTACGCTATGAATTGCAGACCGCGCCAAAGGCGGTGAGCCATTGCCATTGCAGCCAGTGCCGCAAGGGGCATGGCGCGCTGTTCGCCACTTATGGCAGCGTGCCTCGCGGTGCACTGCGGATACTGGAAGGGGCTAGCCATCTCAGCGAATACCGCTCGTCCGAATCGGTGCTGCGCACGTTCTGCGCACGGTGCGGGTCGTCCTTGTTCTGGTACCACTCGCAGGGCGGATTCGCCGACTGGATCTCCATCGCGCTGGCTACACTCGACACGCCCTTTACGCCAGAAAAGCAGAAACACATCCATCGCGAATCAAAGGTTCACTGGTACCCACACACCTGAGCGCAAATCACCGGACAAGGATGAACGACATGCTATCGGGGACGGTGGCCTTGGTTGAAGATCGCCCGCTAGGCACATACCTGGCCTTGCCAAATTCCCTTCGCTGCCAGCGTTTCGCACAAATAGGCCAGCGCTCGCTGGAAGACCGGATGACAGTCCGCATAGGGCAACTGATCGAGTGGTGCCCAGAAAAACTCGAAAACGTGGCCATGGTCGTCCAGGGTCTGATGAGACCATTGCTCGGGCAGTGCCGCTTGCGCCTGGCACAGTTGGAACGACCAGATCTGATCGAGGTGTCCGGACGCCCAGCAACCCAGGTCATCCTTGATCATTGCAACATCGATGCCCGACTCCTCCGCCAACTCGCGCAAAGCGGCCTCATTCGGTGTCTCGCCCTGTTCGATGGTGCCCTTTACCAGTTGCACCCCGGACAAAGGATGGAGAAACAGAAGCATTCGGGGCTGTGAAGTGGATGAGAGCACTACGGCACAAGCCTTGTCTGGCAGCATGGCGACGCCCTTTTCAGCAATGATGGCGGGCCATCATACGCCCCAGCGCCCAGCCAACCGGTGTCCATGCTTGGATGGGGCCTCGGGACAGCATTAGGTCTCCCTGTCATTCGTTACCTTGGATGGGCCCTGTTCGCCAGCAAAGCCGGCTCCTGCGCATTGCGGCCGCGATGAGACTTCTGGCAAGCGGCTTGGAGGGATGCCACGAGCGAGCCACTGCCAAGCACTCGATATCACTGTAGAATCTCGCCCTTTTGGCAGACCGCCAGACGATATGCCGGTACTCCGGAAGGTACTCATGAGCAAAACCCAGCACTCCCCCGCTTCAAGTGGCTTCAGGACCGACATCAATGGCTTGAGAGCCTGGGCCGTCGTCGCCGTGATGTTCTACCACTTTGGTGTGTCAGGCTTTGAAGGTGGTTTCGTCGGTGTCGATATCTTCTTCGTGATATCCGGATTCCTGATGACCTCGATCATCGTGACCGGCCTGGAAAGCCGTGACGGGTTCTCGCTGTTAAAGTTCTACCTCGCTCGGGCAAAGCGAATACTCCCGGCGCTGATAGTGCTCTGCGCCTCGCTGCTCGTGTTCGGCTGGTTCTTCCTGGTGCCGGGCGACTACAAAACCTTGGCATACCACACGATTTCGGCACTGACCTTCAGCTCCAATTCGAGATTCTGGCAGGAGGCCGGGTATTTCGATGTGGCATCGTATGACAAATGGTTGTTGCACACGTGGTCACTTTCGGTCGAGTGGCAGTTCTACCTGATATTGCCGCTGCTCCTGCTGGCGGTATGGAAAATACGCCCCGGGCGCCTCGGCATACTGGTTGTCCTCTCGACAGTACTGGCAGGCTCACTGGCTGCATCCCTTATTTTTTCACCCCTCTACCCTTCAGCATCTTTCTACCTGCTGCCCATGCGGGCTTGGGAAATGCTATTCGGCAGCCTGATGTTCCTGATCGGAGCACAATTCCCTATTGGCCTGCGGACTGCAAAGTATCTTGAGCGTGCCGGGATTGTGCTCATTGTCTACTCGATTACCTTGATCGACCCCAGCGTAACCTGGCCAGGCTGGCATGCGCTCATTCCGGTGCTGGGAACATCGTTCATCATTGCTGCCGCCAACCAAGGCTCGCTGTTCACTCGGAACAAAGCCTGCCAGTGGCTTGGTGATCGCTCGTACTCTCTCTACCTCTGGCACTGGCCTATCGTTGCGGCCCTGGTATTCCTTGAGCTGCGCCAAGATGTCGTGGCCACCGTGACAGGCTTGAGCATCACCCTGCTGCTGGGTCACCTGTCATACGTTGCAGCAGAACAGCCATCCAGAACGCTTTTCACCAACCTGAGCACAGCCAAGGCCTACCTGGCCATTTTCGCGCTCTTGCTGCTAACCGCGATCCCAAGCCAGCTAATCAAGCATGAAGAAGGCGTGCCGAGCAGGGCGCTTGCACAGCGGGTCGAAAGCATCATGCGGGAAAGCGCCGTCAGGAACCCAAGGCTCACCGAGTGTTTTGTCAACGCCACCAAAAACAAGGTGACCAACGCCCAATGCACCTATGGCGGAAACGAACTGGGCGCCATTGTTATCGGCGACAGCCATGCCGCTTCAATTGTCCGCGCGGTGGAACGCTCACTTCCGTCCAAGAACCTGAACGTACTGGATTGGGAGCTGCACAGTTGTGCAACTATCCTGGGACTCAAGCTCTCCACCGACCCGAACAATACGTGCAGTGAATTCCTGGCCCTGGCGCTGGATAAGCAGAAGACGCTACCTGCGAACGTCCCCCTCATCATTGTCAATCGGCAGTCTGTCTATCTGTTCGGTCCGAATGAACCTGACAGGCAGGCTGAGGTCGCCGTCCCGCTTTTCTACATCGACAAACCGTACCCATCGGTGTCCCCTGAGTTCCTGACCCACATGCGAGAAGGCATGATCAATACCGCCTGTGAGTTTGCCAAGACGCGACCGGTTTATTGGGTGCGTCCAATCCCGGAGCTGAAGATCGACGTACCGAAAACCATGGTCCGGCGAACGATCATCCCGGGTGGAGAAAAGCGCGTATCCATCAGCCTCGATGAATACATGCAGCGCAACGCGTTTGTGTGGGAGGCACAGGATGCAGCCAGCAAGCAATGCGGTATCAAAATCCTGGATCCGCTGCCCTACTTGTGCAGCGACGGAAGGTGTTTTGGCGACCACGAAGGCATGCCGATCTACGTCGATGACGATCATTTGAACGAACATGGCGGCGACGTCTTGATCCCGATGTTCTCTGAAGCGCTCAAGCCCCACGCTGAGCAGCAGATGGCCACACACCCTTGATGAAACCACCGTGGGTAAGCGCCTTATGGTTCTTGCCCTCACCAAGCCAAGACCGGAGCCGCCCCTTGCAGGCCTCCTGTCATCTCGCCCCGGCCGAAGCGATCTGCGCTCGATCAAGGTTTTGGCATTCCTGATGAACTGTCCAACCATGCCGGTTGCCCCATGGCGGTCGAGTTGTCCCTGTGCTTGCGTTGTGTGGCCTTGCCGACTTCCAGTGGGCGATCATCCCAACACGCTTGCTGTGCAGCAAATGCCACTGGAAAGCAAGGTAACACGGGCAAAACACGCTGCTTATAAAGATCCGTATCAATGAACGCCGACAAAACCGAAGCGCCTGCAAACACTAGTGTCCCGCACGGTTAATTCGTTTATCTACTTAAATGGTTTCGCCCAATGATTCCGGGGCTTTTAGATTAACGAACTACCCGAGCGGAACACTAGGTGATCTGTCCAAGTTTTTGGGGGCAGTCCAAGGGGCGCGAGTTGCCTGTAGGAGCCGGCTTGCCGGCGAATGGGCCAGGCCAGGCACTGAGCCTTTCAGGGAGATTGAGCCATGAGCACAGACGACACCACGCCCCACACCACCGTGGGCAAGACCAGGTTCTACCAGGGTGCAAAGCATACCGACCCGCTGTTCTGCATCGAACCCGGCATCCCTTGCCAGCACGCACGGGAACAGGCTTCGGAGTTGATGGGCTGCGTGTGCGACCTGACCATCACCGGGATCATGGAGGACAAACTCAGCTGATCTGGGCATCGTATTACCTCAGCGCGCTGGCCAAGGCACTGATGGATGATGCGGAGTTGGGGATGAAGCATTAAGGGGTTGTTCTTTCGAGGTGTTTGACGAAAGCGTTGCAGCGCCCATCAGATCGAGCGCCGCCCGCGCGGCGCTCGATCGTAAACGCGGAACAAGACTATTGCCTTGCACCTGGCTGCCAACACACGATCAGCCGGCACCCTAATCGCCAATCGGACCGGACGAATCCCGTCATGCTTGGTAAACTGGCGGCCATCAACCTTTCCATCGCCTGCCAGCGGAACCCGCCGCCTGGCTTCGCTGAGCTCGTACCCCAGACTTATGCAATCTCAAGCCGCTTCCTCCCTGCGTCCCGAGCCATCCCGCCGCTTCTCCGTTGCACCGATGATGGATTGGACAGACCGTCACTGTCGCTTCTTCCTGCGCCTGCTCTCCAAACACGCTCTGCTCTACACCGAGATGGTCACCACCGGCGCCGTGCTGCACAACGACGCCCAGCGTTTCCTGCGCCACGACGACGCCGAGCACCCGCTGGCCCTGCAACTGGGCGGCAGCGTACCGGCGGACCTGGCGGCCTGCGCGCGCCTGGCGCAGGACGCCGGCTACGACGAGGTCAACCTCAACGTCGGTTGCCCCAGCGACCGGGTGCAGAACAACATGATCGGCGCCTGCCTGATGGGCCACCCGGCGCTGGTGGCCGATTGCGTCAAGGCGATGCAGGACACCGTCAGCATTCCGGTAACGGTCAAGCACCGCATCGGCATCAACGGCCGCGACAGCTATAGCGAGTTGCGCGACTTCGTCGGCCAGGTGCGCGACGCGGGCTGCCGCAGCTTCACCGTGCATGCACGCATCGCCATTCTCGAAGGGCTGTCACCCAAGGAGAACCGCGAGATCCCACCGCTGCGCTATGACGTGGCGGCGCAGCTCAAGGCAGACTTCCCGGACCTGGAGCTGGTGCTCAACGGCGGGATCAAGACCCTCGAGGAGTGCCGCACGCACCTGGAGACATTCGACGGTGTGATGCTGGGGCGCGAGGCGTATCACAACCCGTATCTGCTGGCCGAGGTGGACCAGCAACTGTTTGCTAGCGACGCACCCGTGATCAGTCGCGCCGAGGCGATGGCCAAGCTGCGCCCTTACATCGTCGCGCACATGGAAAGCGGCGGCGCGATGCACCACATCACCCGGCATATTCTTGGCCTGGGCCAGGGCTTCCCAGGGGCGCGGCGCTTCCGCCAGTTGCTGTCGGCGGACATCCACAAGACCGACACGCCGTTGGCGGTACTGGACCAGGCTGCGGAGTTGCTGCAGGGGCGCTGAGCGTCCCTGATGTGCACCGCCTCCTGTAAGAGCGACTGTCGTGTGCTGGCTGCGCTGGCCCATTCGCCGGCAAGCCGGCTCCTACAAGTGCAATCCTGATCTTGAGTCAGGCGCGGCCCCTGTGGGATGACCTCGCCGGGAACCTCTACCGTACATTCGACTCGAACCCTCACCTTCCACGCAGCCCCACACGCATCAGGCCCGTTGCCGGGCCGCCGGGGCTCGGGTAATGTCGAGTCATTGCACAGGACAGAGCACGCCCATGACCTCCAAGCTGGAACAACTCAAGCAGTTCACCACCGTGGTCGCCGACACCGGCGACCTGGACGCCATCACCCGCCTCAAACCGGTCGACGCCACCACCAACCCGTCGCTGCTGCTCAAGGCCGCCGCCATCCCGGGCTACGCCGACCTGCTCAAGCAGGTCAAGGCCGATAGCAAAGGCAAAGTCGATCTGGCCTGCGACAAGTTCGCGGTGGCGGTGGGCGCGGGCATTCTCAAGGCCATCCCAGGCCGGATCTCCACCGAGGTGGATGCGCGCCTGTCGTTCGATGAGCCGGCGCTGCTGAAGAAGGCCCGCCAGCTGATCGAGCTATACGAAGCCGCCGGGGTCAAGCGCGATCGCGTGCTGATCAAACTGGCCTCTACCTGGGAAGGCATCCGCGCCGCCGAGAAGCTGGAAAAGGAAGGCATCCAGACCAACCTCACCCTGCTGTTCTCCTTCGCCCAGGCCCAGGCCTGCGCCGATGCCGGGGTGTTCCTGATCTCGCCGTTCGTGGGGCGCATCTACGACTGGTTCAAGAAAAGCACCGGCAAGGACTACGTCGGCGCCGAAGACCCGGGCGTGCAGTCGGTCACGCGTATCTACGACTACTACAAGACCAACGGCTACAACACCGTGGTCATGGGCGCGAGCTTCCGCAACATCGGCCAGATCGAGCAACTGGCCGGCTGCGACCGCCTGACCATCAGCCCAGAGTTGCTGGTGCAACTGTCCGATGACCAGGGCGAGCTGCCGCGCATCCTCAAGCCGGGCAATGCCGGCGAGGCGAAGCAGCAACTGAACGAAAGCCAGTTCCGCTGGGCGATGAACGAGGATGCCATGGCCACCGAGAAACTGGCCGAAGGTATTCGCCAGTTCGCTCGGGACCAGGAGAAGCTCGAAGCGTTGATGGACGACAAAGCCTGATACATATTCGGGTTGATCGACGGGCGGTTAATGCAGAGCATTTCCCGCCCGTTTTCGTTGGGTCGGCCGATGACGCTATCGCGGGGCAGGCCCGCTCCCACGATGCTCCACATTCCCCCGCGATAGCGTCACTCGCCACATCCGATAGAGCCGAGCCTTAGATGCCCCCCAGCGCCACCCTCCCCCTCATCCTCGCCGGCCCTGTACTCCGCCGCCTGGAACCCCAGCGCCTGGCCATCTGGCTGGTCGGCTCGCAACCGCTACGCCCCGAGTTCATTCTCGAACATGCAGGCATCACCGCGCAGACAGGTATTGAAGTGATCCCAGTCGGCGCGCACGCCTTCATCCACCTGCTGGACATCCACTTCGACAACCTACTGCCCAGCAACGCGGCCCTCGAATACGACCTGCGTCTGGACGACGGCCAATGCGTCGCTGACTGGGCGCCGCACCTGCTCTACCCCGGCGCCAGCCGCCCCAGCTTCGTGTTGCGCGACCGCCTCGACCAACTGCTCCACGGCTCCTGCCGCAAACCCCACCACCCGTCCACCGACGGCCTGCTCTGCGCAGACCGCCTGCTTTTGGCGGGACCGCAACCCGAAGAGCGCCCTGCGCTGCTGCTGATGACCGGCGACCAGGTTTACGCCGATGACGTTGCCGGCCCCATGCTGCGCGCCATCCACGAGTTGATCGAGTGCCTAGGCCTGTTCGACGAGACGTTGGAGGGCGCCGTGGTAGACAGTGGCGCCGCGCTCTACCGCCACCCGGCCTGCTACTACCACCGCGCCGACCTGCTACCGGCCCAGGAAAGCAACGAAAGCCTGCGTGAACGCTTCTTCGGGGGCAAGCGCAAGCCCATTTTTTCCTCCAGCAACGCCGACAACCACTTGGTGACCTTTGCCGAAGTCATGGCCATGTACCTCCTGGTCTGGTCGCCCATACCGTGGGCGCTGGTGCGCATGCAGATACCGCCCGGTTTGACCGACAAGCATCAGGCCCGCTATCGCCATGAATTGCCGTTGATCGAAGCCTTCCGCTCAGGGCTCGGCCAGGTGGCCCGGGCGATGGCCCATCTGCCCTGCCTGATGATCTTCGACGACCACGACATCACCGACGACTGGAACCTGTCTGCTCAGTGGGAGCAGACTGCCTACGGCCACCCGTTCTCCCGGCGCATCATTGGCAATGCGCTGGCGGGCTACCTGCTGTGCCAAGGTTGGGGGAACGACCCGGACGCCTGCGCGGCGCTGGTCGGGCGTTGCCGGCAGTTGGGCGAGGCGCGGGACGAACTGATCGGCGAGCTGCTACGCTTCCAGGGCTGGCAATACACCATGCACACGGAGCCACCACTGCTGGTGCTGGATACCCGCACCCGCCGCTGGCGCAGCGAAAACAGCCTGCAGAAGCCCTCCGGCCTGCTCGACTGGGAAGCCCTGTGCGAACTGCAACAGGCGCTGCTGGACCACCCTTCGGCGATCATCGTGTCACCGGCGCCGATCTTCGGGGTCAAGCTGATCGAAACTGTGCAACGAGTGTTCAGCGCGCTGGGCTATCCGCTGCTGGTGGATGCCGAGAACTGGATGGCTCACCGGGGCGCGGCGCAGGTGATCCTGAATATTTTCCGTCATTCACGCACACCGGGGCACTACGTGATCCTTTCCGGGGATGTGCATTATTCGTTCGTCTACGAAGTGCTGATCCGCCATCGTCAGCGCAGCCCGCACCTGTGGCAGGTGACCAGCAGCGGGATCAAGAATGAGTTTCCGAAGCGCCTGCTGGATGTGCTGGACCGGCTCAACCGCTGGTTGTACTCACCGCGCTCACCACTCAACTGGTTCACCCAGCGTCGGCAGATGGAGGTGGTGCCACGCACGCCCAGCCATAGCAAGGCGGGCGAACGGCTGTGGAACAGCGCGGGGCTGGGGTGGGTGTTCTTCGATGGCGAGGGGCGCCCGAAGCGGGTGTATCAGCTGAACGCCGATGGACGTGAGGCAACTGAGTTCGCTCGACGAACGGGCGCAGGCGGCTAGAGCTTGTATTGGATTTCCGGGCCAATCGCGGGTAAACCCGCTCCTACAGGGCTTTCAGCAACCTGCAGAGCGGCAAAACACCCGCAAATAGCAAAGATCAGGAACGCTCTAGCGCGCTCACCAGGTCATGGAAGGCTTCGCGGTTGGAGTCGTTCAGCCCCATCAGGATCTTGTGCGCCTCCAGCACCTTGGAGCGCACCACGCTCTCGTCTTGATCTTGCGATGGCAGATCGGTCAGGCACTCCGGGCAGGGTACCGGGCGATCGACGATGTTGAACACCTGGTCGAAACCCATGGACTGCAGCAGCCGGGAAATGTCCGGATTGGTGGTGACGACTGTCGGCAGCAGGCCGACTTTCTGCCGGGACAGGATCGACAGCTTGGCCAGCAGACCCAGCGTGGTGCTGTCGATGCTTTCGGTCTCTGTCAGGTCGATGACGATGGCCGAGAAGTTCAGCGCGGTGAAAATCTTCTCGATCGTCGCATCCAGCGCCGAACACAGGGTCAGGCGCACTTCACCGACAAATTTCAGAACGAAGGTCCCGCTCTGTTCGGCGAACTGGATTCTACCGGTACTCATTCAATGTTCCTGCTCAACACCAATAGGGCGATATCATCCGGCATCTCCCCAAGCGTAGCCAATTCGAAACGCTGGCGCAGCCCTTCCAGGCTGCCCCCTGCTTCCTTGACGATCTCCGGCAAGGACGCTTCCTTATCTTTGAGTGTGCCCCCCGGCAAAAGGTCCAGAATGCCATCGGACATCAGGGTGAGGCTGAACTGCGGTGGCAGCTCCAGTACCTGGTCCTGGTAGCTGGCCTCGTCGAACAGCCCCACTGGCAAGCCACGGCCTTCCAGATAGCGCGCCTGGCCGCTGGTGTACAACACCGGCAGCGGCAAGTGGCCACCCACGCTGTAGGTGAGTAGGCCAGTGTCCTCGTCGATGACACCACCGACCATGGTCACATGCTTGCCCAGCTTGCAGTTGATCAGCCCGCGGTTGATGTGGCTGAGCACCTGCGAAGGTTTGAACTCGCGCATCTTGCCGCTGCGCTTGATTTCGAACAGCAGGCGCGTGGTCATGAACTTGAGCAGAACGGTAACGAACGCCGAGGATGCACCATGGCCGGATACGTCCGCCAGGTAGAAGGCGATGCGCCGCTCATCCACACGGAAATAGTCGGCAAAATCACCCGACAGGTACAACGACGGGATGATCTGGTGCTCGAACGCGTACTCACCGGCCTTCCAAGGGCTTTCCGGTAGCATGTTCATCTGCACCTGGCGCCCTGCGTTCTGGTCTTCCTGCAGCAGGTGCAAGCTGGCTTCGAGTTCTCGGTTGGCCGCCTCGAGCTTGTCGCGATAGCGCTGGTTCTCAAGCACCAGGCGCGAACGGTCGAGGGCCCGACGTACCGAATGCTCCAGTACAGCCAAGTCTTCCAGGGGCTTGATCAGGTAGTCGGCGGCGCCAAGGCGCAAGGCTTCCACCGCGTCGCTCATGACACCAGCACCGGACACCACGATCACCGGCAACTGCGGCGCGCGCTCGCTGACCCGGCGGATCAGTTCGAGGCCGCCCATCTGCGGCATGCGCAGATCGCAGATCACGAGGTCGGGCTGGTGTGCTTCGAAGACCTGGAGCCCCTGCTGGCCGTTGGCGGCCTGGAGGACGCTGAAACCGCTGTCTTCCAGATAGGCGGCGAGGCTGGCACGGACCACGTCGTCGTCATCGATGATCAGCAGCGTTGCACTGGTTTTCTGCATGTGGGCGAACGGCGCCAGATTTGGGTTGGCGTAGCAGCTGTGGGCGGGCCGACAGACGGCTACTGGAATGCTCTTTAGCCACTCTCTATTTGAGTTGTAGGACAAGAAGACTTGCCCGGCAAATAGCAGAGGTGCCCTGTAAGGCGCTGACGGTACTCCCATCCGCCTGGCGTTTCAAGCATGGGAAGGTAGACTTCCCTGCACTTTACAGGGCAAATCCCCTGGCGTTATAAGAAAGCCGACCAGTGCGACCCGATGAAAGGATGCAGTCATGTCCCAGCCTCCCGTGAACTACAGCGAAAAACGCGATTTCATCCGCATGCGCATCGACACCGAAATCAGCCTGCTGCATGCCGGCCAGGTGATCGCCGCCGTTTGTCTCGACCTCTCCAGCAGCGGCATGCAGGTGCAAGCCGCGCAGCGTTTCCAGGTGGGCGATCGTCTCGAGGTGCGCATCGATTCCGACCACCCTGCACTTAAGGGCCTGCACGCCAGTACCGAAGTGGTGTGGATCGCCGACCAGCCTGGCGGCGAGCAGAAACTCGGCCTACGTATCCTGGCAATGCATTGAACCCGACTGTGTCACAGGCTGAAAAAAGGCGACCCGAAGGTCGCCTTTTTCACATCCAGCCGAATCAGAAGTCGTCTTCGACAGCGCCGTCCTTGACCTTGAACTCGCGGTTCTGCAGGTAGGCGTTGCGCAGGAAGATGTACTTGTCACCCTGAATCAGCTTTTCAGCCTGCAGCAGGCTGGCGCGGGTGTCGATCACGTCCAGGGCGAAGATCGAGTTGCGCGTCGGCACGTGGTCGATGTAACGGTAGGGTTCGGTGTAGGTGTCCGGGTACTTGGCCAAGCCGTCACGCACTGTGCTCGGGCCAAGCAGCGGGATGACCACGTACGGGCCGCTGGGCACGCCCCAGTAACCGAGGGTCTGGCCGAAGTCCTCGTCGTTGCGTTGCAGGCCCATTTTGGTGCCGACGTCGAAGAAGCCACCGAGCCCGAAAGTGGTGTTGACGATCAGGCGCGCGGTGTCCACACCGGCAGCGTGTGGCTTGAGCTGCAGCACATCGTTGGCCAGGTTGGTGACATCCCCCAGGTTGCGGAAGATATTGTGGATGCCGTCTTCGAGGAACTGGGGCGTCACAGCCTGGTAGCCCTTGGCAAGTGGCTTGAGGGCATAGGTGTCCAGTGTATCGTTGAACTTGAAGATCGGCCGGTTGACCGCCTCCCAAGGGTCTTCCTCTGTGGCCGCCTGAGTAGCCGCTACAGGCGCCAGCAACAGGCTGGCGCAGACACAGGCCTGGGTGATTCGCTCGATCACTCCGGCACCGATCCTACGCATAGATGTTTCTCCATCGAATTTCACGGCGGCAACGGCCTTTGGCGCGCTGCTGAACAAGACGCCAGTATAATGGCTTGCTGGCTTAGCGATAGTCTTACATATCTCTGTCAAGATTTTGTGAACATGTGTCACCGTCATCGGGTGGTAATAAAGGCGGGATAGGCTGCGGGCTATTTCAGGGAAGTTGCCATGCGAGACGCCCCCGCCTTCACCGCCGTGTTATTCGGACTGCGCGGCTGCCTGGTCCAGACTTCCAGTGGCAACCACCTGCTCACCCCAGGCGCCCTGGACGCCCTCGAACGCCTGCGCCAGCAGCAAGTACCTTGTATCTGGCTCGATCAACTCGAAGCCGTTCAAGTACGCCTACTCACCCAGCAACTCCCCGACTGGTTGCCCGGTCATACCGCCAAGGGTTGCGAGTGGCCGGCGCCCAACGCCTGCTGGCAAGCACTGATGGCCCTCGAAAGCCAGCGACTGGAAGGTAGCGTCTTGGTCAGCGGCGACCCCCTGCTGCTGCAATCGGCGCTCAACGCCGGGCTGTGGACGGTTGGCCTGGCGGCCTGCGGCCCTTCGTGCGACCTGGCCTCCAGCCAATGGCAAGGCATGACCCGGCAAGAGCAGGAACTGGCCCGAGGCAAAGCCACCCTCGCATTGTTCGGCATGGGCGTGCATTCGGTCATCGACCACCTTGAGGCGCTGGACACCTGCCTGGCCGACATCGCCCAGCGTCGGCTCAAGGGCGAGAAACCCTGACCCCCCTTTGATACGGGTCATGCAAAGCGCCGGTAGGTGGATTACGCTAGAAGACAGGCCCGAACCTTTGCCGCTTCGCTGAGGTCCATGCCTTGCCAAGTCATTGATGGAGTATGAACAATGCCTGCCCGCGAACTGCAAGAACGCCTGAATAGCCTGCGCGAGCAACTGGACCGCAATGTGCCGCTTTCGGAAGAGGAACTGGCCAGCCTGCATGAGGAAGCCAGACAGATCGAGGCTCAGCTGAAGCTTGAGGAGGCCACCCCGGACAACAACGTCGTCGATGGCGTAAACCTCGCCATCGAACGCTTCGAGGCCGAACACCCCGACCTCACAGCCACCCTGCGCAGCATTGTCAACTCGCTGCACAGCATGGGTATCTGAACCCTCTGAACATGATCGGGGCCGCGTTGCGGCCCTGACCGTATTACTGACGAACCAAGCGCAGGTTCTCGGGGCTGATCGCCCGGGTGCTGCGATACGGATTGATATCCAGCCCTCCGCGGCGCACGTAGCGCGCATACACCGTCAGATACTCGGGCCGCAGCAGGTGCTTCAGGTCCAGGTAGATACGCTCTACGCACTGCTCGTGGAAGTCGGCGTGCTGGCGGAAGCTGATCAGGTAGGTCAGCAGGCTGGCATGGTCCAGCGCACGCCCCTTGTACTCGACCACTACACTGCCCCAATCCGGCTGGCCGGTGACCGGACAGTTGGATTTGAGCAGGTGGCTGTGGACGGTCTCCTCCACCACGCGCTCCGCCGAACAACGCAACAGCCCGGGTTGCGGCTGCTCGTAATTGCTGATGCTCACGTCCAGCGCATCGATGCACAGGCCCGGCAGTGTGGTGACGCCCAGGGATTCGACGTCGGCCAGGGTGCTGACCTTGACCGCCACCGGCTTGCCTGCCGCGGCGGAAAGATCCTTAACCAGGCAGGCCTGCAATTGCGCTACCGACTCGAACACCGTCTGGTTCAGCGAGTTGAGGTACAGCTTGAACGACTTGGACTCGATGATGTTCGGCGAGTCGCACGGGATGGCGAATTCACCGATGGCCACCACCGGCTTGCCCGATGGCAGCAGCCAGGACAGCTCGAAGCAGTTCCAGAAATCCACGCCCTGCCAGGGCAAGGCGTCACCGCTGACGCCCAGTTCGGCCCATTTGGCCAGGCGTGGAATCGGGAACAGTAGCGAGGGCGTGTAGGTGGCGATGTATTCGCTGGACTTGCCCAGCGGAGAATGTTCGGCGGCGGGATGCATGGAAACTGACCTGAAGGTTCGAAATTGCCCTTAGTCTACCGGTTTTGCACCCCGCCTTGGGGCGCTTGTTACTCGATGGTCAGCGGCCCGACCATACCGGCCTGGTAGTGCCCCGGCACGTTGCAGGCAAACTCGATGGGCGCGGCCTTGCGGAAGGTCCAGGTCAGCTCGGCGCGCTGGCCGGGCTGGACCAGCACGGTATTGCCTGCCCCGTGGCCGTGCCCCCCCATGTTCATCTGGCTGTGATCCATCTGCCCATGATCCATGCCCTCATGGCTCATGCCGGCGGTGAACAGCTTGCCCTGCATCGCCACCATCTCCTTCTGGTGCTCGACATGCATGGCCTTGTCACCCAGGTTGAACTCGTGGGGTAACTTGCCTTCGTTGATCAGCACGAAGCGCACGGTTTCGCCGGCCTTGACCTTGAGGCTCTTGGGCTCGAAGGCGATATCCTTGAGCACCACCTCGACGGTACGGCTGGCCTTGGCCGCTGGGGCAGGTTCACCGAAGGCAAAGGTCTTCGACTCGTCGGCGAAGGTGGGCAGGCTGAGCAGCGCGAGCGCGGCGGCGACAATCAGGTGTTTCATGAGTGGCTCCGAATAGTGCGGGGAGAATGAGGCCATTCTCGAAAAGGCTGGCTGGCAGCTGGCTGACGGGAAGATTACAACTTTGTCAGCTTGGGCGAGGCTGCTGATCGTCACGTATGATTTCAGGCACCGCCCTTGTGAAAGCGGGTTCACCCGCGAATGCTGCCGTGAATGCCTCAACGTTTTCGTGGATGAATCCGCTCCTGCAAAGCCCGCGTGAACCTTCAGAACTGTGAAAGCCCATGAAACTACTGATCGTCGAAGACCAGGCCAAAACCGGCCAATACCTGCGCCAAGGCCTCAGCGAGGCCGGTTTCGCCACGGAGCTGGCCACCGACGGCGACACGGGCCAGCACCTGGCGCTGACCGGTGACCACGACCTGCTGATCCTCGACGTTATGCTGCCAGGGCGTAACGGCTGGCAGATCCTCCAGGCGGTGCGCCAGGCCGGCCAGGATACGCCCGTGTTGTTGCTCACCGCCCGCGACGCCGTCGAGGACCGTGTACACGGCTTGGAGCTGGGTGCCGACGATTATCTGGTCAAGCCTTTCGCCTTCTCCGAACTGCTGGCGCGGGTGCGCAGCCTGTTGCGCCGGGGCGCCAACGCCAGCCAGGACACCAGCCTGGCGCTCGCCGACCTGCGCCTGGACCTGATCCGCCGCCGCGCCGAACGCAGCGGCCAACGCATCGACCTGACCGCCAAGGAGTTCGCCCTGCTCGAACTGCTGCTGCGCCGCCAGGGCGAAGTGCTGCCCAAGTCACTCATCGCTTCGCAGGTGTGGGACATGAATTTCGACAGCGACACCAACGTGATCGAAGTGGCCATCCGCCGCCTGCGCCTGAAGATCGACGACAGCCATCCGACCAAGCTGATCCATACCGTGCGCGGCATGGGCTACGTGCTCGAGGAGCGCCAGGACTGATGCGCCGCCTGTCCCTCGGTGGCCGCCTGGCCCTGCTGTTCGCCGCCTGCACCGCCACCGTTTCGCTGAGCGCCGGGCTGCTGTTCAACCGCGCCAGCGAACGCCACTTCGTCGAGCTCGACCAGCAGCTGCTGAGCGGCCGCCTGTCACTGATGCGTAGCCTGCTCGACGGCGTCAACAACCCGGAACAGCTGAGCGCGCGCCTGCCCCAACTACTCAACGAACTGAGCCACCAATCCGACCTGGCCCTGCGGGTACGCGGCGCCAATGGCAGGGCATGGTTCGACAGCCGCATCGACCTGCCGGACGACCCGCGTCAATCCGGCCTGGCCACCCTGCACGCCGGTGGTATCGACTACCGTAGCCTGAGCGTGGCGATCAGCGAGGACCTGCCTGCCTCGCCTCGGCTTACCCTGTTCCTCGACATCACTCACCACCAGCATTTCCTCCAGGGCATGCAGCGCCTGATCTGGCTTACCGTTGGCTTGTCAGCCCTGGCCACTGCACTACTGGGCGCCTGGGCCGCACGCCGGGGCCTGAAGCCATTGCGGCAGATGGGCAAGGTCGCCGCCAGCGTCAATGCCCGGTCGCTGACCACCCGCCTGCCGGTGGCGCAGATGCCCGAAGAGCTGGCGGAGCTGGCAGGCACGGTCAATGCCATGCTTGAGCGCCTGGACGACGCCTTTCAGCGCCTGTCGGCATTCTCAGCCGATATAGCCCATGAATTGCGCACACCGCTGTCCAACTTGCTGACCCACACCCAGGTCACCCTGACTCATCCTCGCAGCCTCGAGGAATACCGCGAGGCCTTGCATGGCAACCTGGAAGAACTGCAGTGGATGGCCCAGCTGGTCAACGACATGCTCTACCTGGCCAAGGCCGACCACGGCCTGTTGATGCCCAATCGCCAGCCGCTGGACCTGGCGGTGGAAATCGATGCACTGCTGGAGTACTACGCACCGCTGGCCGAGGAAGCCGAGGTGCGGCTGCTGCGCGAGGGCGAAGCGCACACCCATGGGGATCGGCACATGTTGCGCCGAGCCCTGTCCAATCTGCTGGACAATGCGCTGCGCTTCACGCCGGCCAGCGGCGAGATCCGCGTGGTGCTTGAAGGTGGAGTACGTATTGCTGTGGCCAACACCGGAGCGGCCATCGCCCCGCAATTGTTGGAGCGACTGTTCGACCGGTTCTATCGAGCAGATCCGGCTCGCCAGGAAGGCAGTAGCGAACACGCGGGACTAGGGCTGGCGATCACCCGCTCGATCGTGCAGGCGCATGGAGGAAGCATCAGGGCGGAGTGTGCGAACGGCTGGACGCGGTTCGTGATCGAGTTGCCTGAACGGCAGTGAAGACGGGGCCGTTTTGTGGCCCATCGCCGGCAAAGTCGGCCCCTACAGGAACGACTTTGCCAGCAGATACCGCATTACTCGTAGCGCAGAGCCATTGCCGGTTCTATCTGCGAGGCCCGATAGGCTGGGTAGATGGTCGCCAGGAAGCTCATCACCAAACCCGCCACGCAGATGATCGCCACGTCGCCCCACTGCAACTCGGACGGCAGGCTGCTGATGAAGTAGATGTCGGATGTGAAGATGTGCTGGCCACTGACCCGCTCGATCCAGCCGACGATGGCGCTGACGTTGAACGCCGCGACCACCCCCAATACGCCACCGATCAGCGTGCCGACGATACCGATCAGGCTGCCCTGGACCATGAACGTGCCCATGATCTGCGCCGGCGTGGCACCAATGGTGCGCAGGATGGCGATGTCCGCGCCCTTGTCGTTCACCACCATCACCAGGGTGGCGATGATGTTGAACGCCGCCACCGCGATGATCATCATCAACAGCAGGCCGATCATGGTCTTTTCCATCTTCATCGCGCTGAACAGGCTGCCCTGGGTGTGCGACCAATCATCGGCGCGGTAACCCTCACCCAGGCCAGCGGCGATAGCTTTCGACACTTGGGGCGCGGCATACAGATCTTGCAGCTTCAGACGCACGCCTTGAACCTGGCCCGGTGCCCAACGCTGCATCTCACCGGCATCGGCAACATGGATGTAGGCCTGGGAGCCATCCAGCTCGGCACCGACCTTGAAGATGCCGACCACCGTCAAACGTTGCATGCGTGGGGTGATACCGCCTGGTTCCTTGCTGATCTCGGGGACGATCAGGGTCAGCTTGTCGCCGGTGTTCAGGCGGAAACGCCGGGCCGTCAGCTCACCGACGACCACGCCGTACTCGCCAGGCACCAGGTCCTGCAAGCTACCTTGGACGATATGCTGGGTGACGATCGAGACCTTGCCCTCTTCCGCCGGGTCGATACCCGCCACCTGAATCGGCTGCATGGCACCCTTGTACGACAGCATGCCTTCCAGTTCGGTAAGCGGCGCGGCGGCCAGCACCGCTGGGTTGCCCTCGGCGGTGCTGGCCACCTTGCGCCAGTCGTCCAGCGGCTGCACGCCGAGGATGCTGGCGTGGGGCACCAGGCCCAGCACGCGTGAGCTCATCTCGCGCTGGAAGCCGTTCATTACCGACAGCACCACGATCATCGCCAGCACGCCGAGCGACAGGCCGATCATCGAGGTCATCGAGATGAACGAGATGAAATGGTTGCGGCGCTTGGCACGGGTGTAACGAGCACCGATGAACAAGGGCAAGGGTCTGAACATGAACGGCAACACCTAAGAAGAAAGTGAACCGGGGCGCGCTTCATGGCGCCCCGCGCAAGCGACTCAGATCGCCACCAGGTGCCCGTCTTCCAGGCGCAGCACACGGTCCATCTGACGCGCCAGGTTGAGGTCGTGGGTGACCACCAGGAACGCGGTCTGCGAGTGGCTGGACAGCTCCTGCATCAGTTCCTGGATGCCCTGGGCGGTGTGGTGGTCGAGGTTGCCGGTTGGCTCGTCGAGCATCACCAGGCCCGGCCGGTTGACCAGGGCGCGGGCGATCGCCACGCGCTGGCGCTCACCACCGGACAGCTCGGCCGGCTTGTGATTCAGCCGATGGCCCAGGCCAACCCGCTTGAGCAGCGCCTCGGCGCGCTCGCGGGCCTCCGGGATGGGGGTCTTGCCGATCAGCAGGGGCATGCAGGCGTTCTCCAGGGCGGTGAACTCCGGCAGCAGGTGGTGGAACTGGTAGACGAAGCCCAGCGCGCGGTTACGCAGCAGCCCACGCGCCCGCTCGCCCAGCGCCGACAACTCTTCGCCGGCCAGCCAGACGCTGCCTTGGGTTGGCGTGTCCAGGCCCCCCAGCAGGTTGAGCAAGGTACTCTTGCCCGAACCGGAGCTGCCGACGATGGCCACCCGCTCGCCCGGCTGCAGCTCCAGGTTCAACCCGGACAGCACCTGCACCGACTCTGGGCCCTCTTCGTAGCTCTTGCCCAGGTTGCGGCAACTCAACACGGCTTTATCACTCATGCGCGACTCACTCATAACGTAGCGCCTCTGCAGGCTGGGTGCGCGAAGCGCGCCAGGCCGGGTACAGGGTGGCGAAGAAACTCAGGACCAGCGCCGCACCGCAGACCATCCACACGTCCTGGGCTTGGAGCTGCGACGGCAGGTAATCGATGAAATACACATCGGCGTTGAGGAACTTGTGCCCGATCAGCGTCTCGATGCCGGCGATCGCTGCGCTCACGTTGAGCGCGCCGAAAATGCCCAGCACGGCGCCGATAAGGGTGCCGACCACACCGATCACCGTGCCCTGGACCATGAAGATGGCCATGATCTGCGCGGGGGTCGCGCCCAGGGTGCGGAGGATGGCGATGTCGCCACGCTTGTCGTTGACCACCATCACCAGGGTGGAAATGATGTTGAACGCCGCCACCGCCACGATCAGCAGCAACAGCAGGCCGATCATGGATTTCTCCATGCGAATCGCCTGGTACAGGTTGCCGTGGGTGCGGGTCCAGTCACGTGGGTAAAACTGTTGCTCGCCTAGCTGCTGGGCGATATCCCAGGCCGCGCGCGGCGCCTGGAACAGGTCGTCGAACTTCAGGCGCAGGCCCTGGACCTGATCCGCTTTCCAGCGGTGCAGGCGCGACAGGTCGGACAAGTTGGTCAAGCCGAGATAGCCGTCGATCTCGCCGGCGCCGACGTGGAAGGTACCGACCACGGTGAAGCGCTTCATGCGTGGGAACATGCCGGCTGGGGTGACGCTCACCTCGGGGGCGACGAAGGTCAGCTTGTCGCCGATACCCACGCCCAGCTTCTGCGCGGCCTTGTCGCCGATCATGATGCCCCACTCGCCCGGCGCCAGTTTGTCGAGGCTGCCGTCGAGCACGAACCTGTCGATGATCGACACCTCGCGCTCGCGGGCCGGGTCGACGCCGTTGAGCAGCACCTTCTGCACCTTGCCCTCGTGCGTCAGCAAACCCTGCATCTGGGTGAACGGCGCGACCGCCAGCACCTGCGGATTCTGCTTTACTTTAGAGGCAAGGGCCTGCCAGTCATCAATGGGCTGGCCGGTTTCCAGGGTGGCATGAGGGATCATCCCCAGCACACGGGTACGCATCTCGTGGTCGAATCCGTTCATCACCGAGAGCACCACGATCATCACCACCACGCCCAAGGCGAGGCCGATCATCGAGGTCAGCGAAATGAACGAGACGAAGTGATTGCGACGCTTGGCACGGGTGTAGCGCGTACCAATGAATACGAAAAGAGGTCTGAACATGTCGGGGCTTGTTCGGATGAAAGGGAACGTCCTTGTGGCGAGGCGCCTACGGCGGCTTTACACTCGGACAACCGCCGTAACCTTGGGTTCGCCATGACGACATTAGACGAAGAAGATCGCCGCGAATACTACCGCATCGAAGATCGGATCGCACTTCAAATCAGCCCCCTCAGCGCGGCCGAAGCCCTTGAAACAGAACTGTTGCAAGATGATTCGCCGCTGTTCAACCTGCTCAGCGAACTGCACCTCTCCGACTTCGAGTCGCAGCACCTGCTACGTCAGTTGAGCGAAAAGGACCGCACCCTGGCGGCTTTCCTGCGCGCCCAGAACAAACGCCTCGACCTGCTCAGCGCCGTGGTCGCGCAAACATTGATTGGCGAGATCGGCCAACCACAATCGGTGATCATCTCCGAGGGCGGCATCGAGTTTGCTCAGGCGCAGAGGATCGCCCCGGGCACCCGGGTGAAAGTGAAGATGGTGCTGATGCCTCGCGCGCACGGCTTGCTGCTGCGCGGCCGGATCACCCACTGCGACCCGCGCCCCGACGGCGACTACGAGGTCGGCACCGAGTTCATCGACATGACCGACGCCCAGCGCCAACTGCTGGCCCGCTATATCCTGCAGCGCCAGCAACAGCAGCGGCGCCAGGCACTGGAACAGAACGACCCCGCCTCCTGAGCCCCAACTCTCTGATTTGAAGGAACGAACGTGACCCTTATCTACGGCCACCGCGGCGCCAAGGGCGAAGCGCCCGAGAACACCCTGAACAGCTTCCGCCAGTGCCTGTCGCACGGCGTGAACCGCTGCGAACTCGACCTGCACCTGTCGGCCGACAATGAGCTGATGGTGATTCACGACCCAACCCTCAAGCGCACCACGGGCCGCCGCGGCAAGGTGGCCGAGCGCACCGCAAACGAACTGGTCAGCTACGATGCACGCAAGGGCGGCCCGGGGTATGTACAACCCTGCCCTATCCCACGTCTTGAGGAACTGTTCCAGAAATGCGCCTTCGAGCACTGGCAGCTGGAAGTCAAGAGCGCCTCGCGCACCCGCGCCGCCAGCACCGTGCTGGCGATCCGCGAACTGGCCCAGCAGTATGGCTTGCTGGACAAGGTCACCATCACCTCCAGCTCACGGGAAGTACTGGGGGCCGCTCTGGAGCTGGTACCGGATGTCGCCCGTGGCCTGGTTGCCGAGTATGCCTGGCTGGACCCGCTGAAAGTGGCGCAGAACTATGAGTGCCAGATGCTGGCGCTGAACTGGACGCTGTGCACCCCCGAGCGCCTGATCAAGGCGCAGCGACAGGGGCTGCACGTGTCGGTCTGGACGGTCAACGAGCCGGCACTGATGCGCCGGCTCGCCGACTTTGGCGTTGACAGCCTGATTACAGACTTTCCCGGTTTGGCCAAGACCACCCTCGGGTAGGGCTGAAATCGGTCTCTCCGACCGGCTCAGGCCACCGGTCGGAGCCGCTCAAAAAAGCCGGTTCAGACCGTCGTAGGCAGCTACCCGGTAGGCTTCGGCCATGGTCGGGTAGTTGAACGTGGTGTTGACGAAGTACTTCAGGTTGTTCTGCTCACCCGGCTGGTTCATGATCGCCTGGCCGATGTGGACGATCTCCGAGGCCTGGTAGCCGAAGCAGTGCACACCCAGGATCTCCAGGGTTTCGCGGTGGAACAGGATCTTCAGCATACCCTGCGGTTCGCCGGCGATCTGCGCGCGCGCCATGCTCTTGAAGAAGGCCTTGCCCACTTCGTACGGCACCTTGGCCTGGGTGAGTTCCTGCTCGTTCTTGCCGATCGAGCTGATCTCCGGAATTGTGTAGATGCCGGTGGGCACGTCATCGACGAAGCGCCAGCTGCCGTTGTCGACGATGCTGCCGGCCGCCGAGCGACCCTGGTCGTGGGCTGCGCTGGCCAGGCTCGGCCAGCCGATCACGTCACCGGCACCGTAGATATTCGGCACGCTGGTGCGGTAGTTCTCGTCGACATCGATCTGGCCACGGCTGTTGACCTTGATGCCAATGTTCTCCAGGCCCAGCTTGTCGGTGTTGCCGGTACGACCATTGCACCACAGCAGGGCGTCGGCCTTGATCTTCTTGCCCGACTTCAGGTGCAGCACCACACCATTGTCCAGCCCTTCGACCCGCTCGTACTCCTCGTTGTGGCGCACGGTGATGTTGTTGTTGCTGAAGTGGTAGCTCAGCGCCTGGGAGATTTCCGAATCCAGGAAGCTCAGCAGCTGGGCACGGTTGTCGACCAGCTCCACCAGTACACCCAGGCCGCTGAAGATCGAAGCATATTCGCAACCGATCACACCAGCACCGTAGACGATCAGCTTGCGCGGGGTATGGCTGAGGCTGAGGATGGTGTCGCTGTCGTAGACGCGCGGGTGGTGGAAATCGATGTCGGCCGGGCGGTACGGGCGCGAACCGGTGGCGATGATGATGTGCTTGGCCACCAGCTTCTCGACCACGCCGTTGGGGCAGACCACTTCGACGGTCTGCTCGTCGGCGAAGCTGCCGGTGCCGAAGAACACGTCGACCCGGTTGCGCGCGTAGTAGCCGGTGCGCGAGGCGACCTGCTTGCTGATGACCTTCTCGGCGCTCTTGAGCACATCGGGGAAGGAGAACCAGCGCGGCTCACCGATGGCGCGGAACATCGGGTTGGTGTTGAACTGCATGATCTGCCGCACCGAGTGACGCAGTGCCTTGGACGGGATGGTGCCCAAGTGGGTGCAGTTGCCGCCGACCTGGCGACGGCTGTCGACCATGGCCACCTTGCGCCCTGCTTTGGCGGCGTTCATTGCCGCGCCTTCTCCGGCCGGGCCGGAACCCAGCACCACTACGTCGTAGTTGTAGACAGCCATGCGTACTCCTTCAGAACTGGCCCGCCGGCCGGATGGCCGCGGGGCGCGATCATGTCGCCGGGGCGCCATGAGAAAATTCGGGTGCAGTCTAATCAAGCGTGAACGCCGCGCACATTAACCCTTGGTCGCGTCGTAGGCCACTGTTGCCTGCACTACATGTGGTTTCACCAGGTCCGTGGTGGCGATCATCCGTGCCTTGCCTTTCACTCGCCTTTCAACGCCCTGTCGAACGCAGGCGTGGAACGGGAGACGAAGCCACCTTCGGCCCGGGTCACCAACACGGCGGCAAGACCATGGGCGATGGCAAAATCCCAGCCACGCTCGGGCCCGAGGATCAGCAGCAGTGTCGAGTAGCCGTCAGCCTGCAACGCCGAGGCATCGAGCACCGTCACCGCCGCCAGGTCATGCTCGACCGGGCGCCCCAGGCGAGCATCGAAGGTGTGCGAATAGCGCCGGCCATTGTCCTCGAAATAGTGGCGATAGTCACCCGAGGTCGATACCGCCAGCCCCTGTACCGGAATGACCTGGCGAGCGATCTGGCGGTCCTCGCGCGGCAGCTCCAGCGCCACCCGCCAGGGGCTGCCGTCCGGCTTGCGGCCCACCGCCTTGAGCTCGCCGGTGGCTTCGGCGAGGAAACTGTCGATGCCCATTGCCCACAGGCGTTCGGCGATCAGATCGACAGCATGGCCGGCGGCAATGCTGTTGAAGTCCAGCTCGACCGGCGCATCCTTGCACAGCGTATCGGCCTCGATGCGCACGTGCTGGTAGCCCACCCGCTGCCGGGCGCGGGCCAGCGCCTGGGGTTCCGGCACCTGAAGCTCCCGCGACTGCGGCCCGAAGCCCCAGAGGTCGAGCAGCGGCTCGACGGTAAGGTCATACGCCCCCTGGCTCTGCTCGGCGAGCAACTGGCCGAAGGCGACCAGTTCACGCAGGTCGCTGTCGATGGGCAGACACTGGTTGGCCGGCAGCAGATTGAAGTGGCTGACGGTGGAGTCGCCGCGGTAGGTGGAGTAATGCGCGTCGATGGCCCGGAGGATGCCCTCGACCGCGGCTTGCACCTGCTCGGGTGCGGGGCCGCCGGGTTGGCGGACATACTGGATGCTGTAGCTGCTGCCCATGGTCGGGCCGCCGAAGCGCTCGAGGGTGGGGCTTGGCTCGCAGGCAGCAAGCAACGACAGGCAAAACAGAAGAACGGTGCGCAACATGCATTTCTCGGTTAACCGGCCCACAGCGATAGCAGCGAAGCTGGGCGCAAAAAAAACGGGAACCCGAAGGTTCCCGTTTCTTCAACACATTACAAGCGCATCAGCGTGGAAACGCCGGCGGGTTCACACCGGCCATTTCTTCCATCACGCGAACGACCTGGCAGCTGTAACCGAATTCGTTGTCGTACCAGACGTACAGGACGACACGGTTGTCGTTGCAGATGGTCGCTTCGGCGTCGACCACACCGGCGTGGCGCGAACCGACGAAGTCGGTCGAAACCACTTCCTGGGAGCTGACATAGTCGATCTGCTTGTGCAGTTCCGAGTGCATGGCGGTCTGGCGCAGGTACTCGTTGATTTCGTCGCGGTTGGTGGCCTTTTCCAGGTTCAGGTTGAGGATGGCCATCGACACGTTCGGTGTCGGTACGCGGATCGCGTTGCCAGTCAACTTGCCCTTGAGCACAGGCAGTGCCTTGGCGGCGGCGGTGGCAGCACCAGTCTCGGTGATGACCATGTTCAACGGCGCGGCGCGGCCACGACGGCTGCCTTTGTGGAAGTTGTCGATCAGGTTCTGGTCGTTGGTGAACGAGTGAACGGTTTCGACGTGGCCGTTGATGATGCCGTACTTGTCGTTGACAGCCTTGAGCACCGGCACGATGGCATTGGTGGTGCAGGAGGCGGCCGAGACGATCTTGTCGTCGGCCGTGATGTCACCGTGGTTGATGCCATGCACGATGTTCTTCAGCGCGCCCTTGCCAGGCGCGGTCAGGATCACGCGGGCGGCGCCCGGGCAGGCCAGGTGCTGGCCGAGGCCGTCGGCGTCACGCCATACACCGGTGTTGTCGACAATCAGGGCGTCGTTGATGCCGTACTGGGTGTAGTCGACTTCGCTCGGGCTCTTGGCGTAGATCACCTGGATCAGGTTGCCGTTGGCGGTGATGGTGTTGTTCGCCTCGTCGATGACGATGGTGCCGTCGAACGGACCGTGTACCGAGTCGCGGCGCAGCAGGCTGGCGCGCTTGGTCAGGTCGTTCTCGGCGCCCTTGCGCACGACGATGGCGCGCAGGCGCAGGCCGTCGCCGCCACCGGTCTTCTCGATCAGGATGCGCGCCAGCAGGCGGCCGATGCGGCCAAAACCGTACAGGACGACGTCGGTGCCCTTGCGTGCGGAAGCGTTCTGCTGACCCACCACGTCGGCCAGTTCGTCACGGACGAACTGCTCGGCGCTGCGGCCATTGCCTTCGGCCTTGAACTTGTTGGCCAGCTTGCCCAGGTCGACCGAAGCGGCGCCCAGCTTAAGCTCGCTCATGGCCTTGAGCAGGGGGAACGTCTCGTGGACGGACAGCTCGGTCTCGTCGGCCTGGCGGTGACGGGCAAAGCGGTGGGCTTTGAGAATCGAGATAACCGAACGGTTGATCAGGCTGCGGCCATAGATCGAGCTCACCACGTTGTTGTTGCGGTAGAGCTGACCGATAAGCGGGATCATCGCTTCAGCCAGGGCTTCACGGTCGATCCACTCACCAAGACACTGGTCGGGCTTCTGAGTCACGGTAACCTTCCACATGTAGGGGAACAAAAAAGGGGCTACATTATGACGCCCCTCGGCGTATCGGGCAATGAGCGCCTGTCGTCGGCCGCAACACCCGTCGTCATGCCCTTTCGAGCCTGACAGCGAGCCCGCTCACCGGTACAATCGACCTCTTTGCCGCAACGCTTGGAGTCCGATCTCCCGTGTCAGTTCTGCGCCTTCCGCACATGTCGGCCACGGCCGGCAAACAAACCTGGGGCAACCTGCCCGGTGCCGCCTTGAGCCTGGCCATCGCCGAGGCCGCCAGCACCGCCGGTCGCTTCACCCTACTGCTGACCGCCGACAGCCAGACCGCCGACCGCCTGGAACAGGAGCTGCGCTTCTTTGCCCCGGAACTGCCGGTACTGCCCTTCCCCGACTGGGAAACCCTGCCCTACGACCTATTCTCGCCGCACCAGGACATCATCTCCCAGCGCATCGCCAGCCTCTATCGGCTGCCGGAACTCGACCACGGCATTCTCGTAGTGCCGGTCACCACAGCCCTGCACCGCCTCGCCCCCACGCGCTTCCTGCTGGGTGGCAGCCTGGTGCTGGATGTGGGGCAGAAAATCGATGTCGAGCAGATGCGCACGCGCCTGGAAGCCAGCGGCTACCGCTGTGTCGATACTGTCTACGAGCATGGTGAATTCGCCGTGCGTGGCGCATTGATCGACCTGTACCCCATGGGCAGCAAGCAGCCGTACCGCATCGACCTGTTCGACGACGAGATCGAGACGCTGCGCACCTTCGACCCGGAAACGCAGCGCTCGATCGACAAGGTCGACTCAGTGCGCCTGCTGCCGGCGCGCGAATTCCCCATGCAAAAGGACGAGGTGACCCGCTTCAAGGCCCGCTTCCGCGAGCGTTTCGATGTCGATTTCCGCCGCAGCGCCATCTTCCAGGACTTGACCAGCGGCATCATCCCGGCAGGGATCGAGTACTACCTGCCATTGTTCTTCGAAGAAACCGCCACACTGTTCGACTACCTGCCGGCGGACACCCAGGTGTTCTCGCTGCCCGGCGTCGAACAGGCCGCCGAACACTTCTGGAACGACGTGCGCGGACGCTACGAAGAGCGCCGCGGCGACCTGACCCGCCCGCTGCTGCCGCCCGCCGAACTGTTCCTCCCGGTCGAGGACTGTTTCGCCCGCCTGAAGCAATGGCCACGGGTGGTGGTCAGCAGCGAAGAAATCGACCCTGGCGTTGGCCGCGAGCGCTTCCCGGCCCGCGCCCTGCCCAACCTGGCCATCGAGGCCAAGGCCAACCAGCCGCTGGCGGAGCTTGCGCACTTCCTCGACCAGTTCCCCGGCCGCGTGCTGTTCACGGCCGAATCGGCAGGCCGGCGCGAAGTGCTGCTGGAGCTGCTCGAACGCCTGAAGTTGCGCCCGCAGACTGTCGATGGCTGGGCCGACTTCGTCACCGGCAGCGAGCGCCTGGCGATTACCATCGCCCCACTCGACGATGGCCTGCTACTGGACGATCCGGCTATCGCCCTGGTCGCCGAAAGCCCGCTGTTCGGCCAACGCGTGATGCAGCGCCGGCGCCGCGAAAAACGCGGCGAGGCAGCCAACGACGCGGTGATCAAGAACCTCACCGAGCTGCGCGAAGGTGCGCCGGTGGTGCATATCGACCACGGCGTGGGTCGCTATCTGGGCCTGGCGACACTGGAGATCGATGGCCAGGCCGCCGAATTCCTCACCCTCGAATACGCCGAGGGCGCCAAGCTCTATGTGCCCGTGGCCAACCTGCACCTGATCGCCCGCTACACGGGCAGCGACGATGCCCTGGCGCCACTGCACCGACTGGGTTCCGAAGCCTGGCAGAAAGCCAAGCGCAAGGCCGCCGAGCAAGTGCGCGATGTCGCCGCCGAACTGCTCGACATCTACGCCCGCCGCGCTGCGCGCAAAGGCTATGCCTTCGCCGACCCGGCCGCCGACTACGCAACCTTCAGCGCCGGTTTCCCCTTCGAAGAGACCCCCGACCAACAGGCGGCCATCGAAGCAGTGCGGGCCGACATGCTCGCCGGCCAGCCCATGGACCGCCTGGTCTGCGGCGATGTCGGCTTCGGCAAGACCGAAGTGGCCATGCGCGCCGCCTTCATCGCCGTGCACAGTGGTCGCCAGGTAGCGGTGCTGGTACCCACCACACTGCTCGCCCAGCAGCACTACAACAGCTTCCGCGACCGCTTCGCCGATTGGCCGGTGACTGTCGAAGTGATGAGCCGCTTCAAGTCGACCAAGGAAGTCGCCACCGCAGCGGCGGAGCTGGCCGAAGGCAAGATCGACATCCTCATCGGCACCCACAAGCTGCTGCAGGATGATGTGCGCTTCAAGGACCTGGGCCTGGCCATCATCGACGAAGAACACCGCTTCGGGGTGCGCCAGAAGGAACAGCTCAAGGCCCTGCGCAGCGAGGTGGACATCCTCACCCTGACCGCGACACCCATACCCCGCACCCTCAACATGGCGGTGTCGGGCATGCGCGACCTGTCGATCATCGCCACCCCCCCGGCGCGGCGCCTGTCGGTGCGCACCTTCGTCATGGAGCAGAACAAGAGCACGGTCAAGGAAGCGCTGCTGCGCGAGCTGTTGCGTGGCGGCCAGGTGTACTACCTGCACAACGACGTCAAGACCATCGAGAAATGCGCCGCGGAGCTTGCCGAACTGGTGCCCGAAGCCCGCATCGGTATTGGCCACGGGCAGATGCGCGAACGCGAGCTCGAACAGGTGATGAGCGATTTCTATCACAAGCGCTTCAACGTGCTGATCGCCTCGACCATCATCGAGACCGGCATCGACGTGCCCAGCGCCAACACCATCGTCATCGAGCGCGCCGACAAGTTCGGCCTGGCGCAATTGCACCAGTTGCGCGGCCGGGTCGGGCGCAGCCACCACCAGGCCTACGCCTATCTGCTGACGCCGCCGCGTCAGCAGATCAGCGCGGACGCCGAAAAGCGTCTGGAGGCCATCGCCAACACCCAGGACCTGGGCGCAGGCTTTGTCCTTGCCACCAACGACCTGGAAATCCGCGGCGCCGGCGAACTGCTCGGCGAAGGCCAGAGCGGGCAGATCCAGGCAGTGGGTTTCACCCTGTACATGGAAATGCTCGAGCGCGCGGTCAAGGCCATCCGCAAGGGCAACCAGCCCAACCTCGAGCAACCACTCGGTGGCGGCCCGGAGATCAACCTGCGCCTGCCGGCACTGATCCCCGAGGACTACCTGCCCGACGTGCATGCACGCCTGATCCTGTACAAGCGCATTGCCTCGGCGGCCGACGAAGAGGGCCTCAAGGACCTGCAGGTGGAGATGATCGACCGCTTCGGCCTGCTGCCGGAACCGACCAAGAACCTGATGCGCCTGACCTCGCTCAAGCTGCTGGCGGAAAAACTCGGCATCAAGAAAGTCGATGCAGGCCCCAACGGCGGCAAGCTCGAGTTCGAAGCCGAAACTCCGGTCGACCCGCTGACCCTGATCAAGCTGATCCAGGGCCAGCCAAAACGCTACAAGTTCGAAGGCGCGACCCAGTTTCGCTTCCTCGTACCCATGGAACGCCCGGACGAACGTTTCAACACACTGGAAGCGCTGTTCGAGCGCCTGACCCCACAAACGAATTAAGGAAGCTTCATGCGTGCTATTCGTAGCCTGACCCTGTTGCTGGCGCTGCTTGCACCCACCGCCTTCGCCGCAGGCCCCTATCAGGTTGAAATGATTCTCGTGCGGCAGAACGCCGTGCCGGCCGTGACCAGCCCGTTCGCCCCGGAAGACTGGAGCGCTGGCGCTCCCCGCCTGGAGAAAGGCGCTGAGCGCCCGACAGCGCTGGATGACGAGATCACCCGCCTGCAGGCCACCCCGAGCTACACCGTACTACTGCACAAGGCCTGGCAGCAGGATGGCGACAAGATCGCCCTGGGCGCCGGCGAAGAACAGTTCGGCCACTTCCACATCGAAGGCAACCTGAGCATCGCCGAAGATCGCTTCATCAGTGTCGACGCCAACTTTTGGGTCAACGAACTGGACGGCAATGGCAGCGGACTGCGCAGCGAACAGTTCAAGCAGAGCAACAGCAACATGAAGGCTGGGCAATTGACCTTCCTCGATGGCGGGCACCTGGCCGTGCTGCTCAAGGTTACCCCTGCCGGCATGCGCAAGATGCCGCTGCCGGACCCGGAGATGATGGAGCAGTGAAGTGAGCGAGGGCGATGTACTGCAGTTGCTCAGGGAGCATCCCAACTGGGTCGATGTCATCGATTCAGGCGCCCTGACCCGCGGGCGCGCCTATGCCGCCCAAGGCCGCGCCCGAACCCTGTCGCTGCACGGCAACACCGCCGAGGCGACCTGCCAGGGTTCGGGAGGCCAGCGCTACCACCAGACCATCCGCCTGGTACTCAACGGCGGCGACCTGCGCGTTTTCGGAAGGTGCAGCTGCCCCGTCGGTATCAATTGCAAACACTGCATGGCGGCGCTGTTCCACCTGCTGGACAACGCGGACGATCTGCAACCGCCACTGCCCCAGGAACAGGCTGCGCTATCCTTGCCACCCGAACTCGACCAATGGGTCGAGGCACTCGAGGCGCCAGCCCTTTCCAGCGCCCCCCGTGAACCGGCGCGCAAAGGCCCCGCCCTCTACTTTCGAATCCTGAGCGACCACGAGCATTACCGGCTGGAAGCCGTCAAAGGCACCCGGCAAGCGGACGGCACCTTGAAATTCAGCCGGGTGACAGCATTGCCCGAACTGATCTACTACGCCCCACGCTACGTCACGGAGGATGATGCTCGACTGCTGCGATTGATCGACACTTGCAGCCGCAACGCGCTCCCCGTGGTGAAGCTGGAGGGCAGGCAGGGCGCGGAGCTGCTGGGTTATGCACTGGCCAGCGGCAAGCTGCTGTACGAACAAGGGCAAGCTTCCCTGCTTTCCGGGCCACCTCTGCACGCTGAGTTCCGCTGGGTCAGGCTGGACAACGGCAGTTACCGAGGCGCTTGGTATCGTGAAGATCAGGCTCCGCTGCAGGTAGTACCCACCGACCCGCTGTTTTATGTGGACCCAGGCAATCATCAGCTCGGCAAGCTGCTGCACGACCTCGACCCCTTCATTGCCCACCAGCTCGCGCGCGCGCCCTTGGTGCCCGAGCATCTGATTGTGCCCTTGAGTCATCGATTGAACGCATTGAACCGCCAAGTCCCCACCCCCACCGCCGTCAGCAGCGAGCAGCTCGAAGGTATCGCCCCCAGCGGGCGACTGACCCTTGGCAGCCTCGAGTTCAGCGCCTACACGCCCAAGACCGGGCGCATGCAGCGGCAAATGCAGCACCGCGCCGCCCTGGCGTTCGACTACGATGGCCTGCTCGCCAGCGGCAGCGACGACAAGCCGCTGACACGCCTGGTGGGCAACACCAGCCAGCGCATCCGCCGCCAGCCCCAGGCCGAACAGGCACTGCGCAAGGTCCTGCGCGACGCAGGCTTCAAGCCCGCCACCCGTCAGAGCAAGGCACTCCCCGACAGCGCCGGCGAGATGCACCAACTGCCCGACGACGAAGCCTGGCTGCGCTTTGCCCGCGAAGGTTTGCCACGCCTACGCGACGCAGGCTGGAAGATCGACGTGCACCGCGACTTCGCCTTCAACCTGCACGAGATCGATGACTGGTACGCCAGCATCGAGGAAGCGCCGGGACATGAATGGTTCGACCTGGAACTGGGCATCGTCGTCGACGGCCAACGCCACAGCCTGCTGCCCATCGTCCTGCAATTGCTGCGCAGCAGCCCGGAGTTGCTTCGCCCCAGCGAGTTGGCCCGGCGCAGCGACGACGAACACCTGCTGATCGACCTCAACCGCGCCCGCCATGACAGTCCGGCGCTGCGCGTCGCCCTGCCCTATGGCCGGATCAAGGCCGTGATGGGCACCCTTGGCGAACTCTACCTGCATGAGGATGCCGTTGGCCCGAGCCTGCGCCTGGAGCGCGCCGACGCCGCGCGCCTGAACGAGATCGAACATCTTCCCTTGCAGTGGGAAGGCGGCACCCATGTCCGCGACCTGGGCCGGCGCCTGCGTGACGCCCGCGACCTGCAGGTCGCCCCACCCAAAGGCCTGGACGCCACGCTGCGCCCCTACCAGCAACAAGGCCTGAACTGGCTGCAGGCCCTGCGCGAAATGGGCACGGGCGGCATCCTCGGTGACGACATGGGCCTGGGCAAGACCCTGCAGACCCTCGCCCACCTGCTGCTGGAGAAAGAAGCCGGACGCCTGGCCAACCCGGCGCTGGCCGTGATGCCCACCAGCCTGGTGCCCAACTGGCTCGACGAAGCCCGACGTTTCGCCCCCGACCTGCGTGTGCTGGCCTTGCACGGCCCGGGACGGGCCAAACATTTCGCCGCGCTGGGCGAGTACGACCTGGTGCTGACCACCTACGCCCTCGCCCCCCGCGACCTCGAACATCTCAAGGCGCAACCCTGGCACCTGCTGGTGCTGGACGAGGCGCAGAACATCAAGAGCAGCACCAGCAAGGCCGCCCAGGCCGTGCGCGAACTGCAGGCCGATCAGCGCCTGTGCCTGACCGGCACACCCATGGAGAACAACCTGGGCGAGCTGTGGTCGATCTTCCACTTCCTGATGCCCGGCTGGCTGGGCGACAGCAAGCGTTTCACCCAGGACTACCGCACCCCCATCGAGCGCCATGGCGACACCGAACGCATGGCTCACCTGGCCGGCCGGATCCGCCCGTTCCTGCTGCGCCGCACCAAGGAGCAAGTGGCCACCGAGCTGCCGGCCAAGACCGAGATGATCCATTGGGTCGAACTTAGCGACGCCCAACGCGACACCTATGAGGCCGTGCGCGTGGCAATGGACAAGAAGGTCCGCGATGAGATCGCCCGCAGCGGCGCGGCACGCAGCCAGATCGTCATCCTCGACGCACTGATGAAGCTGCGCCAGGTGTGCTGCGACCTGCGCCTGGTCAAGGGCACCGAAACCAAAGGCACGTTCGCCGACAAAGGTAAGCTCGGCAGCCTGCTGGAGATGCTCGAGGAACTGCTGAGCGAGGGGCGCAAGGTGTTGCTGTTCTCGCAGTTCACCTCGATGCTGGCGCTGATCGAATTCGAACTGGAGAAGCGCGGCATCCGCTACAGCCTGCTGACCGGCGACACCCGCGACCGCCGCGCGCCAGTGCAGCAGTTCCAGAACGGTGAAAGCGATGTATTCCTGATCAGCCTGAAGGCGGGTGGCACCGGCCTGAACCTGACCGCCGCCGACACCGTCATCCACTATGACCCCTGGTGGAACCCGGCCAGCGAGAACCAGGCCACCGACCGCGCCTACCGCATCGGCCAGGACAAGCCGGTGTTCGTGTTCAAGCTGATCACCCGGGGCACCGTGGAAGAGAAGATCCAACGGCTGCAGCAGGAGAAGGCGGCATTGGCCGCAGGGCTGCTCGATGGCGGGCAGGCCGGGCAGTGGCGGCTGGGGGACGAGGAGATCGAAGCGCTGTTCGCGCCGCTGCCAGGCAAACGCGGACGATAGCAGTCAACGCTGGCCTCTTCGCGGGTTTACCCGCGAAAAAAGCCCGAGAGAATCAACTCAGATCAATCGATCAACTGCGCATCCTTCAACGCCCCCAGCGCCTGCGACCAGCGCGGTTGCTGACGGTAGTCGGTACGGGCGAAGCCTTGCCCACGCATCCGCGCGATCCGCGGCGAGGGCTTGACCTTCATCCGCTGCGCCGCGCTCAGCGCCAACTCCGCCGCCGCCCGGTCATTGCACACCAGCCCCATGTCACAACCGGCGCTCAGCGCTGCCTCGATACGACTGGCGGCATCCCCCACCACATGGGCGCCAGCCATGGACAGATCATCACTGAAGATCACCCCGTCGAAGGCCAGTTCGCCGCGCAAGATCTCCTGCAACCAGCGACGGGAAAAACCCGCCGGTTGATTGTCGACCTGCGGGTAGATGACATGGGCTGGCATCACTGCCGCCAGTTGGCGGCTCAAGCGCGTGAACGGCACCAAGTCGGCTGCGCGCAGTTGCTCGAGGCTGCGCTCATCCACCGGAATGGCGACATGGGAGTCGGCCTCGGCCCAGCCGTGTCCCGGGAAATGCTTGCCGCAGGCAGCCATGCCGGCAGCGTTCATGCCGCGAATGAATGCACCCGCCAGTTGCGTGGCGCACTCGGGGTCGCCTTCGAAGGCGCGACTGCCAACCACTGCGCTGCGCTGGTGGTCCAAGTCCAACACCGGGGCAAAGCTCAGGTCCAGGCCAACCGCCAGTACCTCGGTCGCCATCAGCCAGCCACACTGCTCGGCCAGGTACTCGGCATTGGCGTTGTCGGCGATCGCGCGCATCGCTGGCAGGCGTACGAAGCCCTGGCGCAAGCGCTGAACCCGCCCACCTTCCTGGTCGACAGCGAGGATCAGGTCGGGGCGAATGGCGCGGATCGACGCACACAACTCGCGCACTTGGCGCGGGCTGTCGATGTTGCGGGCAAAGATGATCAGGCCGGCCACTTCGGGCTGGCGCAACAGATGCCGGTCTTCGGCGGTCAGCCATTTACCGGCGATGTCCACCATCAGGGAGCCTTGCAGGCTGACAGTCATAGCGTGTCCTTCATTGAAGATCCAGGGAGGCCCAGTGCGGGCAGGCAGCCTCGTCGATCCGCACACGGCAACCGGCCGGTACACGATCGAACAGGTCAAGCAGGTCGGCGTTGCGCAGGCGCACACAGCCATGGGACAGCGGGATACCCATAGGTTCAGTGTCGGGCGCGCCATGCAGGTAGATATAGCGGCGGAAGGTGTCGACTTCACCGAGGCGATTGATCCCCGGTTCGCAGCCACTGAGCCAGAGAATGCGGCTGAGGATCCAGTCGCGCCCCGGATACTGCGCCTGCAGTGGCGGTGACCAGACTTCGCCAGTCCAGCGCCGCCCAAGAAGGACCGCACCCCGCGGCAGGCCAGCGCCTATCTTCGCACGCACCCAGTGCAGGCCTCGCGGCGTGCAACCGGAACCGTTCAGCTCTCCCGCGCCATTGCGCGCCGACGAGATCGGCAGACGCACATGCAGCGCCCCATGGGCAAAGCCATAAAGCCGCTGGTCGGCGAGGGATATGTGCAGGAAATCGAGCTCAAGCATGGGCGCTAGCTTAGCCGAAGCGCCCCTCCCCGCCCAGTGTCAGGCCTTGGCGGGCGCGCTACTCTTGCTCCGCGGCCGCAGCTGCGCGGTGGCCATGGCCTCGTCGGTGACCCCCGTGTCAGCCCGCATGCCGGCAGCCAGGAACGGCACCATCAGGCGCATGACTTGCTCGATCGACGTATTGATACCGAAATCGGTTTCGGCGATGGCGCGCAGGGCCTTGATACCGGACATGCTGAATGCCGCGGCCCCCAGCATGAAGTGCACGCGCCAGAACAGCTCCAGCGGCGGGATGCGCGGGGCGGCTTCGTGGACCAGCAGCATGTAGCGGCGGAACACCTTGCCGTACATGTCCTCCAGGTAGCGGCGCAGGTGGCCCTGGCTCTGGCTGAACGCCAGCCCCAGCAGGCGCATGAAGATGGACAGGTCGTTGTTGCTGCGCGGCTGTACGGCAAGCGCCTGTTCGACCAGCATTTCCAGCAACTCTTCGAGCGAAGCCTTCTGCTGTGCCTGGCGGCGATCCAGTTCACGCTCGAGGCTGGCGCAGAAAGGGCCGAGAAAACGCGAGAAGACTGCCTGGATCAGGGCCTTCTTCGAGCCGAAATGATAGTTCACCGCCGCCAGGTTGACCCCAGCCTTGCTGGTGATCAGCCGCAACGAGGTTTCCGCGAACCCGCGCTCTGCGAACAGCTGCTCCGCCGCATCGAGGATACGCTCGACGGTTTCCGACTGGGCCATGACTACTCCACCTGACAAACAGTTGTTTGAAACATACGTTTCAGGCCTGCCGATGTCAAGGCTCGGTGACCGGGCGGTCGCCCATTTAACCACAGCCACAAAGCATTGAATCATCAGGCTTTGCTTGTACGGTGCTTGCAGCTTGCCAGCCACTGTATATAATCCCAGTCACTGTATATAAAGACAGAGCCCTCGCCCATGCTGAAACTGACGCCACGCCAAGCCGAGATTCTGGCTTTCATCAAACGCTGCCTCGAAGACAACGGTTTCCCCCCAACCCGCGCGGAGATCGCCCAGGAGCTGGGCTTCAAGTCGCCCAACGCCGCCGAGGAGCACCTCAAGGCCCTGGCACGCAAAGGTGCCATCGAAATGACTCCCGGCGCCTCGCGCGGCATTCGCATCCCTGGCCTCGAAGCCAAGGTCGAGGACAACGGCCTCCCCATCATTGGCCGGGTCGCTGCTGGCGCGCCGATCCTCGCCGAACAGCACATCGAGGAATCCTGCAACATCAACCCGGCCTTCTTCCATCCGCGCGCCGATTATCTTCTGCGCGTGCACGGCATGAGCATGAAGGACATCGGTATTTTCGACGGCGACCTACTGGCCGTGCACACCACCCGCGAGGCCCGCAACGGCCAGGTGGTCGTGGCCCGAATCGGCGATGAAGTGACCGTCAAGCGCTTCAAGCGCGAAGGCAGCAAGGTCTGGCTGATTGCCGAAAACCCCGAATTTGCCCCCATCGAAGTCGACCTGAAGGAACAGGAGCTGGTGATCGAGGGCTTGAGCGTCGGCGTACTACGCCGCTGAATCAGGAGGCGCCATGCAGCCGTTCATCCAAGCTCCCCTGCAAGCCCAACTGCCGCTGTTCGAGGCCTTCCTCGCCCAGCCAGTACTGCCAGGCCTCAAGGCCAGCAAACCTTCGCGCAAGGGCAATCAACCCGAGCTGTTCAGCGAACTGGCGCTGCGCGGCGCTCCCGGGCATTGCCAGAGCCTGCTGGCCCCCGTCCTGCGTGAACTCAGCGAGGAGGACGAAACACGCTGGCTTACGCTCATCGCGCCACCTGGCAGCCTCACTCAAGCCTGGCTGCGCGAGGCCGGCCTGAACCGTGAACGCATCCTGCTGTTGCAACCTGGCGGCAATCAGACCGCCCTGCAGCTCGCCTGCGAAGCGCTACGCCTAGGCCGCAGCCACACGGTCGTCAGCTGGCTGGGCAATGTCAACAACAGCGCCCGCCAACAATTGCTGAACGCCGCCGCCACCGGAAACGCACAAAGCCTGAACATCCGCCTCGGCTGATGTTCAGGCTTTGCCTGTCAAACGCTTGCTGTCTGGGTCAGTGAAGAACCCGCGGCCCCTCATCACGCTCGAAGTCACCCTCGACCAGCTTGCCAGCCATTTGCACACCCACACTGAGCATGGCCTTGGCCACTTCCACATGCTGTCCTTGCAGAAATGCCTTGGCATCCTCGGAGAAATCCAGGGTTACCAAGGAACCTTCATCCTCGGCACGGCGCAGCTCGATCCGGCCATCAGGCAACTCGACAATTTCTAGGAAGGACGTTGACATATAGGGCCTGCTTTTCACGAAAGGCCGGCATTGTACCAGCCATGGATGCTGTCAGCACTCACTCAGCGCGTCGCGGAATCGTCTCACCAGGTCTTTCAGGCTCTGTCGCCAAGCCTCCAGTTCCTCGCGGGCAAGCACCAAGGGCTCAGCCTCGTCGAGATTGACGGCCTGGATCAGCGGTTGGGTGACGTCGGTCTTGGCCATTTTCTTCGCGACCGGTGGTCGGAACAATTCGGCATAAGCCGCAAGCAAGCGTGCCAGCCAGGTTTCCGATTGCCGCGCCAACTCCAGCATCTCGGCCATTTCCGGAATCGCCACGCTACGCAATGTTTCGTCATTGAGCAGCAACTCGGCCTGCGGGGCCGACGCTTGGGGCAGCCGGTAGAAACCAGCAATCTCGTGGCACAACCCCAGCAAGGCGCCGTACAGGTGGAACAATGCCGCTTCACGCTCGGCCTGGACCAGGCCCTGAGCATTCATCGCCCCGCTTGTCTCAGCCTTGGCCATGGATTCCAGTGCAAGGCCTGCGAAGAACAGTTTCTGATTGGTGCGGGTATAGAGTTCCTGGGCCATTTTCGATGACCTCCCATGGGCAACAAGGCGATAACGCAGTGTCGGGGAAAGCCTGGCATTCCCGCAAGTACAAACGAATCGGGGCCGCTTCGCGCCTCATCGCCGGCAAGGCCGGCTCCTACAGGTAATGCACAACCTCAGCAGGAGCCGGCCTTGCCGGCGATGGGGCGCGAAGCGGCCCCGATATAGGCAATGAACAATCAGCGCTTGTCTTCGACCTTCCACGCCTTGCCGTCGAAGAACGCTTTCCAGCCGGTCGGCTTGCCGTCGACTTCGGACTGCACGTACTGCTCCTTGGTCTTGCGGCTGTAGCGAATCACCGCTGGACGGCCATCAGGGTCCTTCTGCGGCGCATCACAGAGGAAGTGATACTTCGGATCGATCTCGTGCTTGTGCGGCACAATCTCCAGCACCAATGGCGCACGGGTCTCACGGTTTTTCGGGAACTGACTGGCAGCCAGGAATAACCCCGAGGCACCATCACGCAGTACGTAGGTATCGTCGACCTTCTCGCACTTGAGCTCCGGCATGTCCACCTTGTCCATCTTCGGTGGCGCCGCCTCGCCGCTCTTGAGCAACTTGCGGGTGTTCTTGCAGGTTGCGTTGGTGCAGCCGAAGAACTTGCCAAAGCGGCCGGTCTTGAGCTGCATCTCGCTGCCGCACTTGTCGCACTCCAGGCTTGGCCCTTCATAGCCCTTGATGCGGTAGTTGCCCTCTTCGATCTCGTAACCTGCACAATCCGGGTTATTACCGCAGATGTGCAGCTTGCGCTTCTCGTCGAGCAGATAGGCATCCATCGCCGTCGCGCAGATCGGGCAGCGGTGCTTGCCGCGCAGCACCAGCGACTCGGACTCACCCTCATCGTCGGCAGCGATTTCATCGCCCGGCACCAGGTTGACAGTCGCCTTGCAGCGCTCCTTGGGTGGCAGGCTGTAGCCAGAGCAACCGAGGAACACGCCCGTGGATGCGGTGCGGATCATCATTGGCCGCCCACACTCCTTGCACGCGATGTTGGTCAGGGTCGGCTGGTTGGCACGCATGCCGTTTTCAGCAGACTCGGCCGTCAGCAGTTTCTTGCTGAAATCGCCGTAGAACTCATCGAGGACGTTCTTCCAGTCACGCTCGCCCTGAGCCACGTCGTCAAGGTTTTCTTCCATGCCGGCGGTGAAGCCGTAGTCCATCAGATTGGCGAAGCTCTCGGAAAGACGCTCGGTAACGATGTCACCCATCTTCTCGGAATAGAAACGGCGGTTGTGCAGCGTGACGTAGCCGCGGTCCTGGATGGTGGAAATGATCGCCGCGTAGGTCGATGGGCGGCCAATGCCGCGCTTTTCCATTTCCTTGACCAGGCTGGCCTCGGTGAAGCGTGCCGGCGGCTTGGTGAAGTGCTGGCTGGGGTCGAGCTGGATCAGCTTGAGCGCTTCGCCCTGGGCCATTTCTGGCAGCACGTCATCTTCGCCCGGCTTGCTCTGCTGTGGCAGCACACGGGTGTAACCGTCGAATTTCAGAATGCGGCCCTTGGCGCGCAGCTCGAAATCGCCGGCCGCCACGGTGACGCTGGTGGACAGGTACTGCGCCGGCGGCATCTGGCAGGCCAGGAACTGGCGCCAGATCAGCTCGTACAGGCGCTCGGCATCGCGCTCCATGCCACTGAGCTTGGTTGGGTGGGTGTTGACGTCGGAAGGGCGGATCGCCTCGTGCGCTTCCTGGGCGCCCTCCTTGCTGCCATACACCATGGGGGCGTCCGGCAGGTACTGCTTGCCGAACTCGCGCTCGATGTAGCTGCGCGCCATTTCCACTGCGTCGGTCGACAGGTTGGTCGAGTCGGTACGCATGTAAGTGATGTAGCCCGCTTCATAGAGACGCTGAGCCATCATCATGGTCTTCTTCACACCGAAGCCCAGGCGGTTGCTCGCGGCCTGCTGCAAAGTCGAAGTGATGAACGGCGCCGACGGCTTGCTGCTGGTCGGACGGTCTTCACGCTTGACCACGCTGTAGCTGGACGCCTTGAGCTTTTCCAGTGCCGCCATGGCCTGTGCTTCGTTGAGCGGCTTGAAGGCTTCACCCTTCTCACGCGCCACCTCGAAACGCACCTTGGCATTCTTGGCGGTGCCCAGGTCGGCGTGGACTTCCCAGTATTCTTCCGGGTTGAACGCACGGATCTCGCGCTCACGCTCGACTACCAGCTTCACCGCCACCGACTGCACACGGCCTGCGGACAGGCCACGGGCGATCTTGGCCCACAGCAGCGGCGAAACCATGTAACCGACCACGCGGTCGAGGAAACGACGCGCCTGCTGGGCATTGACCCGGTCGATATCGAGGTCGCCCGGCTGGGAGAAGGCCTCCTGAATGGCCTTCTTGGTGATTTCGTTGAACACCACGCGCTTGTAGCGGCTGTCGTCACCGCCGATGGCTTCGCGCAGATGCCAGGCAATGGCTTCCCCCTCGCGATCCAAGTCGGTTGCGAGATAGATGGTGTCGGCATCCTTGGCCAGGCGGCGCAGCTCGTCGATCACCTTCTCCTTGCCGGGAAGGATCTCGTACTTGGCTTTCCAGCCAGCCTCCGGGTCGACACCCATGCGCGCCACCAGCTGGCGTCGGGCCTTCTCCTTGGGCGACAGGGCCGGCGCCTCACTCGCGGTCTTGCCGCGCTTGGCCGCCGGTTCCTTGCTCGCACTGGCGGAACCGCTGGTGGGGAGGTCGCGGATATGGCCGATACTCGACTTCACCACGTACTGGTTACCCAGGTACTTGTTGATGGTCTTGGCCTTGGCCGGGGATTCCACAATGACCAGCGATTTGCCCATGGATCGGAGTATTCCTGAATCTGAAGATGAAAAACGCGTCAGGTGCCAGACGCGGCACCGCTATATATAGTGGCAAAAGAGTGAGGTCAAGCGCAGACGCTTACTCGCCTGCCTTGGCCAACAGCCCGGACAACCCTTCTTCGGCCTTGACCAAAGCAAAGCGTGGCACCTGCTCGCCGTCAACCTCGACCGACTCGAGGAACATCGAAAGGGGTCGCACCCAGAGCCCGAACTCACCGTACAGGGCCTGGTAGAACACCACCCACTGCTCGGTTTCGGAGTGGCGCGCGGCGCCGAACACACGATACTCAGGCCCTTTGTAGTGCCGGTACACACCGGGTTGTATCTGCATGTCACTCATGCCTCTTGAACAAATCCTGTAAAAAACAAAAACCGGGGCACATGGCCCCGGCTGCTGGCTTGCAACGCGATCAGACGCGTTCGAAGACAGTGGTGATGCCTTGGCCCAGGCCGACGCACATGGTGGCAACGCCGAGCGTACCGCCATTCTGCTTCATGACGTTGAGCAGGGTGCCGGAAATCCGCGCACCGGAGCAACCGAACGGGTGGCCCAGGGCGATGGCGCCGCCGTGCAGGTTAACCTTCTCATCCATCTTGTCGAGCACTTTCAGATCTTTCAGCACTGGCAGGGCCTGTGCCGCGAAGGCTTCGTTGAGTTCGATGAAGTCGATGTCGGCCATGGTCAAGCCGGCGCGCTTGAGGGCTTTCTGCGTCGATGGCACCGGGCCGTAGCCCATGATCGCCGGGTCGACACCCGCGACAGCCATCGAGCGGATGACCGCCAGGGGCTGGATACCCAGGTCCATGGCGCGCTGGCCGGACATGACGATCATGCACGAGGCACCGTCGGTGATCTGCGAGGAAGTACCCGCAGTCACAGTGCCGCCTTTCGGGTTGAACGCAGGCTTGAGCGAAGCCAGGCCTTCAAGGGTGGTTTCCGGGCGAATGGTTTCATCGAAGTCGAAGACCTTCAGGAAGCCGTTCTCATCATAGCCCTGCATCGGGATGATCTCGTCCTTGAACTTGCCTTCGACCGTCGCCTTGTGGGCGAGCTGGTGCGAACGCACACCGAACAGATCCTGTTGCTCACGGGTGATACCATGCATTTTGCCGAGCATCTCGGCAGTAAGGCCCATCATCCCGGAGGCCTTGGCAGCGTGCAAGGACAGGTGCGGGTTGGGGTCGACGCCATGCATCATGCTGACGTGCCCCATGTGCTCGACACCACCGATGACGAACACGTCGCCGTTGCCGGTCATGATCGCCTGGGCGGCGGTGTGCAGCGCGCTCATCGACGAACCGCACAGGCGGCTGACGGTTTGCGCGGCGGAGGTGTGCGGGATCGGGGTCATCAACGATGCCATGCGGGCGATGTTCCACCCCTGCTCCATGGTCTGGTTGACGCAGCCCCAGATCACGTCCTCGACTTCTTTCGGGTCGATCTTGTCGTTACGCTCCAGCAGCTTGCTGATGAGGTGCGCGGACATGTCTTCGGCACGGGTGTTGCGGTGCATGCCACCCTTGGAGCGGCCCATTGGCGTGCGACCAAAGTCGACAATCACCACGTCTCTTGGATTCAAGCTCATATCAATAATCTCGCTCTAGCTCGTTGGGCGCTCAGTTGAAGAAGCGCTGGCCGTTCTTGGCCATTTCGCGCAGCTTCGCAGTGGCGTGGTACAGCGGCCCCAGGTCAGCGTACTTGTCGGCCAGTGCGACGAACTCGGCGACCCCGATCGAATCGATGTAGCGCAGCGCACCACCGCGGAAGGGAGGGAAACCGATACCGTAGACCAGGCCCATGTCGGCTTCCGCGGCGGTTTCGACGATGCCGTCTTCCAGGCAGCGCACGGTTTCCAGGCACAGTGGCACCATCATCCAGTTGATGATGTCTTCGTCGCTGACTTCACGCTGTTCGAAAATGACCGGCTTGAGCACCTCGAGCACGCTGGCGTCGGCGACTTTCTTCGGTTTGCCGCGCTTGTCGGTCTCGTAGGCGTAGAAGCCCTTGCCGTTCTTCTGGCCCAGGCGATTGGCCTCATACAGGGCGTCGACGGCGGAGCGGCGATCGTCCTTCATGCGGTCCGGGAAGCCCTCGGCCATCACGTCGCGACCATGGTGGCCGGTGTCGATGCCGACCACGTCCATCAGGTAGGCCGGGCCCATTGGCCAGCCGAACTTTTCCATGACCTTGTCGATGCGCACGAAGTCGACGCCTGCGCTGACCAGCTTGGCGAAACCGCCGAAGTAGGGGAACAGCACACGGTTGACCAGGAAGCCCGGGCAGTCGTTGACCACGATCGGGTTCTTGCCCATTTTCTTCGCGTAGGCCACGGTGGTGGCGACCGCCACTTCACTGGACTTCTCGCCACGAATGACTTCGACCAGCGGCATCATGTGCACCGGGTTGAAGAAGTGCATGCCGACGAAGTTCTCAGGGCGCTTGAGCGCCTTGGCCAGCAGGTTGATGGAGATGGTCGAGGTGTTGGAGGCGAGGATCGCGTCTTCCTTCACCTGCCCTTCCACTTCCGCCAGCACGGCCTGCTTGACCTTCGGGTTTTCGACCACGGCTTCGACAACGATGTCGACATTGCCGAAATCGCCGTAGGAGAGGGTCGGGCGAATGGCGTTGAGCGCCTCGGCCATCTTCGCCGGGGTCAGGCGACCTTTCTCGACGCGCTTGCCGAGCAGCTTGGAGGCTTCGTTCAGGCCCAGCTGGATGGCTTCCTCACGGATATCCTTCATCAGGATTGGGGTGCCCTTGACCGCCGACTGGTAGGCGATGCCGCCACCCATGATACCGGCGCCGAGCACGGCGGCCTGCTTCACGTCGTGGGCGATTTCGTCATGAGCCTTGGCCTTGCGCTTGAGCTCCTGGTCGTTCAGGAACAGGCCGATCAGGCTTTCGGCGACCGAGGTGCGGGCCAGCTTGGCGAAGCCGGCGGCCTCGACTTCCAGAGCCTTGTCGCGGCCGAAGTTGGCGGCTTTCTGGATGGTCTTGATGGCTTCGACCGGCGCCGGGTAGTTCGGGCCGGCTTGGCCGGCAACGAAGCCCTTGGCGGTCTCGAAGGCCATCATCTGTTCGATGGCGTTGAGCTTGAGCTTCTCGAGCTTGGGCTGGCGCTTGGCCTTGTGGTCCAGCTCGCCGCTGATGGCGCGCTTGATCAGGTCCAGGGCACCGGCCTGCAGCAGTTCAGGGGCGACCACTGCGTCGACGGCGCCGACTTTCAGCGCGTCTTCGGCGCGGTTCTCTTTACCGGCAGCGATCCACTCGATAGCGTTGTCCGAGCCGATCAGGCGCGGCAGACGCACGGTACCGCCGAAGCCTGGGTAGATGCCCAGCTTGACTTCCGGCAGGCCGATCTTGGCGCTGCTGGACATGATCCGGTAGTCGGCCGCCAGGCACATCTCAAGGCCACCGCCCAGGGCGATACCGTTGATGGCGGCGACGGTTGGCACTTCGAGGTCTTCGAAGTCGCTGAAAATGCGGTTGGCTTCCAGGTTGCCGGCGACCAGTTCGGCCTCGGGCAGCTTGAAGTTGTCGACGAACTCGGTGATGTCGGCGCCGACGATGAACACGTCCTTGCCGCTGCTGACGATCACGCCCTTGACCGAAGCGTCGGCCTTGATGGCGTCCACTGCCTGACGCAGCTCGTTCAGGGTGAGGCGGTTGAACTTGTTGACGGACTCACCCTTGAGGTCGAACTTCAGTTCGACGATGCCGCTTTCAAGAGCCTTAACCGTGATGGCTTTACCTTCGTAAATCATCAACTGATCTCCACGATATGGAAGCTGAACTGTACACGCCGATCGCTGGCGCAAGGGCCGGTCTCCCGGTCCCTTGCCACAGGCACACCCGTCGGCGCGCTAATCGGGATTCTGTAAGAGCCGTCTGACATACAAACGCTCAATTCATACGCCCGTTTGATTCGGGTGTGCACACATTCTCCGAAAAGAACGGCGTTGTCAAATGCTCGCGCACACCGTGAAAACGCGACTTTGCGGTCACTCTCCACTGACTGCGGGTGAAACATGATGACAGTGATCGCCGACCATTCATGTCAGCGATAGACCATCCATGACCGACGAACGCTTCTTTTTCCAAACACACCACCAAGGGCAGCTACACTGGAGCTGCACACTTCAGTTCCGGCCTGCCTGGCCATTTTTCTGCTCAGCGGAAACGACAACGGGGCGCGTACGAGCATCGCTGCTCGTACGCGCCCCGTTGTCGTCATGACCGGTCAGGCCAAGGCATCGAGGGCGTTGGCAATATCCTGCAAAACAGATTTGTCGCCACGCTCGCTCCAGTACAACGCGATCATTCGGCTGTCGGCCTCGAACTTGTAGACCGTCTCCGGCAAGCGGCACAGAACCTCGAGGTGGCGCGGATCCACGCAAGGTTCACGCCACTGGTTCCACCATGTACCGGGGGTGACCTGCCAGTAGCACCAGCTGTCTTCACGCCCCGTGCGGCGCGCCCGGTGGTACTGAGGGCACGGGCTGGGTGGCTCCCGCTCCAGCCAGTGTGGCCACTGCTGCGGCGCCAGTTGCATGGCCAGCCCCATGCGCCGCCCTTCCAGACGCAGGTTCATCTGCTCGCTCTGCTTGCGCGAGGGGCGCAGCCAGGCGAGCGGGCTGAGCACCACCGCAAGGATTGACACCACCAGCCATACCGTCATATCTGTAGACCTTATAAAGTGTTGCAAATGAGCGGGTTAGTCAGGATTCACGGAAGACCCGCGCGAAAGCGACCATACTTCTTCTATCGCGATTGTCAGGAGTCATGCTCATGTCCTACGAACACCTTCTGGTCGCCGTCGACCTGACCGAAGAATGCGACCCGGTGATCAAGCGCGCCAAGGCCATCGCCCTGGCCAGCGGTGCCAAGGTCTCCCTGGTGCACATCGTCGAGCCCATGGCCATGGCCTTTGGTGGCGATGTGCCAATGGATCTCTCGCAGCTGCAACAGCAGCAGTTCGACCAGGCCAAGGAGCGCATGGACCGCCTGTTCAACAAGTACCCGGATATCAACCGCGGTGATTCACACCTGGTCTACGGGCAACCACGCCAGGAGATCCACCAACTGGCCAAGGACCAGAAGTGCGATCTGATCGTGGTCGGCAGCCATGGCCGTCATGGCCTGGCGTTGTTGCTGGGCTCGACCGCCAATGACGTGCTGCATGGCGCGCCTTGCGACGTACTGGCGGTGCGGCTACTCAAGAAAGAATAAGTATTGCAATAGCGGCCTGTTCGCCGGCAAGCCGGCCCCTACAAGATTTGCGTAGGAGCCGGCTTGCCGGCGAACAGGCCGGTAGCAACATTCAGCCTTCGAGCTCAGCCCAACGCTCCACCAGCGCATCCAGCTCGCCCTGCAGCGTCTCAAGCTTGGCCAGTACCGCCGAAGTCTCTCCGATCGGGCGCTGATAGAAGCCCGAGGCATTGATCTCTTCCTGCACCGCGGCCATCTTCTGCTCCACCGCATCGATCTGCCCAGGCAGCGCTTCCAGCTCACGTTGCAGCTTGTAGCTGAGCTTTTTCTTGCCGGCATCGGCGGCTGGCGCGACGGCTTGCGCAGGCGCCTGCTGCTCCACCGGCTTTTCCACCACCGCGCTGTTGAGCTCGGACTTGCCGCCCTTGCTCTCGGTCACACCCAGCAGCTTCGGCGAACCACCCTGGCGAATCCAGTCCTCATAACCACCGACGTATTCGCGCACACGCCCTTCACCTTCGAACACCAGGGTGCTGGTGACCACGTTGTCGAGGAACGCCCGGTCGTGGCTGACCATCAGCACCGTACCTTTGTAGTTCGACAGCACCTCCTCGAGCAGCTCGAGGGTTTCCACATCGAGGTCGTTGGTCGGTTCGTCCAGCACCAGCAGGTTGGCCGGCTTGCTGAACAACTTGGCCAGCAGCAGGCGCGCACGCTCGCCACCCGACAGCGCCTTGACCGGCGTGCGGGCACGCTGAGGGCTGAACAGGAAGTCGCCGAGGTAACTGAGGACGTGGCGGTTCTGGCCATCGATCTCGATGAAATCGCGACCTTCGGCCAGGTTGTCGATAACGGTCTTTTCCAGGTCGAGCTGGTGGCGCATCTGGTCGAAGTAGGCGACTTCCAGCTTGGTGCCGCGCTCGACCTTGCCGGACGTCGGCTCCAGATCGCCCAACATCAGTTTGAGCAGAGTGGTCTTGCCGGTACCGTTGGCGCCGAGCAGGCCGATACGGTCCTCGCGCTGCAGCACCATGGAGAAGTCCTTGACCAGTTTCGGGCCATCCTTGTGCGCGAAGCTGACATCCTCCAGCACCATCACCTGCTTGCCAGACTTGTCCGCCACCTCGATCAGGATGTTGGCCTTGCCCTGGCGTTCACGGCGCTCGCCGCGCTCCACGCGCAATGCCTTGAGCGCGCGCACGCGCCCTTCGTTACGGGTGCGCCGGGCTTTGATACCCTGGCGGATCCACACTTCTTCCTGGGCCAGACGCTTGTCGAACAACGCATTGGCGGTTGCTTCGGCGGCCAGTTCGGCCTCCTTGTGCACCAGAAAGCTGGCGTAGTCGCCGTTCCAGTCGATCAACCCGCCGCGATCCAGCTCGAGGATGCGCGTGGCCAGGTTCTGCAGGAACGACCGGTCGTGGGTGATGAACAGCACGGCACCGTTGAAGCCGCTCAAGGCCTCTTCAAGCCAGGCAATGGCACCGATATCCAGGTGGTTGGTCGGCTCGTCGAGCAGCAGCAAATCGGGCTCGGACACCAGCGCCTGGGCCAGCAGCACGCGACGGCGCCAGCCACCGGAAAGCTCGGCAAGGGTCTTGTCGGCGGGCAACTGCAGGCGGCTCAGGGTACTTTCCACCACCTGCTGCAGACGCCAACCGTCACGGGCCTCCAGCTCATGCTGCACATGCATCAGCTTGTCGAGGTCGTCATCGCCCTGGATGTTCTGGCTCAGGTGGTGGTACTCAGCCAGCAGCTCACCCACGCCGTCCAGGCCAGCGGCCACCACGTCGAACACGCTACGCTCGTCGGCTACCGGCAGCTCCTGCGGCAACTCGCCGATCTTCAGGCCCGGGGCACGCCAGATCTCACCATCGTCAGGCTTCTGCTCGCCCTTGACCAGGCGCAGCATGCTCGACTTGCCCGTGCCGTTGCGGCCGATGATGCACACCCGCTCACCACGGGCGATCTGCCAGGACACTTTGTCCAACAGCGGCATGGCGCCGAAGGCGAGGGACACATCGCTGAATTTGAGCAGGGTCATGATCATCTCCAAAAACCGGGCGCGCATTCTACCTGACTTGCCCCCTCGCGGCATCAGGCAACATGCCGCCAGCGGCACGACGTCGGATAACAACTCGATACAAGCACAGTGCTTTCACCCGCTGCCGGCAAACGGCTAAGCTAGGCAGTAATACCCAACAGTGCTGGCTTCGCCGTCACTCTCTTATGGTTCAACTGCCCGGACGTATCATGCGCAGCCGCCTGTTACAACTTGCTTCCTGCCTGTTGCTCGCCGCCACCACCGCGAGTGCCGCACAGGCCGTCGACATCACCCAACAGCGCCAGTACTACGACGAGGCCAAGCGCGCCCTGGCAAAGGGCGACAAAGGCCCTTACCTGCGCTATGCCCAGGCACTGCGCGACTACCCGCTCACGCCTTACCTCACATACGACGAGCTTACCGCTCGCCTGAAGACCGCCAGCAACGAGGAGATCGAAGGCTTCCTCGCCGCCCACGGCGACCTGCCCCAGGCCAACTGGATGAAGCTGCGCTGGTTGCGCTGGCTGGCCGAGCGTGGTGAATGGAACACCTTCGTCAAGTACTACGACCCCAAGCTCAACTTCACCGAACTGGACTGTCTCAACGGCCAGTACCAGCTGACCCACGGCCTGCGCGCGGAAGGCTTCGCCACCGCCGACAAGCTATGGAACGTCGGCAAGTCGCAACCGGCCACCTGCGACACGCTGTTCGGCATGTGGGCCGCCGAAGGCCAACTGACCGAAGCCAAGCGCTGGCAACGCTTGAAACTCGCTGCCCAGGCGCGCAACTACGGGCTGGCCAACCAGTTGGCGAAGACGCTCACCACCCTCGCCCCCCAAGGCAAGCTGCTGATCGATGTGGCACAAAAGCCTGAACTGCTGAACCAGCCGTCGCGCTTCACCCCGGCCAATGAGGCCATGTCCGACGTGGTCAGCCTCGGCCTGCGCCGCCTGGCCCGCCAGGATCCGGACCAGGCCATGGCGCTGCTTGACGATTACGCCCAGCGCATGCACTTCTCTCGCGACGAGAAAGTCGCCATCGCCAACGAAATCGGCCTGACCCTCGCGCGCCGCTACGACCCACGCGCACTCGACCTGATGACCCGCTACGACCCCGAGCTGCGCGACAACACCGTCAGCGAATGGCGCCTGCGCCTGCTGTTGCGCCTGGGCCGCTGGGAAGATGCCTACGAGCTGACCAAGCGCCTGCCACAGGACCTGGCCAGCAGCAACCGCTGGAAATACTGGCAGGCTCGCAGCCTGGAGCTGGCGCAACCGAACAACCCGCAGATCCCGTTGCTGTACAAGACCGTTGCCCGCGAACGCGACTTCTATGGTTTCCTCGCCGCCGATCGGGCGCAGACGCCCTACCAACTGAACAACAAGCCACTGGTGCTCAGCCAACAGCTGATCAACAAGGTCCGCAACACGCCTGGCGTGCGCCGCGCTCTGGAGTTCCACGCCCGCGGCCAGGTGGTCGAGGGGCGTCGCGAGTGGTACCACGTCAGCCGCCACTTCAACCGAGACGAGATGGTGGCCCAGGCACGCCTGGCCTACGAGATGCGCTGGTACTTCCCGGCCATCCGCACCATCAGCCAGGCTCAGTACTGGGATGACCTGGACATCCGCTTCCCGATGGCCCACCGCGACACCCTGGTGCGCGAAGCCAAGGTTCGCGGCCTCCATTCGAGCTGGGTGTTCGCCATCACCCGCCAGGAGAGCGCCTTCATGGAGGACGCTCGTTCCAGCGTTGGCGCCAGCGGCCTGATGCAACTGATGCCGGCCACCGCCAAGGAAACCGCGCGCAAGTTCAGCATCCCACTGGCCTCGCCGGCCCAGGTGTTCAGCCCGGACAAGAATATCCAGCTCGGTGCCGCCTACCTGAGCCAGGTGCACAGCCAGTTCAACGGCAACCGCGTGCTGGCCTCGGCCGCCTACAACGCCGGCCCAGGACGAGTACGCCAGTGGCTCAAGGGCGCCAAGCACCTGAGCTTCGACGTGTGGGTCGAATCGATTCCGTTCGACGAGACGCGCCAGTACGTGCAGAACGTGCTGTCGTATTCGGTCATCTATGGGCAGAAGCTCAATTCACCGCAGCCGCTGGTGGATTGGCATGAGCGGTATTTCGACGATATGTGACCAGGCTGGCCGGGGTAGCGCCAATCAATTTGGCGAAACTTCTGTAGGAGCGGCTTTAGCCGCGATCACCCGTGAAGCGGGTACCAGGCACCGCGGTGTTCGCATCGCGGCTGAAGCCGCTCCTACAGGTACGGCGCAGATCTACTCGATGACCTGAACGGTCATCCCCACCTTTAGCTCACCCTCGCCGTCCACCGCCAGGTTCTGGCCGAACAGCACATCCCCTTCCCGCTCGCGGAAAGTCTTCAGAGTGGTCAAGGGTTCGCGGTCCGGGCTGCGCTCGCCGGTAGCCGGGTCCAGGGTAGTCAGGATGCAGCGCACGCTTGGCTTGAGCACACGGAAAGTCAGGTCGCCGATGCGGATACGCTTCCAACCATCTTCGGCGAACGCCTCTGCACCCTCGACGACAATGTTCGGCCGAAAACGCAGCATTTCCATGGGCCGCCCGACACGCCGACTCAGCTCATCAAGTGAAGCCTGGCCAATGAGCAACAAAGGAAAACCATCAGGGAAGGCCGCACGGTCGCTGTTCAAGCCGTAACCGCTGGGCAGGTAGCGTGCCCGCTGTTCGGGGCAATGCACCAGGCGCACCGACTTGCCAAGCACCTCACTCAACCAAGCGGCGGCAGCATCACCGGCATCGGGCACGCGCAAGGTGTCACGCCAGATCGTTACGCCACGCAAGGCATCATCGGCAGCCGGCTGCGCCACCTGCAACGGCGCAAGCCCAGCAGTCTCGAGCCGCAACCCGCCATCTGTCGCGTGAAGAGCCTTGACCTGGCCCAGCCGTGGCCAGGCACGCTGGGTGAGGAAGCGGCCATTTTCCGCTTCCACCACCATCCAGCGCCGATCCCCCTCCAGCCCCAGGTGACCGACGGGTGAAGCCTGCAGACTCTGGGCCTGCGCCGACTTCACCGGATAGCGATACAACGCACTGAGAATCATCCTTGCCCGCCTTGCGCCCGTGAAAAACCCAAGCTTATACCGGACGGCGCAGGCGTGCAGGCATCAAGCTGGGACGTTGTCCATGCTCAAGCGCTGGCGCACCACGTCCACCAGCCGGTCAGGCTGGAACTTGGAGAGGAAGTTGTCACAGCCGACCTTCTTCACCATGGACTCGTTGAAGCTGCCCGACAACGAGGTGTGCAGCACCACATACAGGCCGCGCAGGCGTGGGTCGCTGCGGATCTCGGTGGTCAGGCGATAGCCGTCCATCTCGGGCATTTCGGCATCGGTGAATATCATCAGCAGCTTTTCGCAAACGTTCTCGCCTGCGTCAGCCCACCCCTTGAGCAGGCGCAACGCCTTGAGGCCATCGCTGGCCACATGCAGTTTCACCCCCAGTTGCGACAGGGTGTCGCGCAACTGAGCCAGCGCCACGCTGGAGTCGTCCACCAGCAGTACCTCGCGGCCCCGGGCGCGTGCCAGCACTGGATCGTCCAGCTTGTCACGGGAAACCTTGGCGCTGTAGGGGACGATCTCGGCCAGCACTTTCTCCACGTCGATGATTTCGACCAGCTTCTCGTCGACCTTGGTGATCGCGGTGAGGTAATGCTGACGGCCGGCACTGGTCGGCGGCGGCATGATTGATTCCCAGTTCATGTTGACGATACGGTCGACACCGCCCACCAGGAACGCCTGCACCGAGCGGTTGTACTCGGTCACGATGATGGTGCTGTCAGGGCTGGGCTGCAGCGGGCGCATGCCGATGGCCTGAGAAAGATCGATCACCGGCAAGGTCTGGCCGCGCAGATTGACCACCCCACAGACAAAGGAGTGACGCTGCGGCATCAGGGTCAGCTTCGGCAGTTGCAGCACTTCCTGGACCTTGAACACGTTGATGGCGAACAGCTGCCGACCCGCCAGGCGGAACATGAGGATTTCCAGGCGGTTCTCACCTACCAGTTGCGTGCGTTGGTCTACCGTGTCGAGAATGCCGGCCATGTGGACAACCCCCTGGCTTGAGTCGGGAAAAATGATTGCATCCACCCTGTATCGGCGGATACTCGCGTAGCTTGACCCCCGGTAGAAAAAGCTGCGCAGAGCGATTGATATCACTTTACCATCATGCTTTACTGCTGCCACACCTACCGCTTTGCCAACCCTCATCGAACGAGCCAGCCGAAACCACATCAGGGAAACCCCTAGTGGCAATCGGGCGCAACCTGATGTTCGCAATATCCATTAGCCATTAATGTGACGCCATTCTCAATGCATGAACGGAGTCAGGCTTTTGCTAGCGATCGTCTCGGTGTGGCCAACCCTTGCCCCGGCCCTGCACGCTGGAGCGTCATGATGGACAGCACACTCCAGAACAGCACAGCCTTGCAGGACTTTTTGCTGGATGCGCAAGACCTGCTCACGAAGTCCCAGGAATGCCTGCAGCACCTGGAGCTGATCGACAACGACCCGGATGCCTGCCAGTGCCTGGGGGAGACCCTCGACCTTCTGGCCCGCCGGGCGGACTCGCTTGGCTTGCTCGAAGTCGCCCACTACACCCGCACCCTGCAACAATTGCTCGCCCCCGCATGCAATCAACGACACCTGCGTGGCGAAGCCCTGCCGGCACTGGGTGCCTGCCTGACACTCCTGGCCTGGCAACTGGAGCTTGTCGACCCCCGCACCGGCCGCCTGGGCCTTGATCTGCAGGAGCAGCACCTGCTGCTCAGTGAACTGGCCACCTCGCTGGGGCAACCCGCCACGCAGTTGTGCGATCCATGTCAGGAAACCGGCCGTTTCTGCACTCATCCACGCGCTCATGAGGTGGGCATCGACGGCGCATCCACCCCGTCGGATTGCGAACACTAAGAAGCGGAACGAACGGCAACTTAGCGCCATTGGCAAGCAACTTGTAAAAGTTGCATGAGTGTTTTGCGGGTGTTTTACCAATAGCCACTCTTAGTTGCGCTCACTGGAGAGGGAAAGCTCTACTCGATACTGGCATTCTGCTAGTTACACCCTGGTCCGCACGCGCCGCGCCAGCCCAGAAAATCAGAGGTTTCAAGCAGTTGCACCCCCGCGACCAATTCCGACCAAAGTGTTAACATGCGCACATTCGAACATGCGCACCGTGGATAGTGGGCGATAGAACGCGTACCCGGTGCTTGATTGGAACGGGACGCGAAACCTCTGGCCAGACATGTGCAATGCCCACCAACAGCAATAACTCAGTGGCCTCCCTCTCTATGCTTGCACGCTTGAAGATCCTCCAGCGTAGCCGCTCCAGAGCTGTCTTGCTCCGATGGACGACCACGCTGCTGTGCGTGGTTTCGCTCACAGCGAACCTGCTGTGCTACCTGCGCGGCCAGCCGCTGTCGACCGAATTGCTGCTGTTGCAGCTGGCGGCGATGTTCGGTGTGGGCTGGCACCTGCGCCATTGGGCACGTTCCATCAGCTTGCGCCCTGCCGAGTTGGCCGACCGGATGCTCAAGGTGCAGGAAAGCGAACGCCAACGTTTGAGCCGTGAGCTGCATGACGATATCGGCCAACTGCTGACCGCCGCCAAGTTGCAGGTCGACTGGCTGCATCGCCGCGTTCCCGTGGAGCTGCAGGCCCACTGCGGCACCTTGCGCAGCACCCTGGACCACACCCTAAGCAATGTGCGTGACGTTTCCGCCATCCTCAACCCCCGCCAATTGGCCAGCCTGGGCCTGGAGGCCAGCTTGCGCGCCCACCTGCTGCGCACCCTGGAAAACTGCGACATACACTGGAGCCTGGAGTGCCAACAACGCCTGGGCGGCATCAGCGAGGAAGTGGCCATGGCGGCCTTCCGCATTACACAAGAAGCCGTCACCAACATTCTGCGCCACGCCAACGCCCGCAATCTGGTCATTCGCTTGCAACGCACGCCAGCCGGCCTTGCCCTGACTATCCAGGACGACGGGCGTGGCTTCGTGCCTGCGTCCGACCCCGCCGAAGCCGGGCAGCGAGGCATGGCCGGCATGCTCGAGCGGGCGACCGCATTGCAAGGCAGCCTTTGCATTTCCAGCCGGCCCGACGAGGGCACCCAGATCAACGCCCTGTTCCCATGGCCGCCCCGTAGCCAGGAACGCGCCAGGACCTCCACCCCCAATGACCTGTAGATTGCTTCTGGTTGACGACCACTCCCTGATTCGCGCCGGCGTACGGTCGCTGGTGTCGGATATCCCTGGATACGCCGTGATCGGCGAGGCCGAGGATGGCAACCAGCTACTCGACCATGTGCTGCGCCTGGACCCGGACATTGTCCTGCTCGACATTTCCATGCGTTCGACCAGCGGGCTCGATGCGCTTACGCAGTTGCGCGCAAACGGTTGCACCTGCAAAGTTCTGATCCTCTCCATGCACACCGATCCGGACTTGATCATGCGCGCGCTGGAGAGCGGCGCCCACGGCTACCTGCTCAAGGACACCACCGGCAGCGAGCTGGAACAGGCCCTGACGGCGCTGCGCAATGACGAACGCTACCTCAGCCCGGCGATCGCCCATACCGTGATCAACCAGGCCCTGATACGTGCGCAAAGCGGCAACGATTACCGCCAGCACCTGACCGCCCGCCAGCTGGAGATCCTGCGTCTGATCGTGCGCGGCAAGTCCACCCGGGAAATCGCCGGCGGCCTGGGCCTGTCGATCAAGACGGTGGAGACCCACCGCTCACAAATCATGAAGCGCCTGCAGATCTACGACGTGGCAGGCCTCGTGCTGTTCGCCGTGCGCGAGCGGATCATCAGCCTGGACGACTGAGCAGTGGCGAGCCTGCCGGCAAGTGCAGGCGCAAGGCGCTGGGCAGCGCCTCGAATCGCAGGCTGTCGGCCTGCAGCGGCTCACCATCGAGATTGATGTCCAGCCCCTGGGAACTCTTGATTTCGACCCACGGCAGCCTAGCCCGCACGAACAGCTCTTCGCCGGCCAGAAGGCCACGCAACGCCCCCACCACCTCCTGCGGCGCAGGGAGGATACCGATATCCAGCAGGCCGTCATCGGCCTTAGCGTCCGGGCACAGCACATGACCGCCCCCCGCCTGCCGGCCATTGCCGATCCCCAGCGCCAGCAAATCTCCCTGCCACTGGAAGCCTGGCCCTTGCAGTACCACCGAGGCAGCCTGCAGCTCACTGAAGCGTGACAACCCGGTGAACAGGTAGGCTGCACCCCCCAACACCTTTTTCAGATCTTCGGAAGTATTGGCCGTGACCTGGCTGCCAAATCCGCCGGTCGCCATGTTCAGGAACAACTGCCCCCCTACCCGCCCCAGGTCGATAGACTGTGGCGGCACCTCCAGCAAGTCCAAGGCGGCGGCGGGATCGAGCGGTACTTCGGCGGCCCTGGCGAAGTCATTGGCAGTACCAAGCGGCAGCAGCGCAAGGCTTGCCTGGGTGCGCGCAAGCCCCATGGCTTCCGCCACATCCCGCAAAGTGCCGTCCCCGCCACCGGCCACCACGTGGCCGTAGCCTTGCGCCAGCGCCTCGTCCACCAGGCGCCGGGCATCTCCGGCCTCCCAGGTGAGGCGTACATCCAACCCCCATCCACGCTCGCGCAACTGGCCGACCGCGGCGCGCACTTCGTCATTGGTGGCCTGCTTGCCATGCAGGATCAGCATTGCCTTGCGTTCGCCCATCGTCGTGCTCCATGAAGAGGCCTGTGGTTATCTCGACCACTGCAATTCGAGAATGTCTCCTCTGTGTCGGCAAAACGATCAGGCGCCCTGTAATTGCCATTAAAAGCCCCGAGCAGTGGGCGCATCGCCCGACAAATATTTGTCAATAACCTACAATTACTCCCACAGAAGTCATTTTATTGACCGATTGCTACCTAATGCCTGGCAGGCCTTGTTTCATGCATCGCGCTGCCCCAAGCCCCTTGTTTCGAGGCTTTGACTATGAGCGTACCGAACTCCTGCATCATCGCCGACGGCACGCGTGCACTCGAGACCAACGAGCCGACCTTCATCAAGCCTGGCCGCGGCCACCACCTGACCAACCCCGGCGTCATCGACTTGGTGATGATCGAGGTGCAAAGCGGCGAGTACCTGGGCGAAGGTGACATCGTGCGCTTTACTGATATCTATGGACGCGCCCCGGCAGCCGCTCTCGGTTGACTGCCTTTGGGCGCGTTTTTTCTTCCCGGGCCATCAACGAGGAATCGGGGCCATGCGCATACTCTGGACACTGCCCTACCTGCCCTGGCCCACTACCAGCGGCAGCAAGACCCGGCAATACCATCTGCTGCGCGCACTGGCGCAGCGTGGCCACCGGATCACCTTGCTGGTGCAGTCGAAAATTCCGCTGGGCGAGGCCGCACGCGAGGCTCTGGAGCCCTGGCTGGAACGCCTGATCGTACTGCCCAGGCGCCCTGTGCACAGTCCGCTGAACCTGCTCGCCTCGCCCATCATCGACTACCCCATGCGGGCAATCATCAATGGCCTCGCACCCTGTCTGCGCCACCGATTCGAGCAACTGCTGGACGAACCTTGGGACGTCGTGCAGATCGAACACAGCTACAGCTTCCAACCCTTCGAGAAAGCCCTGCAGGCGCGCGGGTTGCCGTTCATGCTCAGCGAACACACCCTCGAATCGGTGATGGGCGCCGTCCGCCACGACCGCCTCCCCCTGTGGTTGCGCCCACTCAACGCCTTCGATCGCTGGCGCTACCGGCGCTGGGAACAGCGCGTGCTGCGCCAGCCCAGCGAGGTGGTGGCCGTCAGCCCTCACGACGCCGACCTCATCGGACAGATCAGTGGGCGCCCGGTCAATGTGGTGGTCAGCGGGGTGGACTGTGATCACTACCAGGACATTCGCCCCGCACCGCACAGCCAACGCCTGTTGTTCGTCGGCAATTTCGAATACGGCGCCAACCTCGAAGCCATCGAATGGGCGCTGGAGGAGATCCTACCCCAGGTCTGGCTGAGCAACCCGGCAGTGCGTCTGGCCATCGCCGGGCATGCCCTGCCCGCCAGCTGGAAACTGCACTGGAACGACCCGCGCATCGAATGGGTCGGCTACCGCCCCGACCTGCGCGAGCTGCAACGGCGCTCGGCACTGTTCTTCGCCCCACTGCGGCATGCGGGCGGCTCCAAGGTGAAGATCCTCGAAGCCATGGCCGCCGGTCTGCCGGTGATCACCACCAGCAGCGGCGTTTCAGGGTTGGCGGTCAACAATGGCGAACACTACCTGGGCAGCGACGACAGCGGCCAATTGGCACTGCTGGTCACCCAACTGCTCAACCAACCCTGGCGCATGTCGCAGTTGGGCGAGGCTGGCCGTCAGTTCACCCGCCAGCGCCATGACTGGAGCGTCGCCGCGCAGCAGCTGGAAAACGTGCACATGCGCCTGACCCAGCAGGCCACCGCCGGCGCCACGGCCCTCGACGGGGCTAGCCCAGCAGCTCGCTGAAGGGGATGAACGGCACCGGATCCCCTTGTCGCGGCGTACTGCCCTCGCGGACTTCCACCACGCCCTCGGCCCAGGCGGCACTGCGCAGCACGCCTGAACTCTGGTTCTTGTAGATTCGCACGCGGCCATCTTCGATACGCGCCCGCAGGTATTCCCGACGAGCACCCGGTTTGGGCCAGTCGAAACCGGCCGGCACGCTGAAGCGCAGCGGCGCGACATCGGTCACACCCTGGCGGCGCAGCAAGTAAGGGCGGGTCAGCAGGCCGAAGGTGACCAGGGTCGATGCCGGATTGCCCGGCAAGCCGATGACCGGAACACCCTGGTAATGCCCAAAGGTGAGCGGCTTGCCTGGCTTGATCGCCAGCTTCCACAACGCCAGTTCACCGACCTCGCGCAGGGCCATGCCCAGATAGTCAGCCTCCCCAACCGAAACGCCACCAGTGGAAAGGATCAGGTCGACATCGCCCAGGCCGGCCAGGCACTGACGGGTGCGCGCCAGGTCATCGGCAAGGATGCCCGCATCCACCACTTCACAGCCCAGGCGCTGCAACCAACTGACCAGCAGCCTGCGGTTGCTGTTGTAGATCTGCCCCGGCCCCAGCGGCAGGCCAGGCTCGACCAGTTCATCCCCCGTCGACAGCACGGCCACCCGTGGGCGACGTACCACTTCGAGCCGGGCGAAACCGAGGGTGGCGGCCAACCCCAACTGAATCGGCCCCAACCGGGTACCGGCGCTCATCACTTGTTCGCCGGCACGGGTTTCTTGCCCTTTGGGGCGCACATTCTGTTCGATGGCCAACGGCTCGAGAAAACGCACCCGGCCATCCTCGAGCACCTCGGTGTTTTCCTGCATCTCGACGCAGTCGGCCCCCTCTGGCAGCGGCGCCCCCGTGAAGATCCGTGCGCAAGTACCTGGCTGCAGTGGCGCCGGCGCATGGCCGGCGAAGATCCGCTGGCTGACCGGCAGCGGATCGCCCTGCCAGTCCGCGAGGCGCAGGGCATAACCATCCATGGCGCTGTTCGGCCAGGGCGGGAGGTCCAGCCCAGCCACCAGCGCTTGGGCCAACACCCGGCCTTCGGCAACCGCGAGGTCGACCGTTTCAGTCTGCTGGATCGGCGCGGCCTCGGCCAACGCCAGCAAACGCTCCAGCGCCTCCTCCACCGGCATCAGCGGCCGGGCCTGCATGGCCTCAGCCACGGCTGTCGCAGGCCGCTGCCTGCTTCAGGTGAGGCACGAAGTTGCACGGACGATGACGTGCGTCGAGCTGCTCGGCCAGGATGCCATCCCAACCGGTGCGCACCGCGTTGGTCGAGCCCGGCAGGCAGCACACCAGGGTGCCGTTGGCAAGGCCGGCCAGGGCGCGTGACTGGATGGTGGAGGTGCCGATATCGGCCACCGAGATCTGCCGGAACAGTTCGCCAAAGCCTTCCACCTGCTTGTCCAGCAGGCACGCCACGGCTTCCGGCGTACTGTCACGGCCGGTAAAACCGGTGCCACCGGTAATCAGCACTACCTGGACCTGCTCGTCGGCTATCCAGGTGGCGACCTGGGCGCGGATCTTGTACAGGTCGTCCTTGAGCAGTACGCGCGCGGCAAGCTGGTGGCCAGCCGCGGTGAGGCGGTCGACGAACAGCTGGCCAGAAGTGTCGGTGTCGAAGGTACGGGTGTCGCTGACCGTCAGCACGGCAATGTTCAGCGGCACGAAAGGGGTATCTGCCTTGGCTTTCATGAGGGTACGTCGCAGGGGAACAGGAATGTGCGCTGTTATATCACAGGCCGGCCTCGCCGTTGTTCTTGGTCAACCCCGGTGCGATGGCGCTATGCTGCACTTTTCAAGGAACTTGCGTGGACGCCCTGCGTCTCAATGTCATCTAGCACCCTCGCACTGGAGAAACACGATGATCCAACGGACCCTTCCCGCCTTCCTGCTCGCCCTGGGCCTCGGCGCCCTTGCTGGCTGTTCCTCACCCACCGTCATCACCCTGAACGACGGCCGCGAGATCCAGGCGGTGGACACCCCTAGCTACGATGAAGATTCCGGCTTCTACGAGTTCGAACAGCTCGATGGCAAGCGCACCCGCATCAACAAAGATCAGGTCCGCACCGTCAAGGACCTGTGATAGACACGGCCATTTCACATAACCCCTTTTTGCAACAAAGGGTTGCGTGAGAAAAAGCGATGCAGTAGGATTTTGGCCATCGGAGTGTAGCGCAGCCAGGTAGCGCGTCTCGTTCGGGACGAGAAGGCCGCAGGTTCGAATCCTGTCTCTCCGACCAAATCCCTCAAAAAACCCGCCTCGAGCGGGTTTTTTGTTGCCTGCACAAAAACACGATTTTGGAGGAGCCGGCTTGCCGGCGAACAGGGTTGTGCCCGGTTCGCCGGCAAGCCGGCTCCTACGACGTATCAGAGGGCCGCGTCCGGCAACACCGGCACGTATAGCAACTGCAGGCGCGCACTGCTCCACTCGCGGGTCTTGTTGGTAAGCTCGAGGTCGTTGTTGAGCTTACGCCCATAAGTCGGCACGATCTCTTTGAGCTTCGCCTGCCACTCCGGCGTCTTGATCCGATCCTTGAAGGTCTTCTCCAGCACGCTCAGCATGATCGGCGCAGCGGTCGAGGCACCTGGCGAGGCACCCAGCAGCGCGGCAATGCTGCCGTCCTGGGCGGCCACCACTTCGGTACCGAACTGCAGCACGCCGCCGTGCTCTGGGTCCTTCTTGATCACCTGGACGCGCTGCCCGGCCTGGAGCAGTTTCCAGTCTTCGTTCTTGGCGTTGGGGAAGTATTCGCGCAGCGCCGCCATGCGGTCGTCGAAGCTGAGCATCAACTGGCCCATCAGGTAGGTACTCAGGTCGATGTTATCGATGCCGGCATGCATCATCGGGCTGATGTTGTGGCTGTTCAGGGAGGCGAACATGTCCAGCAGCGAGCCGTTCTTCAAGTACTTGGTGGAGAAGGTCGCGAACGGGCCGAACAGCAGCACCTCCTTGCCATCGATCACTCGGGTATCGAGGTGCGGCACCGACATCGGTGGCGCGCCGACCGAAGCCTTGCCGTACAGCTTGGCCTTGTGACGGGCAACCAGGTCCGGGTTGTCGGTCATCAGGAACTGGCCACCCACCGGGAAGCCAGCGTAGCCCTCGGCTTCCGGGATTCCAGACTGCTGCAGCAACTTAAGCGCGCCACCGCCGGCACCGATGAATACGAACTTCGCCTTGACCGAGGTTTGCGCGCCCCCCTTGGCCAGGTCGGCCACCACCACGGTCCAGGTACCATCCTGGTTGCGCGTGATATCGCGCACTTCATGGCTCAGGTGCAACTTGACATTGGGGTTGCGGGCCATCGAGGCGAACAGCTGGCGGGTGATTTCGCCGAAGTTCACGTCGGTACCGATCGCCATGCGGGTAGCGGCGACCTTCTGAGCCGGGTCACGCCCTTCCATCACCAGTGGCACCCACTGGCGGATCTGCTCGTGGTCCTCGGAGATTTCCATGCCACGGAACAACGAGCTGTGGCGCAGGGCATCGACGCGCTTGTGCAGGAAGGCGACATTCTCGTCACCCCAGACGAAGCTCATGTGTGGCACGTTGTTGATGAACGAACGTGGGTTGTTCAACACGCCCTGTTCGACTTGGTAGGCCCAGAACTGCTTGGACACCTCGAACTGCTCGTTGACATTGACCGCCTTGCTGATATCGATGCCGCCGTCCTTGCCGACGCTGGTGTAGTTCAGCTCGCAGAAGGCAGAGTGCCCGGTACCGGCATTGTTCCAGGCGTTGGAGCTTTCCTCGGCGACCTGGCCCATGCGCTCGTAGACGTCGACCGTCCAGTTAGGTTCCAGCTCGGTGAGGTAGGTACCCAGGCTCGCGCTCATGATGCCGCCGCCGATCAGCAGGACATCGACGGCCTTTTCCGGCTCCGAGGGCTTGGAGCAGCCGATGACGCTCAGGCACAGGAGCGTCAGCAGGAGTTTTTTCATTAGCTCAATCCAATTGAAGTGAAGGACTGGCAGTCGTTGCCCCCGGTGTGCACGCCCGGATGTTGTTGTTCTGGTTCGCAGGAGTCTTGCGGGATCGGGGCACGATCGCCTCGGGCCGTGGCCCGGGGCGCCGTAAAGCAGGGAGTGTGCCAGGTTTGCCGGGGCCAGTATCCACGCGGCAAGAGGGCCGCGCACAGGCCCGAATGATGGCGATAATCCGCCACATATATGAATACCTGGCGGATTCCCCACTACCCGTAGGAGCCAGCCTTGCTGGCGAACCGGCGATCGACATGACGTCGGTGTCGCCCTGGTTCGCCAGCAAGGCTGGCTCCTACAGGGGTCAGCGGGTCAGGCGCGCGGTCACTTCACCCAGCTGCCCCGACAAGCCATGCAGGTGCTGCCCGGCCTGCTCGGTGTACTGCACCGCCTCCTGGTTGGCCGTGGCGATGCGGGTGATCTCGACCAGGTTGCGGGAAATGTCCTCGGCGACGCTGGTCTGCTCCTCAGCGGCCGTGGCGATCTGCCGGTTCATGTCGCGGATCGCCTCCACCGCAGTGGTGATGCGCTGCAGCATCTGCCCGGCCTGCTGTACCTGCTCGGCACCCTCCTCGCTGCGTTGCTGGCCGCTTTCGATGGCCTTGACCGCTTCCACCGCGCCGGACTGCACGGCCTCGATGATCTGGTGGATCTCGGCGATCGACGCCGCGGTGCGCTGGGCCAGGCTGCGCACTTCGTCAGCGACCACCGCGAAGCCGCGCCCGGCCTCGCCGGCGCGGGCGGCCTCGATAGCCGCGTTGAGCGCCAGCAGGTTGGTCTGCTCGGCAATGCCACGGATCACCTCGAGCACCTTGCCGATGCGCGTGCTGTCGTTCTCAAGGTGGCGGATCACCGCAGCCGTGCCAGCAATCTCGCGGTTGACCAAGGCAATGGTATCGATGGTCTGCTGCATCACCCGATCACCCGCCTGGGCACTGTGGTCGGCATCGTCCGCCGCACGCGCCGCTGCAGCGGCATGGCGGGCCACTTCCTGGGCCGTGGCGGACATTTCGTGCATGGCGGTGGCGACCTGGTCGGTGCGCTGGAACTGGTCCTGGGTACCGTGGGCCATGTCGCCGGCAATATTGCGCAGCCGGCCGCTGGCGCTTTCCAGCTCTTCGGCGTTGCCTTTGAGCCGGCCAACGGTGTCGGCGAGAAAATCACGCAGGGTATTGGCCGCCAGCGCCAGCCGCCCCAGTTCGTCTTCGCGGCTGCTTTGCACCCGAGCGCCAAAGCGGCCCTGACTGAGCTGGGCGACATAGTCGATGAGCTGGCGGATCGGCTCGACCAGGCTGCGATTGACCAGCCACAGGCTGAACAGACCTACAAGCACCGCCGAGGCCAGCATCACCAGCACCCCCAGCCACACGGTGCGCTCGGCGCTGGCGCTGATGGCACTGGCGCGGCTACCGGCATCGGCCCGCAGTTGCTCGACCAACGCGCTCATCTGGTCACTGGTGGCGCGGTCAACGCCCTTGACCGCCAGGTCGCCTGCCACGGGGTCGCCACCGGCGGCGAGGAAGGCCTGGCGCCCTTGTTCATAGGCCGTGCCCAACTGGCGATGGCTATCCTTGAGTTGCTCCAGTCGCCCCTTGAGCGCCGGATCGCCATTGGCGATCAACTGCCCCAGCAATTGCTGCACCTGCTGTTCACGCGCCTGGAACTGCTGCCAGTACTTGTCCAGCTCGGCCGGCTGGCGGCCGCGCAGCAGCACGTTCTTCCATTCCTGCACCTGGATCTTGAACTGCAGGTTGGCTTCATCAATCAGTTGCGAGGCACGCAACGGCCCGTCAACCAGCTCGGCATAGCCACGCACGCTGGAGGACAGAAACTGGAAGCACACCAGCGCGATCAGCAGGATCGCCACCAGGCTGCCACCAAGCAGGGAGAGAATTTGCACTCTGAGGGATTTACGCAACATTGCGGATCTCGGAACAAGGAAGTAGGGAAACGGCACACGCGAGCGCTGCCGGCAGAGACATCCTTGTCCTCGTTCTCGGGCCAAAAAAAAGCCGCCATCGGTCGATAGCAGCCAGGTCGAGCACTTACGCAACAGCTGATCCAGATAGTCTCAGGCAATTGCTACAGAAATGTTACAAATTCACGACAGACTCACCCACCACTGAATTGCAGTGCTGCCAGCCGGGCATACAGCGGGCTGTCCTCAAGCAACTGGCGGTGCGTACCGAAGGCGACCAAGCGGCCCTTGTCGATCACCGCGATACGGTCGGCATATTGCACCGTGGCCAGGCGATGGGCAATAACCAGCGTGGTGCGTCCGACCATCAGCAGTGGCAGTGCCTGCTGGATCAGATGTTCGCTTTGCGCATCGAGGGCGCTGGTGGCTTCGTCCAGTAACAGGACCGGGGCGTTCACCAGCAACGCCCGGGCAATCGCCAGGCGCTGGCGCTGCCCACCGGATAACCCACCACCGCCCTCGCCCAGTGGGGTCTGGTAGCCCTGGGGCAGTTGCACGATGAATTCGTGGGCATGAGCACTGCGCGCTGCGGCTTCGACGTCGGCCAGACTGGCTTCGGGCCGGCCATAACGGATGTTGGCTTCCACCGTGCCACGAAACAGCGCGGGCTGTTGGGCTACCAGGGCGAACTGGGCACGTAGCTCAGCGGGCGACAATGCGCTGATTGGCTGGCCATCGAGCAGGATGCTGCCTGACTGCGGGTCGTAGAAGCGCAACAACAGGTCGAACAGGGTCGACTTGCCGGCACCCGACGGCCCTACCAAGGCCACGGTCTGGCCAGGTTGAACCAGCAGGCTAAGACCATCCACAGCAGCCACCGCGGGGCGTGACGGGTAGGCGAAACGCACCTCGTGCAACTCGATGGCACCACGGGCACGCCCACCCGGCAGGCAGCTCGCCTCGACCGGCGGCAGGATCACACTCTGCGCGGCCAGCAGCTCAGCGATGCGCTCGGCAGCACCCGCCGCCCGTTGCAGCTCACCGATCACCTCGCTCAAGGTGCCGAAGGCGCTGCCGACTATCAAGCTGTAGAACACGAAGGCCGCCAGCTCACCGCCAGTGATCCGCCCGGCGATCACATCCATGCCACCCACCCAGAGCATCACCCCCACCGCGCCGAGCACCAGCACGATCACCAGGGTGATCAGCCAGGCACGCTGGGCGATCCGCCGCCGCGCCACGGCGAACGCCGCCTCCACGGTCTCGGCGAACAACAGGCGGTCACGCGCTTCATGGTTGTAGGCTTGCACCGTCTTGATCTGGCCCAGGGTTTCGGCGACATAGCTGCCGACATCGGCGACCCGGTCCTGGCTCTGGCGCGACAGGCTGCGCACCCGCCGACCGAACAGCAGGATCGGTGCCAGCACCAGCGGCAGGGCCAACACCACGATGCTGGTGAGCTTGGGGTTGGTCACGAACAACAGCAGCACACCACCGACCACCATCAAGGCATTGCGCAGGAACATCGACAGCGACGAGCCGATCACCGACTGCAGCAGCGTGGTGTCGGCGGTCAACCGAGACTGGATCTCCGAGCTGCGGTTATCCTCGAAAAAGCCGGGATGCAGGCTGACCAGATGATCGAACACCGCTCGACGGATATCGGCGACGCAGCGCTCGCCGATCCATGACACCAGGTAGAAGCGGGCAAAGGTGCCGACCGCCAGCGCCATCACCAGCAGCAGGAACAAACCGATGGTCTGGTTGAGCTGGTGGGGCGAGCGGGTCATGAAGCCCTGGTCGACCAACAACCGAATACCCTGCCCCATCGACAAGGTGATGCCGGCGGTGACCACCAGCGCCAGCAAAGCCAGCAGGGCTTGGCGACGGTATGGGCGGATGAAGTGCCAGCCCAGGTGCAGGGCACGGCGTTGGCGGGAAGAGATCGGTTCAGGCATGGCGACCGTCGTTCGGTACAGGTGAGCGCAAAGACTACCACTCGTCCGCCTGGCGGGAACGCCTGGAAATCAATGACGTCGCATGACAGGTGAATGAAACCGCCGTTCAACAGCCCCTAGATGGATTCGTTCTAAAGTGCCACTGGAGCTTAGCCTCAGTTTCTGTTGGACTGTCCGGGTCGTGAAACCGAGGGAACTGTCACAGGTCATTCACGGCGCGACAGTATCCTGAGCTTGAACCTGAAGAGGAGACAGGACATGAGCTTGCAGCACAGCAACCAGCCCCCAAAGGCGCAGAAACCGTCGCAGCCCCAGGTGTGCGGTTCGGTCATCGATGCCCAGGGCCGCGAAATCCCGATTACCGAGCAGATGATCCAGAAGGCGTGCCAGGATCTTGAACAAAGCCGGGTCGAGAAAGTCCGCAAGGGCTGAAAGCCAGAACAAGCATTCATCGCAACCCGGCGCATGCGCCGGGTTTTTGTTGGGTGGCCAACAACTTGTTGGTGTGCACCGGTCGCTGTAGGAGCGGCTTCAGCCGCGAACACCGGCGCAGCCGGTGCCCTTTACCGCGTCGCTTGCTTCGCGGCTGAAGCCGCTCCTACAGGGGTCACGCTACGCCAACCAGCTCCGCCCCCAGTGCACTGACCATCTGCGCCAGCTGTGGTGCCTCACCGCGCAAACCGACCGCCAACCCTTCGATCTCCCGCCGTACCGGATAATGCTTGCGCAGCAGGTCGAACGCCGTGCGCTGTTCAGCCACATCGTCGCTCAGGCAGCGGCGGAAATCGGCATCGTCACGGCGCGGGTCGTACACCGCACGGCACAGGGTGGCCAGCGCCCAGGCCGGCTCTGCGTTGGCATCCAGGTCGATTCGCGCCAGTGCTTGTGCCGGCAACAGATCGGCCAGGCGTACCTGCTCGGGCTCACCGCGCCAGCGGCAGAATGCCTGGTAGATCTGTGCCGTGCCGCGTTGCTTGCCATCCAGGCTGTAACCAGCGATGTGCGGGGTGGCCAGGGTGCACAGGTCGGCCAGTTGCAGGTCCACCTGCGGCTCGCCTTCCCAGACATCGAGCACCGCATGCACGTCCTCGCGGTCGAGCAGCAGTTCGCGCAGGGCCCTGTTGTCCACCACAGGGCCGCGGCTGGCGTTGATCAACCAAGCACCGGGGCGCAGGCTTGCCAACCTTTTGCGGTCAAGCAGATGCCAGGTCGGATGCTCGCCACCTCGCTGCAGCGGCGTGTGCAGGCTGATCACGTCGCACTGTGCAAGGATCGTCTCAAGGCTGACGAACTCACCCCCTTCGCTGGCCTCGCGCACCGGGTCGCAGACCAGCACCTTCCAGCCCAGGCCATGCAGCACCCGCGCCAGGCGCCCCCCCACCTCGCCCACGCCAACCACGCCATAGACACGCTTGTTCAAGTCGACACCTTCGAGTTCGGCCAGGGTCAGCAAGCTGCCCAGCACGTAGTCGACCACACCGCGGGCGTTGCATCCCGGGGCACTGCTCCAGTGGATGCCGGCATTGGAGAAGTAGTCGAGGTCCAGGTGGTCGGTGCCGATGGTGCAGGTGCCGACGAAACGCACCTTGCTACCATCGAGCAGTTGCCGGTCGACACGGGTCACCGAACGCACCAACAGCACGTCGGCGTCCTTGACGCTGGCGGCATCGATGGCACGCCCAGGGTAACGGCGGATCTCGCCGAACCCGGCGAAGAAGGCATCGAGCAGCGGGATATTCTCGTCGGCAACTATCAGCATGGCGCTCTCCTGTCAGGGGAGCGCAGTGTAGCGCGATCGCGCGGGGCTCAGTCGGCCTTCTTGCGGATCCAGTACAGGTAGGTGCCAGCCTCTTCCTGCTGGGACAGCAGCTCGTGGCCGAGGAAGACGCAAAACTTGGGAATGTCGCGGCGGGTCGACGGGTCGGTGGCAATCACCTTGAGCACGCCGCCGGCTGCCAGCTCGCGCACATGCTTGTGCAGCATCATCACCGGCTCCGGGCAGTTGAGGCCGGTGGCGTCGAGGGTCGCGTCGTGGGTCAGGTCGGTCATGGGGGGCTCCGCTAAATGAAAGGCATTGTGGCGCATCACCGGGTGGACTCCAAGCCCACCTGCCGGCTCCCAGGGTTTTGGCTCCTACGCGCGGCAGGGCATCGGCTCAACGCGGCTTGAGGTCCAGCCGACGCAGGTGACAGGTTACTTCCTCACGGTCGTGATACAGCTGCTTGCAAGCAATCGACACCTTCACCTTGCGCTCCTTGAACCCGGCCTCCATACGGTCGAGCAACTTGCGCACTTCGGCATGGCGCTGCTTCATTGGCAACTTGAGGTTGACCACCGCCTCGCGACATAGCCCTTCGCCCAGCCACGTCTCGATCAGCGAGGCAGTGCGCGCGGGCTTCTCGACGATATCGCAGACCATCCAGTCCACCGTCTGCTTGGGTTTCCAGGTGAAACCGTCGGCCATCAGGTGCGTCACCAGGCCGGTGTCCATCAGGCTCTCAGCCATGGGGCCGTTGTCGATGGCGGTCACCAGCATGCCGCGCTTGACCAGTTGGTAAGTCCAGCCGCCCGGCGAGGCGCCCAGGTCGACACCGGTCATGTCGTCGTTCAGGCGCTGGTCCCACTGCTCGCGCGCAATGAACTGATGCCACGCCTCCTCAAGCTTGAGGGTCGAGCGGCTGGGTGCCTCGCGGGGGAACTTCAGCCGTGGGATGCCCATCGGCCACAGGGCCGAATTGTCCGCCTCGGCCAGGCCCAGGAACACACGCCGACCGCTGATGAACGTCAACAACAGACGCGGGCGCCGGGCGTCGTCGACCAGCCTGCCGGCTTTCTCCAGTGCTTTGCGCAGGGGCACCTCGAACTTGCGGCAGAAGGTCGACAGCTCCTTGCCTTCGTTGCTGTCGAGCACTTCCAGCCACAGGCTGCCGCACACCGGCAGGTCGGCCAGGTGCTCCAGCAGCACGCTGATGCGGTCTTTCTCCGGGAGCTCGACGAAAGCCCCCCTCGCCCACTGGCGCGGGAAGATCAGTTGGGCAAAACGCAACTCATGCATCAGCCGCTGCGCGCCATCGGGCTCCGTGCAGACGAACTCGGCGCACGCACTCTGCGGCTTGCCCTTGGCATAGCCGGCCACCCCAAGTTGGGCGGCAAGTTCGCTGATTTCGGCACAGACCTCGCCCTCGAAACCGGGCCGGCAATGCATGAACAGGGTATTCATTTCTCACTCCACATCACTGGCGCAGACGGCGCCAGGGCGGCGAATGATAAAGGAAGATCGGAACTGGCGACATGCCCCATCGGTCCAGAAAAGGGGCAGGCCCGGCAAACGGGTCTAACCTGACTGTTCAGCCAGGTCCGTGCCGTGCGGACCGATCCAGAGCGGTGACACCGGCGAGCAACCTGTATCGGCCGGGCACCGGAGCACCAAGGAGTTGTAGATGCCCTCGCTCGACAGCCTGAAAACCCTCAAGACCCTCGACGTGGCCGGCCACGTCTACCACTATTTCAGCCTCGCCGAGGCCGCCCGCCAGTTGGGTGACCTGCAGCACCTGCCCATGTCGTTGAAGGTGCTGCTGGAAAACCTGCTGCGCTGGGAGGACGGCAAGACCGTCACCGGCGACGACCTGCGCGCCCTGGCCAAGTGGCTGGCTGAGCGCCGCTCGGACCGCGAGATCCAGTACCGCCCGGCGCGGGTACTGATGCAGGACTTCACCGGCGTACCCGCGGTGGTCGACCTGGCCGCCATGCGCGCAGCCATGGCCAAGGCCGGTGGCGACCCACAGCGCATCAACCCGCTGTCGCCGGTGGACCTGGTGATCGACCACTCGGTGATGGTCGACCGCTACGCCAGCCCCAGCGCCTTCGCCCAGAACGTCGACATCGAGATGCAGCGCAACGGCGAGCGCTACGCCTTCCTGCGCTGGGGCCAGAGCGCCTTCGCCAACTTCCGCGTGGTGCCGCCGGGCACCGGCATCTGCCACCAGGTCAACCTGGAGTATTTGGGCCGCACGGTCTGGACCAACGAGCAGGATGGGCGCACCTACGCCTTCCCCGACACCCTGGTCGGTACCGACTCGCACACCACCATGATCAACGGCCTGGGCGTGCTCGGCTGGGGCGTGGGCGGCATCGAGGCCGAGGCGGCCATGCTCGGCCAGCCGGTATCGATGCTGATCCCCGAGGTGATCGGCTTCCAGCTGACCGGCAAGCTGCGCGAAGGCATCACCGCCACCGACCTGGTGCTCACGGTCACGCAAATGCTGCGCAAGAAGGGGGTGGTGGGCAAGTTCGTCGAGTTCTACGGCGATGGCCTGGCCGACCTGCCGCTGGCCGACCGCGCCACCATCGCCAACATGGCCCCGGAGTACGGCGCCACCTGTGGTTTCTTCCCGGTCGACCAAGTGACCCTGGACTACCTGCGCCTGTCCGGGCGCCCGGAAGCGACCGTGCAACTGGTCGAGGCCTATTGCAAGGCGCAGGGGTTGTGGCGCCTGCCTGGGCATGAGCCACAGTTCACCGACACGCTCGCCCTGGACATGCATGAAGTGGAAGCCAGCCTGGCCGGGCCCAAGCGTCCGCAGGACCGGGTGGCACTGGGCCAGGTCAGCCAGGCGTTCGACCACTTCATCGAGCTGCAACCCAAGCCCCTGGCCAAGGAGGTCGGCCGCCTGGAAAGCGAAGGCGGCGGTGGTGTGGCGGTGGGCAATGCCGACCAGGCTGGCGAAATCGACTATGTTCACGGCGGCCAGACCCACACCCTGCGCGACGGCGCCGTGGTGATCGCCGCCATCACCTCCTGTACCAACACCTCCAACCCCAGCGTGATGATGGCCGCCGGCCTGGTGGCGAAGAAGGCCGTGGAAAAGGGTCTGCGGCGCAAACCCTGGGTCAAGAGCTCCCTCGCGCCGGGCTCGAAGGTGGTCACCGACTACTTCAAGGCGGCAGGCCTTACGCCCTACCTCGACCAGCTCGGCTTCGACCTGGTCGGCTATGGCTGCACCACTTGCATCGGCAATTCCGGGCCACTGGACGATGCCATCGAGAAAGCCATCGGCAGCGCCGACCTGACCGTCGCCTCGGTGCTGTCGGGCAACCGCAACTTCGAGGGGCGCGTGCATCCGCTGGTCAAGACCAACTGGCTGGCTTCGCCGCCACTGGTGGTCGCCTATGCACTGGCGGGCAGCGTGCGCGTGGACCTGACCCAGGACGCCCTGGGCACCGGCAAGGATGGCCAGCCCGTGTACCTGCGCGACATCTGGCCCAGCCAGCAGGAGATCGCCGAGGCGGTCGCCAATGTCGACACCGACATGTTCCACAAGGAGTATGCCGAGGTGTTCGCCGGCGACGCCCAGTGGCAGGCCATCGCAGTGCCCAAGGCCGCCACCTATGCCTGGCAGGACGATTCCACCTACATCCAGCACCCGCCGTTCTTCGATGACATCGGCGGCCCGCTGCCAGAAGTCCGCGACATCCAGGGCGCGTGCATCCTGGCCCTGCTGGGTGATTCGGTGACCACCGACCATATCTCGCCAGCCGGCAACATCAAGGCCGACAGCCCGGCCGGGCGCTACCTGCGTGAGCAGGGCGTGGAACCGCGCGACTTCAACTCCTACGGTTCGCGGCGTGGCAACCACGAAGTGATGATGCGCGGCACCTTCGCCAACATCCGTATTCGCAACGAAATGCTGGGCGGCGAGGAAGGCGGCAATACCTTGTACGTGCCCAGCGGCGAGAAACTGTCGATCTATGACGCCGCCATGCGCTACCAACGGGATGGCACGCCACTGGTGGTGATTGCCGGCCAGGAGTACGGCACCGGCTCAAGCCGCGACTGGGCGGCCAAGGGCACCAACCTGTTGGGGGTCAAGGCCGTGCTGGCGGAAAGTTTCGAGCGTATCCACCGCTCGAACCTGGTGGGCATGGGTGTGCTGCCGCTGCAGTTCAAGGCCGGGAACGACCGCAAACAGCTCGGCCTGACCGGCAAGGAGCGCATCGATGTGCTGGGACTCTCGGGTGCACAGATCCGCCCCGGCATGAACCTGCCCGTGCGCATCACCCGAGAGGATGGCCAAACGGTCCAAGTCGAGGTGCTGTGCCGGATCGACACACTGAATGAAGTGGAGTACTTCAAGTCGGGAGGGATCCTGCACTTTGTGCTGCGGCAATTGATCGCGGGCTGATCTGCCGCGGCACAGGTGTCTTGGGCGACGAACGGTAAGTCCAACCCTCCATGGACTTACCGGCACAAGGAAACCTCATGCCTCTTCCCTACTGGATCGCCCTGCTTCTGCTTGGCCTCGGCTACACCCTCGCACTGACCTACGGCAGCCTGGGTGTGGCTGCCCTGCCGGCCTTGCTCGCCCTGCTGTGCAGCGCCTTACTGGCACGTCGGCGGGTACGCTGGCAGCAAACCCTTGGCCACGTCCTGTTCATCGCCCTGGCCTTCGCCCTGGCACTGCACTGGCTACCCGGGTTCAACGGTGCCAAGGTGATCGACAAGGCCGTGCTCAGCGCAGGCGCCATTCCATTCTCCATGTACCTGAACCTGGACAAGCCACTGATCGGCGCATGGCTTCTGCTGGCCTGCCCGTGGTTGGTGATGCTGCGCACACGCGGCTTGTCCACGAGCCTCGGCGTGATACTGCCGCTGACGCTGCTCGCTTGCCTGGGTGGCGCCTGGTCGATGGGCCTGGTGGCCTGGGCGCCAAAGTGGCCGGACCAGGCCTGGCTGTGGCTGCTGAACAACCTGCTGCTGGTCAGCCTGACCGAGGAATTGCTGTTCCGGGGTTATATACAGGGCGGGCTGCAACGCCTGTTCAAGCATGAGGGCCTGGCGCTGATCGCCGCCGCGCTGCTGTTTGGCCTGGCACACCTGGGCGGTGGCTGGCAGTGGTTCTACCTGGCCAGCCTGGCCGGGGTGGGGTATGGTCTGGCCTATCGCCATGGCGGACTGGCCGCAGCGGTGCTGTGCCATGTTGGTGTCAACCTGGCGCACTTCACCGGCTTCACTTATCCGATGCTGGCCCCGAGCTGAACAATAGGTCATGATCCGACCCAATCGTCACAAACCATAAATAAAACTGCAACATTGGCAGCAACTTACGCGATCATGCCGGCATCGCTACTTCAGCCTCTGCATCACCGCCTTGCGCCAGGTCAATGGCAGTTAAATATTCATTCAATAAAACCAGAGGCTTGCCGATACCTGTCGAAAGCCTTGCGGATTGAACAGCCAATGCGTAACAACCAGCCGATTACCCAGAGAGAACGGACTTTCCCTGCCCAGCAGCGGTTGATCTCCACTACCAACGCCAAAGGCGTGATCACCTACTGCAACGACGCATTCATCGAGATCAGCGGTTTTTCCCGCGAGGAACTGATGGGCGCGCCGCACAACCTGGTTCGCCACCCCGATGTGCCGCCGGCCGTGTTCGCCCACATGTGGCAGACCCTCAAGCAGGGCCTGCCGTGGATGGGTATCGTCAAGAACCGCTGCAAGTCGGGCGATCACTACTGGGTGAACGCCTACGTCACCCCGGTGTACGACAGCAACCAGGTGGTCGGCTATGAGTCGGTACGGGTCAAACCCACCGCCGAACAAATCCGCCGCGCCGAAGCGCTGTACCAGCGCATCAACCAAGGCAAGTCGGCCATCCCGAAACGCGACAAATGGCTACCGGTGCTACAGGACTGGCTGCCATTCATCCTCATCAGCCAGGCCGGCTTCCTGATTGGCAACTGGCTGGGCCACTCCTGGGGCTTCGCCCTGGCGGCCGGCCTGTCGGTCCCCCTGGGCCTGCTCGGCCTGAGCTGGCAGCAACGCGGCCTCAAGCGCCTGCTGCGTCTGGCCGAACAGACCACCTCCGACCCGCTGATCGCGCAAATGTACACCGACAGCCGTGGTGTCCAAGCCCGCCTGGAAATGGCCATGCTCAGCCAGGACGCACGGATGAAGACCTGCCTGACCCGCCTGCAGGACAGTGCCGAGCAACTGAGCGACCAGGCTCGCCAGTCCGATGCCCTTGCCCACCAGAGCTCCTCGGGCCTGGAGCGCCAACGCGTGGAAACCGAGCAAGTGGCCGCCGCGGTCAATCAGATGGCCGCTACCACCCAAGAAGTGGCCAACCACGTGCAGCGCACCGCCGACGCCACGCAAGAGGCCAATCGCCTGACCAGCCAGGGCCGCCATATCGCCGGCGAGACGCGCGACGCGATCGAACGGCTGTCCGCCGCCGTGGGCGAGACCGGCCTGACGGTCACGCAACTGGCCAAGGACAGTGACGAAATTGGCGGCGTGGTCGATGTGATCAAGGGCATTGCCGACCAGACCAACCTGCTGGCACTCAATGCCGCCATCGAGGCTGCCCGTGCCGGCGAGATGGGCCGGGGCTTCGCGGTCGTCGCCGACGAAGTCCGCCAACTGGCCCAGCGCACCGCCGAGTCCACCGGGCAGATTCACGGCCTGATCGCCAAGCTGCAGCAGACCGCCAACAATGCAGTGCAGACCATGGAGACCGGCCACCGCCAGGCCCAGGAAGGTGTCGAGCGAGTGATGGAGGCTGACCAGGCCCTGGTGGGCATCAGCGAAGCGGTGGCCAACATCACCGACATGGCCACCCAGATCGCCGCAGCCACAGAGGAACAGACCGCGGTGGCCGAAGAGATCAGCCGCAACATCAGCACCATCGCCGACCTGGCCGACCAGACTGCGGGCCAGGCACAGCGCTCGGCACTGCTCAGCGAAGAGCTGACCAGCACCGCGGGCACTCAATACTCGCTGGTGGAACGCTTCAACCGCTAGACAGCAGACGGCGCCCCAAGGGGCGCCGTCTGCTTTACCACGCCAGGCTCAGCCTGCTTTCGAAATACCGCTCCTCGCCACTCAACGGATCCTTGAAACGCAGGCTGTGCGCCAGCAGTTTCAGCGGTCGCGTGTAATCGTCCTGCTCATTGTCCAGCTGAGGATAGAACGGGTCATTGCAGATACCCGCGCCCAGCGCAGCCATGTGCACCCGCAACTGGTGGGTCTTGCCTGTCACCGGCGACAGGCCATAGCGCCACAGCTCGCCCTGTTTCTCGAGCACGCAGGCGTGGGTTTCGCTGTTATCGGCCCCCTCGACCTCATGCATGCGGAAGAACGGCTCGCCGTGCACCAGGCGGCTGCGGTGCACCAGAGGAAACACATGCTGCGGCATGGCCGCGGCAATTGCCTGGTAGTGCTTGTCGATACGCCGCTCCGGGAACAGCCGCTGGTAGGCGCCACGGGTCTGCGGGTTGGCAGAGAACAGCACCAGGCCGGCCGTATGCCGGTCGATACGATGCAGGGGTACCAGATGCGGGTTGTCCAGGCGGCGGATCAAGCGGCGCAGCAGAGTTTGTTCGACATACTCGCCGGTGGGTGTCACCGGCAGGAAATGCGGTTTGTCCGCTACCACCAGGTGCTCGTCCACATGCAGGATCTCTTCCTGCACTGGAATCGGCTTCTCGTTGGGCACCTCGCGAAAGTAATGCAGGCGCAAGCCCTGGCGATAGGGAAGCTGCGCGGCGATCGCACGGCCTTCACTGTCCAGCACCCGGCCACGGGCAAAGCGATCGAGCCACTGCTCGCGGGGGATACCCTTGAAATGATCGCACAGGCAATCCAGCACCGTCGCCCAGCGACCTGGTGGCAGGCATACGGTGCTGGCTTGCAGGTGGGCGGGGTTGAAGGGCGTGGTCATCGGCGGGCTCGGCATCACAGGGGGAGACATTATCCCCTAGCCAGCTCGCCGCAACCAGCATCGCTGGCCGGCTCACAGCGCGCCTTCAGCCAGCGCAGCACCTGCACGGCGTCCCAGCGCCCCGGGTCATAGAGGGCATAGCTCAGGCCCTGGTAGCCCACGACATCCAGCGGGCGATGAAATCCCGCGCGCTGGAACAATGCCTCGATCTCAGCGAAGCAGGTGTTGAAATGAACCTTGCCGAAGGGCGTCCGGTCATCGGTGACGATGCCATCGAGTCGCAATTCCAGCACAGCGTCACCCACACGCTCGGGGGACATGTGATTGATGCTGTACTTGAGTTGCTCGACATTGAGCATGGCTTCACCTCGATACTGTATTTATATACAGCATACGGAGCGAAACGCCTTAGCGTCAATCAACCACTCAGCGCAGGAACGCCACCACCTGTTCGGCATCGAACGGCCAGCCCAGTTCGGCGCCGGTATCGCAGCGGCGCAGCACTGGAATCAGCAGGCCGTACCGCTCGAACAGCGCCTCTTTCTCCGCGATGTCGACCAACTCGACCAGCAGGCCGTGCTCGACGAACGGCATCAGCATGGCTTCCGCCACTTCACACAGATGGCACCCGAGGGTACCGAACAACTGGCATTCAGGGAGCATGAACGGGCCCGGAAATCATCTTCAAGGATGCTTATTCTAGGTCCAGACCCTGCAACCTGCACCTGCGCCAGGTCAATCCTGGCTGGTCGCGCCAATGCGGTGCAGCGCCAGGTCGGCGCCCTGGAACTCCTGCTCGTGGCTGAGGCGCAGGCCGTGCAACGCCTTGATCGAACCATACACGACAAAACCACCGGCCAACGCCACCACGACACCGGCGAGGCTGCCCAGCAACTGACTCATCAGGCTGACACCGCCCAACCCGCCCAGCGCCGTCTGCCCGAACACGCCGCAGGCGATTCCACCCCAGACCCCACACAGGCCATGCAGCGGCCACACACCGAGCACATCGTCGATCTTCCAGCGGTTCTGTGCCGCGGTGAAGCACCAGACGAACAGGCCTCCCGCCACCAGACCGACCACCAGCGCCCCTACCGGGTGCATCAGGTCGGAACCCGCGCAAACCGCCACCAGCCCGGCCAGCGGTCCGTTATGCAGGAAGCCTGGGTCATTGCGCCCTGCCAGCAAGGCCGACAAGGTGCCGCCTACCATGGCCATCAGCGAATTGATCGCCACCAGCCCGCTCACGCCCTGCAGGGTCTGCGCGCTCATGACGTTGAAGCCGAACCAGCCAATGATCAGGATCCAGGACCCCAGTGCCAGGAACGGGATGCTCGACGGAGCGAAGGCCACTAGCCGGCCATCGCGATAACGACCGCGACGCGCCCCCAGCAGGATGACCGCTGCCAAGGCCAGCCACCCGCCCATGGCATGCACCACGACGGACCCGGCGAAGTCATGGAACGGTGCGCCGAAGCGCGCCTGCAGCCATGCCTGGATACCCAGGTTGCCATTCCACACCACCCCTTCGAAAAACGGATAGATGAATGCCACGATCAACGCCGTCGCGCACAACTGCGGCATGAACCGTGCCCGCTCGGCGATCCCTCCTGAGATGATCGCCGGGATCGCCGCGGCGAAGGTTAGCAGGAAGAAGCATTTGACCAAGGCGTAACCATGGTCGCTGGCCAGCTCGGCCGCCGGCTGCATGAAGCTCACGCCATAGGCGATCCAGTAGCCGATGAAGAAGTACACCAGTGCCGAGATGGCGAAATCACTGAGAATCTTCGACAGGGCGTTGACCTGGTTCTTGTGGCGTACCGTGCCGACCTCGAGAAAGGCGAAGCCGGCATGCATGGCCAGGACCAGAATCGCCCCCATGAGGATGAACAAGGTGTTCGAACCATGGACCAGGGAGTCCATCGCGTTGTGCATGTTTTCCATGAAGTGGCAGACCTGCAAAAAGGCACCAGGACAGTTCAAGAGCCGGCATCCCTGCACCTAATCGGTGCCAGGCCTCTGCTCCATTTCAGTGAAAGGGGGGGCCTGCGTGGTTTTTTCTTGGGATTGTCGTGGATTGGGTTAAGGTTTATCGGTATCCGCGCGGCTGGCGCACGCTTTCAGCGCAGGCGCCAACAGACACGCCCCGATCAGTAGCAAGGGTCGTACCAGCCCTGGCCACTGAACCTTCCGCGCGCCCCATTACTCGAAATAGCCATACACACCCACAGGGAGAGGCCCATCCATGGCCAGCAAATCGGCAAAGACTGCACAAGACATACTGATGGCTGACTTCCAGGCCTTGGTCCGCGACACCGAAAAGCTGCTCGCCGACACCGCCAACCTGGCGGGCGACCAGGCCGATGAACTGCGCGAGCAGATCCACGAGCGCTTGATGCAGGCCCGCGAAACCTTGCAGTTGACCCAGGATTCGGTACGCCAGCGCGGCCAGGCCGCCCTTGGCAGCGCCGAGCAGTACGTGCAGGAAAACCCCTGGCAGGCCATCGGCATCGCTGCCGGCGTCGGCTTGCTGATCGGCCTGCTGGCCAAGCGCTGAGAGGTGCCCATGGACAACGACGGCAACGGCGCCGCCACTTCCGGCAGACGCCTTGGTGCGGCGGTGCTGGGTTTGCTGCACAGCCATATCGAGCTGTTCGGTATCGAGTTGCAGGAACAGAAGGCTCGTACCCTGAGCCTGCTACTGTTCGCCGGGCTTGCGCTGGTATTCGCCCTGCTGCTGCTGACCGCCCTGTCCGGGCTGGTACTGGTGCTGCTGTGGGACAGTTATCGCCTGGCCGGCATCATTGGCCTGTGCGTGTTCTATGGCTTGGCCGCGCTGTTCTGCGGCTTGCGCCTGAAAGCCGCAGTGTTCGACGAGTCTTCACCGTTCGGCGCCACGCTCGAGGAACTGGCCAAGGACAGGGAGCGCCTGCTGCCATGAACCTGCCCGAAATACCCGATACCCGAAACCCACGGGAACTGCGCAAGGCGTTGTTGCGCCTGCGTATGGAAATGCACCGCCAGCAGATCCACCACGAATCCACCCAGTTGCTTGAACCGGTGCGCCGCCTGCGCGGCATGGGCAGCTCATTCGGCGAGGGCCTGGGCGTCCGGCATGGCTCGCTGTGGGGCCTGGGCGCTGTCGTGGCGCTGGGCTTCCTCACGGGTAAAGGGGTGCGCAGTGGCAACTTGAGGCGCCTGCTGCGCCTGGGCTCCAGCCTGGCACCGCTGATCCGCCTGTTCCTGAGCAGCGGCCGCCGCCCCTGAGCCCTGCACGCCCGTGCTTGCACGGGCGCGCCAGACCCTGGAAGCTATGCCCACTCAATGACGGGAGAACGAGCCTTGGACTGGCATACCCTGCTGACCCGCGAACGACTGGGCAAGGCCCTCGGCAGCTCTGAAGAGCTGGGCCGCAGCCCCTTTCACAAAGACCACGACCGCGTCATCTTTTCTGGCGCCTTCCGCCGCCTGGGACGCAAGACCCAAGTGCACCCGGTAACCAGTAACGATCACATCCACACGCGTCTGACCCACTCGCTGGAAGTGAGCTGCGTCGGCCGCTCACTGGGCATGCGCGTAGGCGAGACCCTGCGCGACAGGCTGCCGAACTGGTGCGAGCCCAGCGACCTGGGGATGATCGTGCAGTCGTCCTGCCTGGCCCACGACATCGGCAACCCGCCGTTTGGCCATTCCGGTGAAGATGCCATCCGCCATTGGTTCCAGCAGGCGGCCGGGCGTGGCTGGCTGGACGACATGAGCGACGACGAACGCGCCGACTTCCTCAACTTCGAAGGCAATGCACAAGGCTTTCGCGTCCTCACTCAGCTTGAGTATCACCAGTTCGATGGTGGCATGCGCCTGACCTACGCCACCCTCGGCGCCTACCTCAAGTATCCATGGACCGCTCGCCACGCCGATGCCCTGGGTTACAAGAAACACAAGTTTGGCTGCTACCACAGTGAGTTGCCGCTGCTCGAGCAAATCGCCGGCAAGCTTGGCCTGCCACAGCTGGAAAACCAGCGCTGGGCTCGCCACCCATTGGTCTACCTGATGGAGGCCGCCGACGATATCTGCTACGCCTTGATCGACCTCGAGGATGGTCTGGAAATGGACCTGCTGCAGTACACCGAAGTCGAAGCGTTACTGCTCGACCTGGTCGGCGACGACCTGCCGGAAACCTATCGCCAGCTGGGGCCAGGCGCTTCGCGACGTCGCAAGCTGGCAATCCTGCGGGGCAAGGCGATCGAACACCTGACCAACGCCGCCGCCCTCGCCTTCGTCGAACAGCAGGATGCCCTGCTTGCCGGGCGGCTGACAGGGGACCTGGTCGAGCACATGCATGGCCCGGCCCAGCGTTGTGTACTGCAGGCCAAGGACATGGCCCGCAAGAAGATCTTCCAGGACAAGCGTAAGACCCTCCAGGAGATCGGCGCCTACACAACTCTGGAAATCCTTCTCAACACCTTCTGCAGTGCCGCCCTGGAACAGCACGGCGGGCGCACGCCGTCCTTCAAGAGCCAGCGCGTCCTGGACCTGATCGGCAACAACGCCCCCGATCCGCACGGCACCTTGTACGACGCCTACCTGCGCATGATCGACTTCATCGCCGGCATGACCGATGGTTATGCCAGCGAAATGGCCAGCGAGATGACCGGACGTTCCAGTCCGACCTAGCGAATATGAAGCAGTGATGATGGCAGAGGCTGTCAATCACTGCATTAATCTGTAAGAAACTTCTTACCCACTAGCGATAGGTCAAAACATAATTTCATTTTTTCGCCAAAAAAAACTAAAAACCGAGAGACGAACGACTCAACATCTACACGTCCTGTAGCAAGATATCGATTTAGCTGTAAGCTATTTCCTATATATAGCTTTCGAACTGACCTTCCCTGCCCGCCGACATTCATCTGAGCTAATGTGCCGACTGTTTTCGCCACGCCGCATGGAATGTTGAATATGCACTCAGTATTTATTGTCGACGACCACCCGGTAATACGCCTGGCTATCCGGATGTTGCTGGAGAATCAGAATTACACGGTGGTTGGTGAATCGGACAATGGCGTCGATGCCATGCAGATGATTCGCGAAACACGTCCGGACCTGGTGATCCTGGACATCAGCCTCCCCAAGCTCGACGGCCTGGAAATGCTGTCCCGTCTACAAACCATGGCCATCCCCCTCAAGGTACTGGTGCTGACCGCACAATCACCAGCGCTGTTCGCGATTCGCTGCATGCACTCGGGGGCAGCCGGTTATGTCTGCAAACAGGAAGACCTGAGCGAGTTGCTCAGCGCCATAAAGGCGGTACTTTCCGGCTATAACTACTTCCCCAGCCAGGCACTCAATCCGGCGCAGGTAGATCGAGGACAGGAGCTGGAGCTGTTCCGCCAGGTGAACGACCGGGAACTGATGGTATTGCAACTCTTCGCACAGGGCAGAAGCAACAAGGAAATTGCCAAGGGCATGTTCCTCAGCAACAAGACCGTCAGCACCTACAAAAAGCGCCTCATGCACAAACTGCGCGCAAACACGTTGGTGGAATTGATCGATATCGCCAAGCGCAACGCGTTAGTTTGAGGTCACGATGTGGAGGTACATTGCAACATCCCTGCTCTGCCTGAGCCTCGGCACCCCCTTGCAGGGTGCCTGCGGATCCAATGACCCAGGCCAAACATACACCCTGCTCAGTCGCGCTTCACCGACATCGGCCCAGCCCACGCTCACCCCGGCCCAACGTGATTGGCTTACCACCCGTCAGGAGCTGGTCCTGGGAACTTCGGCACCGGATTACCCTCCGTTCGACATTGCCACCCGCGGCAATGAGTACCAGGGGCTCACCGCAGATTACGCTGGCGTAATCGGCAACGCCCTCGGCCTGCCGATCCGCGTGCAACGCTTCCCCAGCCGGGCATCGGCAGTCGCCGCCCTGAAGAATGGCCACATCGACTTGCTGGGAAGCGCCAATGGCTACGAAGCCTCGACCCAGGGCCTGGCCCTGTCACGGCCCTACGCCATCGACCAACCGGTACTGGTGACCCGCGAGGACGAGACGCGCGCGCTGGATACAGGCCTGAACGGCATGCGCCTGAGCATGCTCTACCACTACTTGCCACCCGGCGAGATCAACGCCACCTACCCAGACGCCGAACTGCTGACCTTCGAGTCGTCTACCCAGGCCCTGAACGCGGTAGCCTTCGAGCAAGCCGATGTGTTCATCGGCGATACCGTCTCCACTCACTACCTGATCAGCCGAGGCCATCTGCCAAGCCTGCGCATGGCCAATTTTGGCAAGCACGAAGCCGTAGGCTTCAGTTTTGCCTTGCGCGACGACGACAGGATGCTGCTGACACTGGTCGATGCTGCGCTGGAAGCCCAGTCAAGCAGTACACGCATCGATATATTCAAACGCTGGAGCGCCAGCAGTGGCAGCCTGCTGACCGACCGCAAGCTGCAGTTGTCGCCGCGGGAGGACAGCTGGCTGCGCGAGCATCCGGTGATGCGAGTGGTGGTCAACGATACCGCCGCCCCCCTTACCTTTTTCGACAACAACAACCGCCTGCGGGGGATCGTCGCCGATCTGCTCGAACTCATTCGCTTGCGCACTGGTCTACGCTTCGACATCCAGCGCGCCAGTGGCGATGGCGACATGATCGAGCAACTTGAGTCCGGCCGTGCCGACATCATCGCCACCCATTCCACCAATACGCGTCGCGCCAACGCATTGCAGGTCAGCAGGCCCTACCTGGAAAGTGCCTACGTGCTGGTGGGCCGAAACGGGGCCGAGCAACCCAGCACCCTGAAGCTGCTCAAGGGCAAGCGCGTGGCCGTCCCTCGTGACAGTAGCGTGGCAGCGCTACTGACCAGCCGCCACCCGCTGGTCCATCAGGTCGCAACGGAGAGTGCCTATTACTCCATGGTGCTGCTTGAAAGCGGTGCAGTGGATGCTGCGATCGCCACCCTGATCGATGCCAATCACATGGTGGCGACCAGCAGTGACCTGGTGATCCGCAGCACGGTCGGCACGGAACCGGCAACCTTCTCGATGGCGACAAATCCCCAAGCCGGCGAGTTGGCGTCGATTCTCGACAAGGCGCTACTGAGCATATCCCCCGAGGAGCTCGGGGTGATCAACAGCCGATGGCGGGACCACGGCGTGCGCGATGACGCCTACTGGCGCCATTACCGCAAGGTCATCGTGCAGGTGGTAGGCGTCATCGGCATGCTACTGGTGCTTGCACTGATCTGGAACGCACGTCTGCGCCGCCAGATCAAGCAACGTCAGCGAGCCGAGCGCGCCCTGAACGACCAGTTGGAGTTCATGGGGGCCTTGCTCAACGGTACCCCCCACCCGATGTACGTTCGAGACCACGAAGGGCGCTTGCAGAGTTGTAACGACAGCTACCTGCAAGCGGTGGGGGCCAGCCCCGAGCAGGTCATCGGCAAGCGCCTGGAGGACACCCCGTTCTGCGATGCTGATTACACCCGGCAGGTCCAGGACGACTACCAGCGCGTCATGGCGCAGGGTAAACCCTTGATTCTGGACCGCCCTCTACACCTGAACGGCCGAGAACTGACGATCTATCACTGGATCCTTCCCTACCGCGACTCGCTGGGCGAGATGCAAGGCATCATCGGCGGCTGGATCGACATCAGCGAACGCCGCAATCTGGTCCAGGATCTGCGCCTGGCCAAACAGCAGGCGGATGACGCGAACCGAGCCAAGAGCACCTTCCTCGCCACCATCAGCCATGAGATCCGCACACCGATGAACGCGCTGATCGGTATGCTGGAGCTGGCCCTACGCCGCGCAGACCAAGGCCAACTCGATCGACCTGCGTTGGAAATCGCCCATCACTCGGCCCAGGACCTGCTCGGCCTCATCGGCGATATCCTGGACATCGCTCGCATCGAATCCGGCCACTTGACCCTCGCGCCCGAACCTGTCGACCTGGCCATGCTGGTCGAGTCTGTCGGACGGGTATTCGACGGCCTGGCCCGCCACAAGGGCCTGACATTGAAAGTGGCCATCACCGACGCGGCGCGTTGCCACGTGATGCTTGATCCACTGCGTTTCAAGCAGGTGCTGTCGAACCTGGTCAGCAACGCGATCAAGTTCACCGAGCAGGGCCAGGTGCGCATCAGCGTGAAGCTGCGCAACGACCACGAACGGGAGACCCCCTCCCTTGACCTGGAAGTGCGTGACAGCGGTATCGGCATCCACGAGGAAGACATACAGCGACTGTTCACGCCCTTCGCACAGGCCAATCCCTACAGTGATGGCGCCCGTGCCGGCACTGGGCTGGGGCTGGTCATCAGCCGCAACCTGTGCGCGATGATGGGGGGCGAACTGAGCCTGCAGAGCCTGCAAGGCGTGGGAACACGTGTACGCCTGACCATGCCCCTGCAATGTGTCGACCCCGTGGAACCGCTCCCCCGCATGGCCACGGACATCGAACTGCCGGATGCGCGCCTGAAGACCCTGGTGATCGACGATCATCCCGCCAACCTGTTGCTCATGGCACAACAGTTGAACTACCTGGGGCTGCGCCAGGAGAGCGCGCGCGATGGCCGCGATGGGTTGCGCAAGTGGCGTGAAGGCTGTTTCGATGTATTGATCGTCGACTGCAACATGCCGGGAATGAATGGCTATGAACTGGCCCGGACAGTGCGCGCCGAAGAGCACCTGCACGGTCGCCCGCGCTGTATCATGCTCGGCTACACCGCCAATGCCCAACCTGAAGTGCGCCAGCAATGCCTGGACGCAGGAATGGATGACTGCCTGCTCAAACCCATCGGCCTGCAACTGCTTGGCCAACGCCTTGCGAGCATTGCTCGCCACGGCAGGCCGTGCAATGGTTGCGACGAACCAGGGCATCGCTTCGACCTGGACGGCTTGAGTGCCATCGTCGGTGACAACGTCAACGACCGCGACCGCATACTGAGCACCCTGTACCAGAGCCTGCAACAAGATATCAGCACACTGATGGCTATCGACCCGCAGCTGCATGCGGATGAACTGGCAGCCCAGGCGCACAAGATCCTCAGCGCGGCAAGGATGCTGGATGCCAGATCATTGATCCAGGCGTGCGAAGCACTCGAGGAGCCCGGCCTGTCTCAGCGCGAGCTGAAGATACGCCGTCAGGCATTGGCACGGCATATGCGCCGTGTGGAGAAAGCCCTGGCCAGGCAACTGGGCAGCCTGGCCGAAGCGAAGTAAGCGGCACAGCGACTGTGCCGCATACCGATCACGATGCCGGATTGATCGGTTTTTCCGGGTACCAGGCATCCAGCAGCGGGCTGACTTCGATATTGGTCAGTTCGCTGCGGCCTTTGAGCCAGGCTTCGACAGCGGCGCGCTGTGCTTCGGTGACCGAGCCACGTTCGGCCTTGCAGACCAGGCCGAAGTCGTCGCCGCCGACATAGTCCAGACCATTTGCATCCATGGCTTCAGCCAGGAAGGCGTCGAGGAAGGCATCGATGGCTTCATCGGACAGGTCTTCCTTGAAACCCAGGTTCAGTTCGAAACCCAGCTCCTGGAATTCGTCCACGCACAGTTTCTTGCGCAGGCGACGGGAACGGTTGGTAGCCATGAAACAATCCTCTCAAGTAATTACGCGCGGCACTTTACCAGTTTCCGGCGCACAGCGGCGCTTTTCCGTCGAATACAGCCCATCGGCGCTACGCTTGGGGCATAATGCGCACTCTATTCGTCCTGGGGTCATCATTTCTTACAGCCCCGTTACCCTTTCCCCTCGTGCAGGGTTCATACCTTTATGATCAAGACGCTCCGCCCACTGCTGCTCGCCGGCGTGTTGCTGCCCCTGGCATTCCCCAGCCAGGCCGCCGCCGTCAACACCACCCTCCCGCCCAAGGTGCAACAGGCACTCAAGACCAACAAACTGCAGGACTCGGCGCTGTCGCTGGTGATGCTGCCATTGGATGGTCCGGGCACCGCAACGGTGTTCAACGCCGACGTCTCGGTCAACCCGGCTTCGACCATGAAGCTGATCACCACCTACGCCGCGCTGGAGCTGCTGGGCCCGACCTACCAGTGGAAGACCGAGTTCTATACCGATGGCACCCTGAGCAACGGCGTGCTCAACGGCAACCTGTACCTCAAGGGCGGCGGCGATCCCAAGCTGAACATGGAGAAACTCTGGCTGCTGATGCGTGACTTGCGGGCCAATGGTGTGCGCACGGTAACCGGCGACCTGGTCCTGGACCGTAGCCACTTCGTACAGCCCAACCTGCCGCAGTTCGATGACGACGGCGGCGACGTCAACAAGCCGTTCCTGGTCAAGCCCGACTCCCTGCTGGTCAACCTCAAGGCCTTGCGCTTCGTGGCCCGCAACGACGGCGGCAAAGTGCTGGTATCGGCCGAGCCACCGATCGCCAGCATTCGCATCGACAACCAGGTCAAGGCAGTGGCCGGCAAGCAATGCACGGGCGACGTGCGCTACAACCCGGTGACACAAGCCGACGGCGTCAGTGTGACCGTTACCGGGCAACTGGCGGATGGTTGCAACTCGCAGACCTACCTGTCGCTGCTGGATCACCCGACCTACGCCGCCGGCGCCGTGCGTGCCATCTGGAGCGAGCTGGGCGGCACCATCCAGGGGCAGGATCGCTTCGAAGACGCACCCAAGTCCGCACGCCTGCTGGCCCGGGCCTTCTCGCCAGATCTGGTCGAGGTCATCCGCGACATCAACAAATACAGCAACAACACCATGGCGCAGCAGCTGTTCCTCAGTATCGGCGCGCAGTTCCGCACCGACGCCGATGGCGATGATGCACGGGCAGCCCAACGCGTGGTGCGCCAGTGGTTGGCCAAGAAAGGTATCACCGCGCCCCACCTGGTGATGGAGAACGGCTCGGGCCTGTCCCGCGCCGAACGCGTCAGCACCCGCGAAATGGCCGCGCTGCTGCAGGCCGCCTGGAAGAGCCCCTACGCTGCCGAGTTCATCAGTTCGATGCCGCTGGTGGGCATGGATGGCACCATGCGTAAACGCCTGAAGCGCACGGCGATGAGCGGTGAAGGGCACATCAAGACCGGCACGCTCAATACCGTGCGGGCAATTGCCGGGTTCAGCCGCGACAGCAACGGCCACACCTGGGCGGTGGCGGCCATCCTCAACGACCCCAAGCCATGGGGCGCCTCGCAGGTGCTTGACCAGGTATTGCTGGACCTCTATCGACAGCCAAAAGTCGGCAATGGCACCGTGGGCGTCATGCCCTGATGCCCGCCTGCCCCCACGAAGCGCCTTGCGCGCTCGTGGGGCGTGCTCGATCGGGCTTCAGATAAAGACCTGACCACGCAGGTACAGCGCGCCTCGCCCACTGATGATCACCCGCCCGTTCCCCGGCACCTCGCATTGCAACTGCCCCTTGCGCGCCCCACCCTGTTCGCAGCGCACGCTGGCCTTGCCCAGGCGCTGCGACCAGTAAGGCGCCAACGATGTGTGTGCCGACCCGGTAACCGGATCCTCGTTGACCCCCACCCGCGGCCCAAACCAGCGTGTGACAAAATCGAATCCGCGCCCTGGCGCAGTCACCGCGATCCCGCGCACATCGAACGCCGACAACGCGACGAAATCCGGTTTGAGTGACTCGAGCAGCGCCGCATCATCGATCACCAGCACATAGTCGTCTGTCCGATACAACGCACGGGCGCTATCCAGGCCCAATGCCGCCAGCAAACCATCAGGTACTTCCACGGCTACCGGCTGCTTGGCGGGGAAGTCCATGGCCAACAGGCCATCGGCCCCACGGCTTACCCTGAGTTCACCGCTACGGGTATTGAAACGCAGCACTTCGGCCGGCTCACCCAACTGCTCGAACAACACCCAGGCGGCAGCCAACGTCGCATGGCCACACAAGTCGACTTCGACGGCCGGGGTGAACCAACGCAAGTCGAATGCTTCGCCGTTGCGCACGAAGTAGGCGGTCTCGGACAGGTTGTTCTCTTCGGCGATGCGCTGCAGCAGGTCATCCGGCAGCCACTGCTGCAAGGGAATCACTGCCGCAGGGTTGCCGCCGAACGGCTCGGAGGAAAACGCATCGACCTGAAAAATCTCGAGTTGCATGCAACGACTCCTTTCAAGCCCGACACAACGCCGGGTGGGTATCGGAAAACGGCTTATCCACGTACGGGTGTCAGCACCGGCTCACCCGCGAAGAACGCCTGCAGGTTGCGCAGCACCAGGGCCACGGTATCACGGGCGGCCTCAGGGGACTGGCCCGCGACGTGCGGGGTCAGCACAGTATTGCCCAACGCCTTGAGCGCACCAGGCACGGCGGGTTCATCGTCGAAGACGTCCAGCGCGGCGCCGGCGATCTGGCCCTGGCGCAAGGCGGCGACCAAGGCCTCGGTGTCCACCACGCTGGCGCGGGCGATATTGACCAGGTAACCCTCGGCGCCCAATGCCTCGAGCACCTGGGTATCGACCAGGTGGCGAGTTCCGTTGCCACCCGGGGTGGCGACCACCAGAACATCCACCGCGTCGGCCAGGTGCCGAGGGCTGTCGTACCAGGTGTAGGGCACATCGGTACGCGGAGTACGGCTGTGGTAGCTGACATTCATGTCGAAGCCAAGGGCAGCCCGCCGGGCAATCGCCTGGCCCACTGCGCCAAGGCCGATGATACCCATGCGCTTGCCGCTGACCGAGGGGCTGATCTGTCGATTCCACTCACCACGGCGAGTGCTGGCATCGGCACGGGGAATATCGCGCAGCAGCGCCAGCAACAGGGCCATGGCATGGTCGGCGACCGGTCCGGCATTGGCACCCGCGCCATTGGTAATGGTGATACCCCGGGCCGCGGCGGCGGCCAGGTCGACTTGCTCGTAGCCGGCACCGATCACGCAGATGATCCTCAGGTTGACCAGCGTATTGATCTCATCTGCGGTCAGGCCCAGCGGACCACGGGTGAGCACAGCGTCGATCTGATGGGCATGACGGGCTATGGCGTCGGCACGCATCTGCGGTGATGGGGCACGGATCAGCCGGTAGCCTGCTCGTTCCAGCAAAGGCAGGTAGTCGTCAACGGTTTCCACCAGCACCAGGACTGTCTTGCTCATGCCACCTCCGGTTCAATGCGAAGGGGCATTATGCGCGGGCAGCGCAAGTTGGGCTATCCAAGGGTGGCCGCGCCCGGTCGAGCGAAAACCTATTGAGCGAACGCACGCCCCAGGCCACCCGGCACACCACTGCTGTCGGTCTCCTGCCATGGGCCATTGGGGCTCAGCGACCAGCTCCAGCCGTTGTTCCAGCGGTAGTAGGTGCGCTGGCGGTAGAAGGTGTTGGGTTGCCTTTCCAGCACGTAGACGCCCATTTTCGGGTCCCAATGGCTGGCGCCACCGGGTGGCGGCGCAAAGCTGGCCGAGGTGCGAGGCATGGGTTTGGGTGTCGGCGCTGGCGTGCTTGGCTTGCCGCCCGGCAGCGGCTTGGCCGCTGGCCCTTTGTGCGCTGGCGCGGACTCGATCGGCGGTAGCGATTGCCGCTCGCCTGGCTGGTGCACCGTACACGCGGAAAGACCCAGGGCCAGAGTGATCAGGGTCAGGCGGACGGTGCTGTTCATGAGGCTGCTCTCTTAGGAGTCGGGGCTGTCGATAATCAGGTGCTGGGGCGCTCGCGTAGTGGTGGGCAGAGGCGCCCCCTGGGCTTTCCATTCACCACGGGTGGGAACACCAGCGCGCGAGACACGAGCAACCAATTGGACTTCGGCAAAGTCCGACAGTTTCATTTGCGGCATCATTGCATCGGCGTCCGACAGCTCCACCTCGATGGGTAATTGCGCCACCGTGACACGCTTGGCGGCCAAGGGCATGGGCGGGCCATGGCTGGCACGGGCGAAGATGAACACGGTGTCATCCGGGCGCACCTTGTCCTTGAGCGCCGCGGCCAGTTCGACCCGCACTTTCAGACGCGCCGCCTCGGCGACCTTGCCACCGGAAGCCTTCAGTTTGTCCGCCGCTCGGTCAATACCGCCCTGCAGCGCGGCGCGCGAGGCGTCGCCCTCCGGCAGTTGGGCGAGCAGGCGTTGCCAGAAATCGATGGCCTCCTGATAGCGTTCACCCTCGAAGGCGGCAATACCCCGTAAGCCAAGGCTGGTGACCTCTCGCGGGTCGGCCTTCAGTGCTTCGTCGGTCAATGCCAGCAACTGTGCGTTCCATTGCTTGTCGGCAGCGAAGTACAGCGCCTGGGCCCATTGCCCGAGCAGCTCGGGCTGACGCCCGGCCAGGGCCACGGCACGCTCGAAAGCCTTGGCGGCATCTGCCGGGCGCTGATCGGCCATGTACGCCCGACCGAGGAAGTACAACCCTTCGGCGGAGTCCGGCTGCGCCTGCACGGCACGCTCAAGGCGCGCCGTCATTTCCTGCATGGATTGCGGCGCGCTGGCGAACTCCTGGGTCAGCTCGACCTTGTCGGCGGCACCGAAGTGCAGATACAGCCCCAACGCCATGGCTGGCACCAGCACCGACGCCAGCAGCGGGACAGCCTTGCCCAGATGGCCTTGCGCGGAGGCGCCGTTGCGCTCGGTGTCAGCCAGCAGTTCGCGGGCAGCCTCGTCACGGCCCTTGGCCAGTTGCCCGGCATCGAGCACACCAGCCTGCTGCTGGGCTGCCAGTTCGGCGACCCGCTCTTGATAGAGCGCCACATTGAGCGCGGTACGGTCCTGTTCGGCTTGCTGGCGACGACGGCCACGCAAGATGGGAATCAACAGGAATGCCAGGGCGGCGAGCAGCAACAGGCCCGCGCTGAGCCAGAATTCAGTCATGGTCGGTTTCTTTTTCCAGCAGTTTGGCGAGACGCTCGCGTTCAGCGGCGGACAGTTCCGAGGGGCCGGCCACGGCCTGGTTGCGACGACGGCGGACGATCACCGCCAGCACCACGAAACCGCCGGCCAGCAGGATGCCCGGGCCGAACCACAGCAGCCAGGTGCGCCCACTGAGCGCCGGCTTGTAGCGCACGAAGTCGCCATAGCGGTCGACCATGAAGTCGACGATCTGTGGGTTGCTCTTGCCCTCACCGAGCATGCGGAAGATCTCGCGGCGCAGGTCGGCGGCGATCGGCGCGTTGGAGTCGGCGATGTCCTGGTTCTGGCACTTGGGGCAGCGCAGCTCCTTGGTCAGTTGCTGGTAGCGCTCACGCTCGGCGTCATCGCGAAACTGATACGTGTCGATGGCCGCCTTGGCCACACCGGCCAGGCTCATGCCCAGCACGGCGGCTGCAAGCCAGCGCTTCATGGCCTGGCCTCGTCGACCAGGCCCTGGTACAGCGGTGCCAGCTGCTCACGCCAGACCGTGGCGTCGACCACGCCCACATGCTTGTAGCGGATGATGCCTTTCGCGTCGACCAGGAAGGTTTCCGGCGCGCCGTACACACCCAGGTCCAGGCCCAGCGAGCCTTGTGGGTCGGCGATGTTCAACTGGTACGGGTTGTGGAACTCGGCCAGCCACTTCAGCGCGGCGGCGTTGTCGTCCTTGTAGTTGACCCCGTGGATTACCACGCCCTGCTCGGCCAGCTGGTTCAGGTAGGGGTGCTCGACCTTGCAGGACGGGCACCAGGTACCCCACACGTTGACCAGCGCCGGACGCCCGAGCAGGTCGGCCTGGGTCAGGGTGCGGTCATCCTGCACCGACGCCAGGGAGAATGCCGGGAATGGCTTGCCGATCATTGCCGAAGGCAGTTCGTCGGGCTTGAGGAACAACCCCTTGTAGAGAAAGACCGCCACCAGCAGGAACACCGCCAGTGGCACGACCATGATCCAACGCTTCATGCAGTTGCTCCAGACACGCCCAGGGCCTCACGCACCCGGGTCTTGACCTTGACGCGGTAGCGCCGGTCGAGGGCCGCCAGCAAGCCGCCCAGGCCGGTCAGAAGACCGCCCAGCCAGATCCAGCGGACATAGGGTTTGATATGCACCCGCACTGCCCAGGCGCCGTTTTCCAGCGGTTCGCCCAAGGCGACATACAGGTCGCGGGTGAAACCGGCGTCGATGCCGGCCTCGGTCATCATCGACTGCTGCACGGTGTACAGGCGTTTTTCCGGGTGCAGCACGGACACTTCGCGGCCATTGCGCGAGACGCGGATAGTGCCCTTGTCAGAAATGAAGTTCGGGCCTTCAAAGTGTTTGGCGCCCTCGAACAGGAAGTGGTAACCGCCCAGCTCGACGGTCTCGCCCGGCGCCATGCGCAGGTCGCGCTCGGCACTGTTATTGCTCGACAACACCACGCCCAGGGCACAGACCACCAGCCCCAGGTGCGCCAGGTGCATGCCCCAGTAGCTGCGGTTGAGCCCACCAAGGCCTTTGACCAGGCCCTTGTGACGGGTCTTGTCGAGAATGTCGCGCACGCCGCTCAGGACTACCCAGGCGGCCAAGGCGAACACGCTCAGGATCGGCCAGTCGAAGTCATCGACGATCAACCCGGCAACTGGCGCCAGCACCGCGCTGCCAACCAGCACCGGCGTCATCATGCTCGTCAGCCATTTGCCTGGCGTATCCTTCCAGCGCACCACCACGCCCAGGCCGAGCACCACCATCAGCAACGCCATCAACGGCAGGAACAGCGCATTGAAGTAGGGCGGGCCGACCGACAGCTTGGCGCCGGTCAAGGCATCGAGCACCAGCGGGTAGAGGGTGCCGAGCAGGATCGTCGACGCCGCCACCACCAGCACCAGGTTGTTGGCCAGCAGCAGGGTTTCACGGGACCACAGGGCGAAGCCGACCTGGCTCTTGACCACCGGTGCGCGCAGGGCGAACAGCGTCAGCGAGCCACCCACCACGAACAGCAGGAAGAACAGGATGAAGATGCCCCGCGACGGGTCGGCGGCAAAGGCGTGCACCGAGGTCAGCACCCCCGAGCGAACCAGGAAGGTGCCCAGCAGGCTCAGGGAGAACGCAGCGATGGCCAGCAGCACGGTCCAACTCTTGAACACCCCGCGCTTCTCGGTGACCGCCAGCGAGTGGATCAGCGCCGTGCCCACCAGCCACGGCATGAACGAAGCGTTCTCCACCGGGTCCCAGAACCACCAGCCGCCCCAGCCCAGTTCGTAATAGGCCCACCACGAGCCGAGGGTGATACCTACGCCAAGAAATGCCCAGGCAACGATGGTCCAGGGCCGTGACCAGCGCGCCCAGGCCGCGTCCAGGCGCCCGCCGAGCAACGCGGCGATGGCGAAGGCGAAGGCCACCGAGAAGCCCACGTAGCCCATGTACAGCATGGGCGGGTGAACGATCAGGCCGAAGTCCTGCAGCAGCGGGTTGAGGTCGCGACCATCGCCCGGCACCTGCGGCAGCAGGCGCTGGAACGGGTTGGAGGTGATGATCAGGAACGCCAGGAAGCCCACGCTGATCATGCCCATCACCGCCAGCACACGGGCCAGCATCACCTGTGGCAGTTGACGCGAGAACACCGAGACGGCGAAGGTCCAACCACCGAGGATCAACGCCCAGAGCAGCAGCGAGCCTTCGTGGGCGCCCCAAACGGCGCTGAACTTGTAGTACCAGGGCAAGGCGCTGTTGGAGTTGCTGGCGACATAGGCGACCGAGAAGTTGTCGGTCATGAAGGCGTGGGTGAGGCAGGCGAAGGCAAAGGCGAGGAAGGCGAACTGCCCCCAGGCGGCCGGGCGTGCCAGGCCCATCCACAGCGAATCGCCACGCCAGGCCCCGAGCAATGGCACCGTGGCCTGCACGGCGGCGAAGCAGATGGCCAGGATCATCGACAACTGGCCCAGTTCGGGAATCACCAGGGCCGCGTTCATGGCTTGGCCCCCGCGTCGCTGGCCGCCTGGCCGCTCTCCTTGAGCGCCTTGGTGACTTCAGGCGGCATGTACTTCTCATCGTGCTTGGCGAGGACTTCATCAGCTACCACCACGCCGTCGGCATTGAGCTTGCCAAGGGCGACGATGCCCTGCCCTTCGCGGAACAGGTCGGGGAGAATGCCACGGTAGGTGATCGGCACCGACTTGGTGTAGTCGGTGACCACGAAGCGTACGTCCAGCGAGTCGGCCGAGCGCTGCACCGAGCCTTTCTCGACCATGCCGCCGGCGCGAATGCGGGTATCCAGCGGCGCTTCGCCATTGGCGATCTGCGTCGGGGTGTAGAACAGGTTGATGTTCTGTTGCAGGGCGCTCAGGGCAAAGCCCACGGCCACGCCGACACCGACCAGCAGGCCGAGGATGAGGAACAGGCGTTTCTTGCGCTGCGGATTCACGGTTTGCTCTCCCGGCGCAGACGGCGCGCCTCTTCTTGCAGGTAGCGACGGCGAGCCAGCAGTGGCGCGGCGACATTGAGCGCCAGCACCGCCAGGCAAATGCCGTAGGCCGACCACACGTACAGGCCATGGTGGCCCATGGCGAGGAAATCACTGAAGGATGCGAAGCTCATCGTGCCGCCTCCCGGCCCAGGCTATTCAACACTTCATCGCGCACCCAGCTGGCCCGGGCTTCACGCTTGAGCACTTCGAGGCGCATGCGCAGCAGCAGCACGGCACCAAAGAAGCAATAGAAACCCAGCGCCGTGAGCAGCAGCGGCAGCCACATCTCCGCCGGCATGGCGGGTTTTTCAGTGAGGGTGAAGGTGGCGCCCTGGTGCAGGGTGTTCCACCACTCCACCGAGTACTTGATGATCGGGATGTTCACCACCCCGACGATGGCCAGCACCGCGCAGGCCTTGGCCGAGCTGTCGCGGTTACTGATGGCCTGGCCCAGGGCGATGATGCCGAAGTACAGGAACAGCAGGATGAGCATCGAGGTCAGGCGCGCATCCCAGACCCACCAGCTGCCCCAGGTGGGTTTGCCCCAGATCGCGCCAGTGACCAGCGCCACCGCGGTCATCCACGCACCAATCGGTGCCGCGCACTGCAAGGCGACATCGGCCAGCTTCATCTTCCATACCAGGCCCACCACCCCGGCCACCGCCAGCAGCACATAACAGGACTGCGCCAGCATCGCCGCCGGGACGTGAATATAGATGATGCGGAAGCTGTCGCCCTGCTGGTAGTCCTGGGGGGCGAAGGCCAGGCCCCAGGTGACGCCGACCAGCAGCAACAGGATGGCGGCGACGGTCAGCCACGGCAGCATGCGGCCGCTGATGGCATAGAACCATTTGGGAGAGCCCAGTTTGTGGAACCACGTCCAACTCATTTTCATCAGGGTACATCCAGGGTGTTGCCCAGGCTGCGGTGCCCGGGACTCGTTATTCGCCGACGCTGATCTTCAGGCCGGCCGCGATCGCAAAGGGTGCCAATGTCACAGCCAAGGCAGTCAGGCTGGCGAGCCAGAGCAGATGGCCGGTCGCCGGCATATTCTGCAATGCGGCCTGCAACGCGCCACTGCCCAGGATCAATACAGGGATATACAACGGCAGAATCAGCAGCGCCAGCAGCAAACCGCCGCGCTTGAGACCGACTGTCAGCGCGGCTCCCACGGCGCCCAGCAAGCTCAGCACCGGCGTGCCCAGTAGCAGCGAGGCCAACAGTACCGGCAGACAACTGGCAGGCAGGCCGAGCATCAGCGCCAGCAATGGCGCCAACAATACCAGTGCCAGACCGGAAAAGACCCAGTGTGCCAGTACCTTGGCCAGCACCAGCATGGCCAGTGGATGCGGTGACAGCACCCACTGCTCCAGCGAGCCATCCTCGAAATCACTGCGGAACAGCCCGTCCAGCGACAGCAGCACGGCCAGCAATGCCGCGACCCAGACCAATCCCGGAGACAAGGTTTGCAACAATTGTGTTTCAGGGCCGACCGCCAGCGGAAACAGGGCGACGACGATAGCGAAGAACACCAGTGGGTTGGCCAGCTCCGCCGGGCGGCGGAACAACAGGCGCGCCTCACGGCGCAATAGAAGAAGGAATACGCTCATGCCGCCCACTGCCCCAGGTTCAGCTCGCGGTAGCCGGACGGCTTGCGCTCGAGGGTGTGGTGAGTGGTCAGCACCACGGTGCCACCCTGCTCGCAATGCGCCGCCAGATGCGCCTCGAGCTGGGCCACGCCCTGTTTGTCGAGTGCGGTGAACGGCTCATCGAGAATCCACAGCGGTGGGCCCTCCAGGTACAGGCGGGCCAGGGCGACACGCCGTTGCTGCCCGGCAGAGAGGGTGTGACAAGGCACATCTTCGAAACCACGCAGGCCGACAGCCTCGAGGGCACGCCAGATGGCCTCGGGGCTGGCCGGCTGGTGCAGGGCACAAAGCCAGGCGAGATTTTCTTCGGCGGTGAGCAAATCCTTGATGCCCGCAGCGTGACCGATCCACAGCAGGATGCTGGCCAATGCATGGCGCTGTTCGAGCAACGGCTTGCCATTGAACAGGATGCGCCCGGCTGTCGGCTGCATCAGCCCGGCCAGCAAGCGCAGCAGGCTGGTCTTGCCACTGCCGTTGGGGCCGGCGATCTGCAACATGTCGCCGGGGCGCAGCTCGAAGTCCAGGTATTCGAACAGCAGTCGCCAGTCGCGCTCGCAGGCCAGGCCCACGGCTTGGAGGTGAAGGGTCACGGTTTCGCCTTATGCGGTTGGGTTCATGGTCGGTGCCGCCTGCTTCGCGGGTAAACCCGCGAAGCAGGCGGCACCGACCATGAACCTTGTGTCTCAAGTGCCCCTGCTTGCTGCCGTTATACTGGCAGTGGCAGGCGGCAGGCATTATTACACGCACTGCTGCGCTGCCAAGAGGGCTGGTCCGACAGGTTGTATACAATCATGACTGAAATCAATAGTCTCGGCGCACAAACTGCGCTAGCCCCCCAGGCGACCAAGGCCGCCATGACCGGCGAACTGCTGCGCCTGCTGCAACCACAGCCCGGCTTGTTGGGCCCAGGCGAGACAGCGCGCGCCGAGGTCATGTCGATGCGCCAGGTCGGCCCGGACTTCCAGATGCTGCTGCGCCTCACCCAGGCCAACGGCAACCAGATGCAATTGCAGGCCAGCGCCAACCAACCACTGCCTCCAGGCAGCCAGATCACGGTCAGCCAGACCGAAAGCAGTCGCCTGGCGGTAATGGTGCAACAGGTCAACGCCAACAACATTGCCACCCTCACCCGCCTGGATACCAACCAGATCCCGGTCGGCACGCTGCTGCAAGGCAAGGTCCTGACCAGCCAGGCACTGCCGCAGAGTGCGGGCGAGATCGCCAGCTTCCGCTCGCTGGTGAACCTGCTCAACAGCAGCCAGGCAGGCGCCACCCTGACCATCGAAAGCCCACGCCAGCTACCTGTCGGCAGCCTGCTGAGCGCGGTGGTGCAGGGTGACCAGTCGCTGCGTTTCATGCCCCTCAGCGGTCGTCAAGACCAGTTGGCCGTGGCGCAGCAACTGCTGACCCAACAGGGCCGCCAGGCCTCCCTGCCAAGCCTGCTCAATGCCCTGCAGCAGATCGCCACTTCAGGGGATTCCGGAGCGCAGTTGCGCGCGACTGCCGAGCGCCTGCTGGCCAGCTTGCCCGATGCCCGTCAGCTGAGTGATGCGAAAAACCTTTCCCAGGCCCTGAACAACAGTGGCGCCTTCCTCGAGGCCAAGCTGCTTGGCGGCCAGGCAAGCGCTGTGACACCGGACCTGAAGACGCAATTGGTGAGGTTGGTCGCGCAGTTGAGCAACCCGAGCGCAAGCCAATCACTCCCCCCCGCACTGACCAGCACCCTGGCCCAGGCGTTGCCTGGCTTCGCCCGAAGCGCCCTGGGCATGCTTGGCCAGGTCACTCCACGCCAGCTACCAGGCGCATTTCCCCTGCCCTCGCGCCTGTTGCAGAGCCTGGAAAACGAAGGCGACCTGCAGCAGTTGCTGCGCCTGGCCGCCGCCGCCGTCTCACGCCTGCAAAGCCATGCGTTGTCCAGCCTGCAGCAATCCGGCCCGCTGGAGAACGGCAACCAGCAGACCACCTGGCAAACCGAAATCCCCATCCGCCACGGCCAGGAGTTCGTGCCCTTGCAAGTAAAGCTGCAGCGCGAGGAAACACCAGAGCAGCACGCTGATCGCGAACATGAAGCCCGTGATCCACTGGAAGCCATGTGGCGAATCGAACTGGCTTTCGACCTGCCACCGCTCGGCCCTCTGCAGGTCCAGGCGCAACTGCTCCAAGGACGGTTGTCAGGACAACTATGGGCGGAACAGGAGCAGACTGCGCGCCTGATCGACAGCCAGCTCGGTTCGCTGCGTGAACGCTTGCTGGCACGCGGCCTGGATGTCGGCGACCTGGAATGCCATCCGGGCACGCCACCACAAGGCCCGCGCACACGCCTGGAACAACGCTGGGTGGACGAAACCGCATGAACTACAAGCAACCCCGCCAGGCCATCGCCCTGAGCTATGACGGCCAGCAAGCCCCCACCCTGAGTGCCAAGGGCGACGATGAGCTGGCCGAAGCCATCCTCGCCATCGCCCGCGAGCATGAAGTGCCGATCTACGAGAACGCCGAGCTCGTGCGCCTGCTGGCGCGGCTGGAATTGGGCGAGCAGATACCCGAGGCGCTGTACCTGACCATCGCCGAAATCATTGCCTTTGCCTGGCAGCTGCGTGGCAAGGTACCCGTTGGGTTCAGCGACGAGCTCAACGCCGAGCGGGACATCACCCCAGTCACGGCACTACTGCCACCAGGCGACAGCCAGTAGCTATCTACCACCCCGCCCTCGCTCAGCCATTCAACCTTGTCATCCCCGTAAATGAACAAGGTGAACAACATGCCCACAAGCCGCATCAACGCCGCTGGCGTCCAGTACGTCATCGACCACCTGAGCCACGTACCGCGCCCGGACCTCGAAGCCAGCCGTGCGATCCAGCATTGGTTGGGACAACAGGGCCACGACCTGGCCCCGGAGCAGATCGACGTTGTCACCCTGCACTACCGCCCCGACGGTCCAGGCCGATATCTGGCCGCCGTTACCCAGCGCATGAGTTTGCCCCAGGCGGTACTGAGCAACTGGCAAGGTGAGTCCAGCAACAACCTGTTCGGCGCCTTGTTTCGTACCCCATGGGCCGGCACCCTGCCCGATCGTCCGCTACGCCTGGTGGAAACCCTGCCCGATCCCGGCGTCAACCATTACGGCGCCGCCTTCGCGGTGTTCAATGGCTTGTTCCGCCGCACCACGCCGCAACGCTATGACGCCTCGACCCACCTGCCGATAGCCGCTGAAGCCTTCCAGCAGTTCATAGAAAACCTGGACTTCCACACACCTTTCAAGGCACAGCTGGACGGTTACTGGCGCGAGCACCTGCAAACCCACAGACTTGCCTGCAAGCTCAACTTCATCGCAGCCTGTAACAAGCAAGTCGCAGAAGGCAGCCTCAGCGAGGCGGCCAGGAAGCTCATCTGGCAAGCCGCCGGGTTGCTGCCCAGCGACAGAGCGCTAGTCAAGAGCACGCTGAACATCTACGGTTACGCCGCCACCGACCTGCTGTACCTGAGCGACCCTGCCAGCGGCTTGACGGTACTCTACCTGCCCGGCAACAGTTCGCCATTGCTGGCGTTCAGCAGTGAAGCGCTGATGAAGGACTGGGTTGGCCAGCAGTGCAAAGACCCGGTAAAACGCCAAGCCCTGAAACAGCATTTCCGCTTGGCCGACCGCCCGCAAGGCCTCGACTTCAGTGGCCTGGAAACCGCCCTCGATGGTCTGGCCGATTACCCCAACCGCCACCCGTTGCCGCCTGAGCATGGCTATTTCAACGATGACGGCACCTGGCCGCCGCGCACCTACGTCAACTATCGGCCCGGTAAATACAGCCCCAGGCTTGATGGCGACCTTTTCCAGGCATTGGCCGAGCGTCAGCGCCAACGCAGTTATGACGATGCCGACTTCCTCATCACCCGTGACAGCCAAGTCTACAAAGCCCGCTGGCTTGGCTACCTGACCACCACACTCAACTTGCTGGCACCGCTGTGCCTCGTGGTTCCGGGCCTTGCACCGTTGCTGGCTGTGGGCGGTATCGCGCAGTTGGGGCTGGGGCTCGACCAAGCGATCAATGGCAAGACGCTGCAAGACAAGCAGGCCGGTGTCGGCAATATCAGCTGGGGCCTGTTCAATGCCGTGCCACTGGCAATCGCCGGCACCAAAGCCGCCAAAGCACTGTTCGCATTCAAAAGCGACGGCTTCGTCCTGCCAACGCGGCTGAACGATCAGATCGGCTACCCATTGAGCCCGAGCACCCCACCCCGCTTTCCAGAGCCTGAGGGTGCCCGCTATTTCCACGCACACGACTCGATCCCGCCGCTGCCGGACGGCGATCAGTCCATCGCCGACTCCGTTGTACGGACGCCGCTCTACAACGGTGACCCCGACAACCTCGATGTCAGCCTCCATGGCTACAACAACCGTGTCGTATACGACATGGAGCGCGATGTCTTCATTCAAGAGGATGACCTCAACGAGATCGATCCGGACGGTTACATAGCCCAGGCCGGAAGCAAGGACCTGGTGCCAGCTCCCGCCAGCCGCCCGGTCACCAACGCCATGCGCACCCGCAGCCTGCGCGCGCTAGGGGTCGATCTTCCGTTGCCAGTGGAACTGCCGACCCAAGCCGCTGACAGCTACCCCATCCCCAAGACAATCAGTTGCCTCTGGGTCGGCGACAAGGTGATCAGCCCCGAGCTGCTGAGCAACCTGGGCAACAATGCTGCGCGACTCAAGGATAGCGACTACACCCTGCGCCTGTTCCTTTCGAGCGCCACCCCTGACGCGTATGCCGAGAACAGCCGGCTGCTGGCTGCAAAGGCCCCCGGTCTGCAGGTCTTGCCATTGGAGGAGCAAGCCTTCTTCAGGGCGTTTCGCCTGAGCAAGTACTACGCCCAATACGATGCCGCGCTGGATGGCAATGGTGGCATCGCCAGTAACTATGCCTCGGCATCCGACGTGCTGCGCTACCCCATGCTGCATCACGAAGGGGGGTTGTACATGGATGTCGACGATACCCTGCTGGCCACCGAGCTACACCCGCAAGTCATTGATGGGCAAGCGGCCGATAGCCCCGGCGAAGCCATCGACCAGGTCGAACTGCGCGCTACCCCCGACGGCTTGCTGCTGGCGCCACCGATGTCCAACGAAAAGATGGGCATGAACTGTCTTTACAACACCAGCCTGATCGGCAGCCACCCCGGCAATCCCACCCTGGAGGCGATTTCCGAAGAAATGCATGCCCGCTTCCAGACCAACCCGGACTTCTACGACAGCAAGCCCAGCCTGGCCGATGACCCGGCCAACTTCTATCGCTATGCCAACCGCCTCAGCCGCCTGACCGGCCCGGCCTTGCTCAGCGATGTGGTCGACCGCCACCTGCCGGCACTGCGTACCTTGAGGCAGGTCGTCAATCTGTATGCCATGCCGCGGATCAACGCCTACCAGTTCATCGACCTGCAACGCTGCAAGGACGCCATACGCACACTGCTACCCCTCAACCGTTTCGCCAAGGTCGGCGGCAATCATTCATGGAGCAAGTAAGGCGCCGCATCGTGCGCGGTCGTTGAACGGCCATGCAGGGCGAATAGGCCGCGCAAGGTTGTAACCCCATAAGGCCACTTGTCTACCTAGCCCTCTGGCTAGATAAGTACCAAGAGCCACGAGCTGACACTGCGAGTCGTCGCGAAGACCGCACCCAGCCTTGGCGCCAGGGCTGACAAAAACCGGGCGACTTGCGTCGCCCGATTCATCACTCGCCGCGGTGCAGCTTGCTCATCAACTGCGCCTCGGCCTGGGTCAACCCACAAGTCTGGGTCAGCTCCTCGACGCTCGCCCCCATCACCACCAGCTTGGCCGCCTGAGTGAAGGTGACGCTGTTGGGGTCGCGCTGCTCCAATTGCTGGAGCTTCTCGGGCATTGGCGCCACCACCGCGCGAAGTTCGTGGATCGCCTCGCCCATGCGCACGGTGCCGTTCTGGTAGTCGTCCAGGCGCTTGGCCAGGTCCTTGATGCGCTGGTCGCGCAGGGCGTCGCCCTGGGCCTGCTGGGCGGCCAGCTCGCGCTGGCGCTTGCTGTAGTTGAGGAAGAACCACAGGCTCAGCGCCCAGAGCAACGCCAGGAAGATGACAGCAACCTCGAAGATCAACTCAGATGTTCTCCAGCTCGGACCACTCTTCCTCGGTCATCATCTTGTCCAGTTCGACCAGGATCAGCAGTTCGCCGTTCTTGTTGCACACGCCCTGGATGAACTTGGCCGACTCTTCGTTGCCCACGTTCGGCGCGGTCTCGATCTCCGACTGACGCAGGTAGACCACTTCAGCGACGCTGTCGACGAGAATGCCAACCACCTGCTTGTCCGCCTCGATGATGACGATGCGGGTGTTGTCGGTGACTTCGGTGGGCATCAGGCCGAAACGCTGGCGGGTGTCGATCACCGTCACCACGTTGCCGCGCAGGTTGATGATGCCCAGCACGTAGCTGGGGGCGCCCGGAACCGGGGCGATCTCGGTGTAGCGCAGGACTTCCTGCACCTGCATGACATTGATGCCGTAGGACTCGTTGTCCAGACGGAAGGTTACCCACTGCAGGATCGGATCTTCGGAACCTTGTGCAGACGACTTTTTCATTCCCCTAGCCCTCTAAACCCGCCATCGGCGGTGTGCTCTGTATTGCCGCGGCAGTAGCGGCGTTGATTCAGTTGTGTTTGGTGTTCATCTGTTTGACGGCACCGCTGGCGATCAGCTCGGCCAGCGCGGCGACATCCAGCAACGCGCACATGTGCTCGATCACCGTGCCGGCCAGCCACGGCCGTTGGCCGCGCTGGCTGCGCCACTTGATCTCGTTCGGGTCCAGGCGCAGGGAGCGGCTGACCTGGTGCACGGCCAGCCCCCATTCATAGCCCTGGACGGAAATCACGTATTGCAGGCCCTGGCGAAAATCATCGCGGTAACGGTCGGGCATGACCCAACGCGCGGTGTCCAGCACCTTCAGGTTGCCGGCCTGGCAGCTGAGGATGCCGAGAAACCAGTCCGGCTGGCCGAACAACGGCGTCAGCTCCTGGCCGGCCAGGCTGTAGATCGAGCCAAGGCACACCAGTGGCACCGCCAGGGTGAGCCCGGCCACATCGAACAGCAGGCATTCGAACGGTTCGGCCGCCCAGTCCGGGCGACCGTCGACCGTGGCCGGCGGCACGGGTGCCGCGGGCGCAGGCAGGTGGACATCGACCAGTGGCGCGACGGGTTCGGCGGGCTGCACTTCGGTGCTGGCCTCAGCCACCACTTGAGTGTCGACCACGCTGAAGACCGGCTCGGGTACCGGCTGCATCGGGGGCAGGACAGTGGGCAGGACCTTGGCCTGCGGCTCGGCGAACGGCCGCACCTCCACCGGCGCCGGGCTGGCGTGGCGCTTGGCGTCCAGGGCCTGCTCCTCACGGACCGCGGCTTCGAACTCGTCGCTGGGCGCCTCCTCCCCTTCGTCTACCGTCGCCGCCTCGGGCGACGCTGGCAGGTCGAGGGTATCGGTGGCCTCCTGCAACAGGCCATCGAGGTAGGATTGCAGCGCCAGTTGCGGCTTGCTGGTGATGCGCGGTGCCGAGTTCATCAAGCCACCTGCAGCGCGGAACGGTAAGTGAGCAGATGCTTGAGCAGCGCCCGATAGGCGACCACCCCACGGCTCTTGCCGTCGAACTGCGACGGCGTGACACCGTTGCGGCTGGCGTCACGCAGGCGGGTGTCGACCGGGATGTAGCCCTGCCAGACCTGCTCGCCATAGGTGTCGCGCAGCACTTTCAGCGTGCCCAGCGAGGCCTGGGTGCGGCGGTCGAACAGGGTCGGGACGATCTGGTACGGCAAGGCCTGCTTGCGCGAGCGGTTGACCATGGCCAATGTGCCGACCATGCGCTCCAGGCCCTTGACCGCGAGAAACTCGGTTTGCACTGGGATCACCAGTTGCTGGCTGGCGGCCAGGGCGTTGACCATCAGCACGCCCAGCAAGGGCGGGCTGTCGATCAGGGCGAAGTCGAAATCCTGCCACAGCTGCGCCAGACTCTTGGCGATCACCAGACCCAGGCCACTCTGGCCCGGCGACTGGCGCTCCAGCACGGCCAGCGCCGTGCTCGACGGCAGCAGCGAGATGCGTTCGTCGCTGGTGGGCAGCAGCAGCTGGCCCGGCAGGCCCTCGGGCACCGTGCCCTTGTGCAGGAACAGGTCGTAGCAGCTGTGCTCGAGCGCGTCGGGGTTGTGCCCGAAGTAGCTGGTCATCGAACCGTGCGGGTCGAGGTCGACGACGACCACGCGCTTGCCCGCCTCGGCCAGCAGGCCAGCGAGGGCGATGGTGGTGGTGGTCTTGCCGACGCCACCCTTTTGATTGGCTACTGCCCAGACTCTCATCGTGCGTTGCTTCCTCCCGGTATGGCCGACAGCCTTGCCGGGAACGGTGTGAAATTCAATGACGGGGTTTTGACGGATTCAGCCCCCGGTCGACGGTGCTGGCGTGGCAGGTGCACTTTGTGTGCCAGCCCGGTGCATGGCGGCATCGGGGGTGGCATTGGCACTGCCGCTGCCAGTCAGGCTGCGGCGCACTTCGAGGTTGCGCGAGATCACCAGCACCACGCGACGATTGCGCGCGCGGCCGTCGGCCGTGTCGTTGCCAGCCACCGGCTGGTATTCGCCGTAACCCACCGAGGCCATGCGCGCCGGGTTGACCCCTTCCATCGCCAGCAGGCGAACGATACTCGCCGCCCGCGCCGACGACAGCTCCCAGTTGGTCGGGTACTGCGCGGTACGGATCGGCAGGTTGTCGGTGAAGCCCTCGACGTGCACTGGGTTGGCGAACGGCTTGAGAATCTTCGCCACCTTCTCGATGATCTCGAAGGCCACATCACTGGGCATGGCGTCGCCGCTACCGAACAACAGTGCCGAGTTGAGCTCGATCTCGACCCACAGTTCGTTGCCGCGCACGGTCATCTGGTTGGACTTGATCAGGTCGCCGAAGGCGTCGCGCACATCGTCGGTGATGGTCTTCAGCGGGTCGACGCTGGTTTGCGCCAGGCCTGCGTCGGTCTGCTCGCTGTCCTTGATCAACGGCTCGGCTGGCTTGACGCTCAGCGGCCGCTCATCGCCGATGGGGATGGGCTTCATGCTGCGCTCAGGGTCGTTGAACACCCCGATCAGCGCCTGGGAGATTTGTTTGTACTTGCCCTCGTTGATCGACGAAATCGAGTACATGACCACGAAGAAGGCGAACAGCAAGGTGATGAAGTCGGCGTACGACACCAGCCAGCGCTCGTGATTCTCGTGTTCTTCGGCTTTACGACGGCGGGCCATGGCTTACTCCATGAAGCCTTGCAGTTTCAGCTCGATCGAGCGCGGGTTCTCGCCTTCGGCGATCGACAGCAAGCCCTCGAGCAGCATTTCGCGATAACGCGACTGGCGCAGGGTGACCGCCTTGAGCTTGTTGGCGATCGGCAGCAGGATCAGGTTGGCGCTGGCCACACCGTAGATGGTGGCGACGAAGGCCACGGCAATGCCGTTGCCCAGCTGCGACGGGTCGGCCAGGTTGCCCATCACATGGATCAAGCCCATCACCGCGCCGATGATACCGATGGTCGGCGCATAGCCGCCCATGCTCTCGAACACCTTGGCCGCCTGGATGTCGCGTGCTTCCTGGGTCAGGAAGTCGACTTCGAGGATGCTGCGGATGGCTTCCGGCTCGGCGCCGTCCACCAGCAACTGCAGGCCCTTGCGCGCATACGGATCAGGTTCGGCATCGGCGACGCCTTCGAGGCCCAGCAGGCCCTCCTTGCGCGCCGTCAGGCTCCAGTTCACCACCCGGTCGATGCCGCCAGCGAGGTCGACCCGTGGCGGGAAGAAGATCCAGCGCACGATCTGCAGCGCGCGCTTGAACGACGACAGCGGCGACTGCAGCAAAGCCGCCGCCAGTGTGCCGCCCAGCACGATCAAGGCGGCCGGGCCGTTGATCAACGCACCGGCATGGCCACCCTCGAGGAAGTTGCCGCCAACGATGGCGACGAACGCGAGGATCAGGCCGATCAGGCTCAAGACATCCATCAGACGCACGCCTCGACCAGGTGCTTGCCGATTTCGTCCAGGCTGTAAACGGCATCGGCCAGGTTGGCCTTGACGATGGCCATGGGCATGCCATAGATCACGCAGCTGGCCTCATCCTGGGCCCACACGGTGCTGCCGCCCTGCTTGAGCAGGCGCGCGCCTTCGCGGCCATCGGCGCCCATGCCGGTGAGTACCACCGACAGCACCTTGTCGCCATACGACTTGGCGGCGGAGCCGAAGGTGATGTCGACGCAAGGCTTGTAGTTCAGGCGCTCGTCGCCCGGCAGGATCTTCACCGTGCCGCGGCCGTCGACCATCATCTGCTTGCCGCCCGGGGCCAGCAGCGCCAGGCCCGGACGCAGCACGTCGCCGTCCTCGGCTTCCTTGACGCTGATCTTGCACAGCTTGTCCAGGCGCTCGGCGAAGGCCTTGGTGAAGGCCGCCGGCATGTGCTGGATGAGCACGATCGGCGCCGGGAAGCCGGCAGGCAGTTGTGTGAGCACGCGCTGCAGTGCCACCGGACCACCCGTGGAGGTGCCAATGGCGACCAGCTTGTAGGGCTTACGCTTGGGCGCCGGCGAATGAGCGGCGGCCGGTGCCGCGGCACGGGCCGGGGCGGCGGCGCGCGCAGGGGCGCTGCTGCTGAAGCTGCTGGCTGGGGCATGGCTGCTGGCCGGCACCGGCGCGGCGGCGGGCGCCGGGCTGGAGTAGGCACTGAAACGACGATTGCTGCGCGAAATGGTGTGGACCTTCTCGCACAGCAGCTGCTTGACCTTCTCCGGGTTGCGCGAAATATCCTCGAAGTTCTTCGGCAGGTAGTCGACCGCACCGGCATCCAGGGCGTCGAGGGTGACGCGGGCGCCTTCGTGGGTCAGCGAGGAGAACATCAGCACCGGCGTCGGGCAGCGCTGCATGATGTGCCGCACCGCGGTGATGCCGTCCATCATGGGCATTTCATAGTCCATGGTGATGACATCGGGCTTGAGGGCCAGCGCCTGGTCGATCGCTTCCTTGCCGTTGGTCGCGGTACCCACGACCTGGATCGTCGGGTCCGCCGAGAGAATTTCCGAGACACGGCGGCGGAAGAAACCGGAATCATCCACCACCAGGACCTTGACTGCCATAAACACTCCATTAGGTGGCGCACCCGCCAGGGCGCGCCACCGAAATCAAATACGCCGGGCGGCGTAACGCTTGAGCATGCTCGGGACATCGAGGATCAGCGCGATACGACCGTCGCCGGTGATGGTCGCGCCGGACATGCCCGGCGTGCCCTGCAGCATCTTGCCCAGCGGCTTGATCACCACTTCTTCCTGGCCGACCAGCTGGTCGACCACGAAGCCGATGCGCTGGGTGCCGACCGACAGGATCACCACGTGACCTTCATGCTGCTCTTCGTGCTCGTGGTCCTGGACCAACCAGCGCTTGAGGTAGAACAGCGGCAGCGCCTTGTCGCGCACGATCACCACTTCCTGGCCGTCGACCACGTTGGTGCGCGACAGGTCGAGGTGGAAGATCTCGTTGACGTTGACCAGCGGGAAGGCGAACGCCTGGTTGGCCAGCATCACCATCAGGGTCGGCATGATCGCCAGGGTCAGCGGCACCTTGATGACGATCTTCGAGCCCTGGCCCTTGGCCGAGAAGATATTGATCGAGCCGTTGAGTTGCGAAATCTTGGTTTTCACCACGTCCATGCCCACGCCACGGCCGGACACATCGGAAATCTCGGTCTTGGTCGAGAAGCCCGGGGCGAAGATCAGGTTGTAGCAGTCCGACTCGCTCAGGCGGTCGGCCGCGTCCTTGTCCATCAGGCCCTTTTCCACGGCCTTGGCGCGCAGGATACTCGGGTCCATGCCCTTGCCGTCGTCGGAGATCGACAGCAGGATATGGTCGCCTTCCTGTTCGGCGGACAACACCACCCGGCCCATGCGCGACTTGCCCGAGGCTTCGCGCTCGTCCGGCATCTCGACACCATGGTCGACGGCGTTGCGCACCAAGTGCACCAACGGGTCGGCCAGTGCCTCGACGAGGTTCTTGTCCAGGTCGGTCTCTTCGCCGACCAGCTCCAGGTTGATCTCTTTCTTCAACTGGCGCGCCAGGTCGCGAACCAGGCGCGGGAAGCGCCCGAAGACCTTCTTGATCGGCTGCATGCGGGTCTTCATGACCGCGGTCTGCAAGTCGGCGGTGACCACGTCGAGGTTGGACACGGCCTTGGACATGGCTTCGTCGCCGCTGTTGAGCCCCAGGCGCACCAAGCGGTTACGCACCAGCACCAGCTCGCCGACCATGTTCATGATTTCGTCCAGGCGCGCGGTATCGACCCGCACCGTGGTTTCCGCTTCGCTGGCGCCATGCTTTTCGGCGGCCGGTGCGGCGGCGGCACGGGCTGGCGCAGCCGGGGCGGCTGGCTTGGCGGCAACCGGTGCCGGCGCAGGTTTGACCACAGGCTTGGGCTCGACCTTGGCGGCGGCAGGCGCGGCTGTAGCTACGGCGGCAGGCGCCTCGCTGGCGACGGCGTCGCCCGAGAACTTACCCTTGCCATGCAACTGGTCCAGCAGCGCTTCGAATTCGTGCTCGCTAATGTCCTCGCCACCAGGCGCGGCCGATGCTGCGCTGGCCGCAGGCGCGGCGGCAGCCGGCAAGGCGTCCACGGCGAAGGTGCCCTTGCCGTGCAACTGGTCGAGCAGCGACTCGAATTCGTCGTCGGTGATTTCGTCGCTGGCAGGCGCGGCGGCAGGCGCCGATGCGCTCGGCGCGGCATCCGCCGAGAACTGGCCCTTGCCATGCAACTGATCGAGCAGCGATTCGAACTCGGCGTCGGTGATTTCGTCACCGCCCGCGCCGACCACTTCGCCTTGCAATTGCTCATGGACCTCGGCTTGCGCCTTGACCGCATCGAGCGAATCGAGCAGTTGCTCGAACTCGGTGTCGGTGATGTCCGGCTCGGCCTCGACCTGCGGGGCAGCTTCAACGACCGGCTCAGGGGCTTGCGCGCCACCGGGCTCGGCCAGACGCGACAGTGCCGCCAGCAGTTCCGGCGTGGCCGGGGTGATGTCCGAACGCTCGCGAACCTGGCTGAACATGCTGTTGACCGTGTCGAGGGCCTCGAGCACCACGTCCATCAGTTCCGCGTCGACCCGGCGCTCACCTTTGCGCAGGATGTCGAACACGTTCTCGGCGATATGGCAGCACTCCACCAGCTCGTTGAGCTGAAGGAAGCCGGCGCCCCCTTTTACAGTGTGGAAACCGCGGAAAATCGCATTGAGCAGGTCCGCATCATCGGGCCGGCTTTCCAGCTCGACCAGTTGCTCGGACAGTAGCTCGAGGATTTCGCCGGCTTCTACCAGGAAATCCTGAAGGATTTCTTCATCGGCGCCGAAGCTCATTAAACGTGCTCCTTAAAAACCCAGGCTGGATAGCAGATCGTCGACATCGTCCTGACCGGACACGACGTCTTCACGCTTATCGGCATGAATCTGCGGACCTTCACCCCGAGTCGGATGTTTTTCTTGATCTTTTTCAGCACGCAGCTGCTGGTGGTCATGTTCGATACCGGCAAAGCGGTCGACTTGGCTTGCCATCAGCACGAGCTTGAGCAGATTGCTTTCGACTTCGGTGACCAGCGTGGTCACCCGCTTGATCACCTGCCCGGTCAGGTCCTGATAGTCCTGGGCCAGCAGAATGTCGTTGAGATGGCCGGCGACCTTGCGATTGCCTTCGGCGCTGTGCGTCAGGAAACTGTCGACGCGCTTGACCAGCTCACGGAATTCCGGCGCCGCCACCTCGCGACGCATGAAGCGCTGCCAGTCGGCGGACAGGTCCTGGGCCTCGCTCGCGAGGTCGTTGAGCACGGGCGTGCTCTCCTCCACCAGGTCCATGGTGCGGTTGGCCGCGCCCTCGGTGAGGCGCACCACGTAGGAGAGGCGCTCGGTGGCATCGGTGATCTGCGAGACTTCCTCGGCCTGCGGCATGGCCGGGTCGATCTGGAAGCTGACGATCGCACTGTGCAGTTCACGGGTGAGCTTGCCGACTTCCTGATACAGGCCACGGTCGCGGGTCTGGTTCAGCTGGTGAATCAGCTGCACCGCCTCGCCGAACCGGCCGCGCTCGAGGCTCTCGACCAGTTCTTGGGCATGCTTCTTCAGGGTTGATTCGAACTCACCCAGAGAGTTGTTCTGTGACTCCATGGCGCCCCCTGACGTGACTCAGCCGTTGACGCGTTCGAAGATCTTCTCGATCTTTTCTTTGAGCACCTGGGCGGTGAATGGCTTGACCACATAGCCGTTGACCCCGGCCTGGGCCGCTTCGATGATCTGGTCGCGCTTGGCTTCGGCGGTCACCATCAGCACCGGCATGCCCTTGAGGCGGTCGTGTGCCCGCACCTTGCGCAGCAGGTCGATACCGGACATGCCCGGCATGTTCCAGTCGGTCACCAGGAAGTCGAAGTGGCCGTTCTCCAGCATGGGGAGCGCCGTGGTGCCATCGTCGGCTTCCTCGGTGTTGGTGAAGCCCAGGTCACGCAACAGGTTCTTGATGATCCGCCGCATTGTCGAAAAGTCGTCAACGATGAGGATTTTCATGTCTTTGTTCAATTAGACCTCCAAGCAGTCTTAAACGCGCTCGGCGCCGAGCGCGCAGTCAATCAATTCTGTACCGCTAAAAAAACGACTGCATCGAACCTGGGTTCAACGCGCCCGCCACTCACCCAACCGGCTGCGCAGACGTGCCGCGCACTGGCTGTGCAACTGGCTGACACGCGACTCGCTGACCCCCAGCACCTCGCCGATTTCCTTGAGGTTCAGCTCTTCGTCGTAGTACAGCGCCAGGACCAGACGCTCGCGCTCCGGCAGGTTGGCGATCGCATCGGCCAGGGCGGACTGGAAGCGCTCGTCCTCCAGGTCCCGCGATGGCTCCAACTGGCCGCTGGCTCCGTCCTCGTGCAACCCTTCGTGCTCGCCGTCCTGCAGCAGGTCGTCGAAACTGAACAGGCGGCTGCCCAAGGTGTCGTTCAGAATCCCGTAGTAATCATCGAGACTCAATTGGAGTTCGGCAGCAACCTCGTGATCTTTAGCGTCGCGGCCGGTTCTTGCTTCAACCGAGCGAATCGCGTCACTGACCATGCGCGTGTTGCGGTGCACCGAGCGTGGCGCCCAGTCCCCCTTGCGCACCTCGTCGAGCATGGCGCCGCGGATGCGGATGCCAGCGTAGGTTTCGAAGCTCGCGCCCTTGCTGGCGTCGTATTTGTTGGCGACTTCCAGCAGGCCGATCATGCCGGCCTGGATCAGGTCCTCGACCTGCACGTTGGCTGGCAGGCGCGCCAGCAGGTGGTAGGCGATGCGCTTGACCAACGGCGCGTAGCGTTCGACCAGCTCGTACTGGGCGTCTTTCGCCGCCTTGCTGTACATCTTGAAACCGCTCGCGTTCATAACACTGGCCCCGCACTGGTGGGCTGCACCAGACGCTCGACGAAAAACTCCAGGTGTCCGCGCGGGTTGGCAGGCAGCGGCCAGCTATCGACCTTCTGCGCAATGGCCTTGAAGGCCAGCGCGCACTTGGACCGTGGGAAGGCCTCGTAGACCGCCCGCTGCTTCTGCACCGCCTTGCGCACACATTCGTCGTAAGGCACGGCGCCGACGTATTGTAGGGCGACGTCGAGAAAGCGATCCGTGACCTTGGTCAACTTGGCAAACAGGTTGCGCCCTTCCTGCGGGCTCTGCGCCATGTTGGCCAGCACGCGGAAACGATTCATGCCGTAATCGCGGTTGAGCAGCTTGATCAGGGCGTAGGCGTCGGTGATCGAGGTGGGCTCGTCGCAGACCACCAGCAGCACCTCTTGCGCGGCGCGGACGAAACTGACTACCGAGTCACCAATACCCGCAGCGGTGTCGATCACCAACACGTCGAGGTTGTCGCCAATCTCGCTGAAGGCCTGGATCAGGCCGGCATGCTGGGCCGGCGCCAGGTGCACCATGCTCTGGGTACCGGAGGCGGCCGGCACGATGCGCACACCGCCAGGCCCCTGCAACAGCACGTCGCGCAGCTCGCAACGCCCTTCGATGACGTCGGCCAGGGTGTGCTTGGGCGTCAGGCCCAGCAGTACGTCGACATTGGCCAGGCCCAGGTCGGCGTCCAGCAGCATGACCCGGCGGCCGAGTTCGGCCAGCGCCAGGGACAGGTTCACTGAAACGTTAGTCTTGCCGACGCCACCTTTGCCACCGGTCACGGCGATCACCTGTACGGGATGCATGCTACCCATGTCTGTTCTTTACCTTGTCTCGCTTGGACCCAGGCCACATGAGGGGCTGAATGCTCGAGGCCACGGACAGGCCGGGCAACCCCATGATGTAGGTACGTTGCACAGTATTCACCCTCAACCCGCTCGCTTGCCGGGGCTGTGGTAGAGATCAGCGAACATGTCGGCCATGGCCTCTTCGCTGGGCTCGTCCTGCATCTGTACGCTTACCGCGCGACTCACCAGCTGGTGCTTGCGCGGCAATTGCAGGTCGTCAGGAATACGCGGCCCGTCGGTCAAGTAGGCCACCGGCAATTCATGACTGATAGCCAGGCTCAGCACTTCGCCGAGGCAAGCCGTTTCATCGAGCTTGGTCAGGATGCAACCGGCCAGGCCGCAGCGTTTGTAGCTGTGGTAGGCGGCGGTGAGCACCTGCTTCTGGCTGGTGGTTGCCAGCACGAGATAGTTCTTGGCGGCGATGCCGCGCCCGGCCAGCGTCTCCAACTGCATGCGCAGCGCCGGGTCGCTGGCCTGCAGGCCTGCGGTGTCGATCAGCACCACGCGCTTGCGCAGCAACGGTTCGAGGGCCTGGGCCAACGACTCGCCCGGGTCGACGTAGGTGACCGGTACGTTGAGGATACGCCCAAGGGTCTTGAGCTGCTCCTGGGCGCCGATGCGGTAGCTGTCCATGCTCACCAGCGCCAGGTTGTTCGCGCCGTACTTGAGCACATAGCGGGCGGCCAGCTTGGCCAGCGTGGTGGTCTTGCCCATGCCGGCCGGGCCGACCATGGCGATCACCCCACCCTCCTCGATCGGCTCGATCTCGGGCACTTCGATCATCCGCGCCAGGTGCGCCAGGACCATGCGCCAGGCATGGCGCGGCTCTTCGATTTCGGCCGTGAGCTCAAGCAGTTCGCGCGCCAGGCCACCGGACAGGCCCAAGCGCTGCAAGCGACGCCAGAGATTGGCCTGTTGCGGCTTGCTGCCTTGCAACTGGCTCCAGGCCAGCGAGCCCAGTTGTACTTCAAGCAGCTCGCGCAGGCCGGTCAGCTCGAAGCGCATGGCGTCGAACAGGCGCGGGTCAACCGCAGGTTGCGCTGGCGCGGCGACAGGCGCCGGCTCATCGACGTGCGGTTCGACCAGCGGCTCGGAGGCCGTCAGCGACTGGCCAGCGAACAGTTGGCGATTACCCTCGCCCAGCTCGCTGCGGTCATTGATCTGCGCCTGGGCGGTGACGATACGCGACTGCGTCTTGCGCAGCTCGTCCTCGAGCTCGGCATTGGGTACGCGTGGCGCCAGGGCGGACAGCTTGTAGTCCAGCGCGGCCGTCAGTTCGACACCGCCGGCGATGCGCCGGTTGCCGATGATGGCGGCGTCGGAGCCGAGCTCATCCCGGACCAGCTTCATGGCCTGACGCATATCGGCGGCGAAAAAACGCTTAACTTGCATAACCCACTACCTCAGCCATTTGGGCCCACGGTGGCAACGATGGTGACTTGCTTGTTGTCAGGTATTTCCTGATACGCCAAAACATGCAAATTCGGTACAGCCAGGCGGCCGAAGCGCGACAGCATGGCTCGGATCGGGCCGGCCACCAGGAGGATGGCCGGCTGGCCCTGCATTTCCTGACGCTGGGCTGCCTCGATCAACGAACGCTGAAGCTTTTCGGCCATGCTGGGTTCAAGAAGAACACCATCTTCCTGACCCTGCCCGGCCCTTTGCAGACTATTGAGCAAGATCTGTTCCAACCTTGGCTCAAGGGTGATCACAGGCAGCTCGGACTCAACGCCGACAATGCTTTGCACGATAGCGCGACACAATCCGACCCGCACCACCGCCACCAGCGCGGCGGTATCTTGACTCTTCATCGGGTTGTTGGCGATGGCTTCGGCAATGCTGCGGATGTCACGCACCGGCACCTGCTCGGCGAGCAGCGCCTGAAGGACCTTGAGCAGCCCCGACAAGGAAATGACACCCGGCACCACCTCTTCAGCCAGTTTCGGCGAGACCTTGGCCAGCACCTGAAGCAGTTGCTGGACCTCTTCGTGACCGATCAGCTCGTGGCAGTGCTTCTGCAGGATCTGGTTCAAGTGCGTGGCGACCACGGTACTGGCGTCCACCACCGTATAGCCCAGCGACTGCGCCTGCGCACGCTGGGCAATGTCGATCCATACCGCTTCCAGGCCGAACGCCGGATCGCGGGCGGCAATACCATTGAGCGTGCCGAACACCTGCCCAGGGTTGATCGCCAGCTCGCGATCCGGGTAGATCTCCGCCTCGGCGAGGATCACGCCCATCAGCGTCAGGCGGTAGGCGCTGGGCTGCAGGTCGAGGTTGTCACGGATGTGCACGGTAGGCATGAGGAAGCCCAAGTCTTGCGAGAGCTTCTTGCGCACCCCCTTGATCCGCGCCAAGAGTTGGCCACCCTGGTTGCGGTCGACCAGTGGGATCAGGCGATAGCCGACTTCCAGGCCGATCATGTCGATGGGAGTGACGTCATCCCAGCCCAGCTCCTTGGTTTCCAGCGCCCGCTGCGGCGATGGCAGCAGGTCTTGCTGGCGCTGCAACTCCTGCTCGGCTTCGACCTTGGCCTTCTGCTGCTTCTTCCACACCAGGTAGGCGCCACCGGCAGCCAGCAGGCCAAGGCTGAGGAAGGCGATGTGCGGCATGCCCGGCACCAGGCCCATGACGATCATCAGGCCGGCGGACACCGCCAGCGCCTTGGGCGAATCGAACATCTGCCGGTTGATCAGCTTGCCCATGTCCTCGGAGCCCGAGGCACGGGTAACCATGATCGCGGCGGCGGTGGACAGCAACAGTGATGGCAATTGCGCCACCAAACCGTCACCGATGGTCAACAGGGCGTACACCTTGCCGGCATCGGCAAAGGACATGTTGTGCTGCAGCATGCCGATGAGCATGCCACCGATCAGGTTGATGAACAGGATCAGCAGGCCGGCGATGGCGTCACCACGGACGAACTTGCTGGCACCGTCCATCGAGCCGTAGAACTCAGCCTCCTGGGCGACTTCGGCACGACGTGACTTGGCCTGGGCCTGGTCGATCAGGCCGGCATTGAGGTCGGCGTCGATGGCCATCTGCTTGCCGGGCATCGCGTCGAGGGTGAAGCGCGCGCTCACTTCTGAGATACGCCCGGCACCCTTGGTCACGACCACGAAGTTGATGATCATGAGGATGGCGAACACCACCGCACCGACGACATAGTTGCCGCCGATCACCACCTCGCCGAACGCCTGGATCACCTTGCCCGCGGCGCCATGGCCTTCCTGGCCATGGAGCATGACCACCCGGGTGGAAGCGACGTTCAGGGCCAGGCGCAGCAGCGTGGCGACCAGCAGGATGGTGGGGAAGGCGGCGAAGTCCAGCGGGCGCAGGGCGTAGACGCAGACCAGCAGGACCACGATCGACAGGGCGATGTTGAACGTGAAGAAGACGTCGAGCAGGAACGGCGGGATCGGCAACATCATCATTGCCAGCATCACCAGCAGCAGCAGCGGCACGCCGAGGTTGCCCCGGCCGAGACCGGCCAGGTTGTTGCGGGCGTTGCTGATTAACTGAGTGCGATCCACCGCGAGTCCTCTTCAAGCAAAAACTTTGACGCCTGCGTGGCGCCTGGCGCTGCCTTTGCAAGAAGCCTTCCAACTTTTTTAGGGCGGGGATTTTTTGCCGGGCGCGGGCCTTGGATCGCGTGTTGGCGGACAGGGGCCAGGCGATGTTTTTGCAGAGGTATTGAGATCGAGCGCCGCCCGCGCGGCGCATCGCGGATGAATCCGCTCCTACATCGGTTGCAACGTGCCCATGCCTGACAGGCCATGGTTGCCTGCCCTGCGTGTACGACGCGATTTATCGGCTGGCTGTAGGAGCGGATTCATCCGCGATGCGCCGCACAAGCGGCGCCCGCCCCATCAGCCAACCTCAACTATCGCGCCGCAAATCCTCGGGAATCGGCAGATCTTTCTTCAACGGCTCCGGCGCCTTGCCCTTGCCCGCCCGGTACTGGCGAATCTGGAACACATAGGCCAACACCTGCGCCACCGCCAGGTACAACCCCGCCGGAATCTCCTCTTCCAGCTCGGTGGAATAGTAGATAGCCCGTGCCAGCGCCGGCGACTCGAGGATCTGCACGTTGTGCTCGACCCCGATCTCACGCATCTTCAACGCCAGGAAGTCAGTACCCTTGGCCAGCAGCAACGGCGCCGCCCCACCCTTCTCCGGGTCGTATTGCAGCGCCACCGCATAGTGCGTCGGGTTGGTGATGATCACGTCGGCCTCTGGCACCGCCGCCATCATGCGCCGCTGCGACGCCTCCCGTTGCAGCTGGCGAATACGCTGCTTGACCTCAGGCTTGCCTTCGGAGTCCTTGTACTCGTCACGCACTTCCTGCTTGGTCATCTTCAGCTTCTTGTGCGCCTGCCAGAGCTGGAACGGCACATCCGCCGCCGCGATCAACAGCAACCCGGCCGCCATCCACAAGGCACTCCAGCCCACCACCTGCACGGCATGGATGACCGCCTGCTCCAGAGGCTCGTTGGCAATCGACAGCAGCGCCTGGCGGTCACCGGCCAGCACCACCAGCGCCACCACCAGGATGACCAGGAACTTGGCCATCGCCTTGAGCAACTCGGTGAGCGCATGCAGGGAAAACATGCGCTTGATCCCCGCCAACGGGTTCATCCGGCTGAACTTGGGCTGCAACAGGCTACCCGAGAACAAAAAGCCCCCCAGGGCGATGGGCGCAACAAAGGAGATCACGAACAGCAGGATCAACACCGGCTGCACCGACCAGATCGCCATCTTGCCCGACGCCAGCAGGAACGCCCCCATGCTGCGCTCGTCCACGATCACCTCACGGGTGAGAGTGAAGTTCGCACGCATCAGGGTCATCAAGGTTTCGGCCATCTGCCCACCGAACGCCAACAGCCCGCCAGCACCCGCCAGCGTCACCGCTACCGTGTTCAGCTCCTTGGACCGAGCGATCTCACCTTTCTCGCGCGCGTCGCGCTTGCGCTTGTCGGTGGGTTCTTCCGTCTTGTCCTGACCGCTCTCGCTTTCCGACATGCTCAGCGCGCCCGTGCCAGTTCACGCAGCCACTGCAGCGCTTCGCTGGCCAGTGCCTGGTAGTGGGAAAGAATATCGGCCAGGCCGACCCAGAAGATGCCGAGCCCCAGCACCAGGGTCAGCGGGAAACCGATGGAAAAGATATTCAACTGCGGCGCCGCTCGCGTCATCACACCAAACGCGACGTTGACCACCAGCAGCGCGGCGATCGCCGGCAGGATCAGCAACAGCCCCGCCCCCAGCACCCAGCTCAGGCGCCCAGCCATCTCCCAGAAATGATTGACCACCAGCGCATTGCCCACTGGCAGGGTGGTGAAGCTTTCAGTGAGGATCTCGAACGCCACCAGATGGCCGTTCATTACCAGGAACAGCACGCTCACCAGCATGGTCATGAACTGGCTGACCACCGCGACGTTGACGCCGTTGGCCGGGTCGACCATCGACGCGAAGGCCATGCCCATCTGCACCGCGACGATCTGCCCCGCTACCACGAACGCCTGGAACAGCAGCTGCAGGGAGAACCCGAACAACGCACCGACAATGATCTGCTCACCGCACAGCAACATACCGCGCAGGCTCAGCGGGTCGATCTCGGGAAGCGGCGGCAGGCCCGGCACGATCACCACGGTGATGGCCAGGGCGGCGTACAGGCGCACCCGCGCCGGCAGCATTTTAGTGCCGAAGATCGGCATGGTCATCAACAGCGCCGTCACCCTGAACAACGGCAGGATGAAGGTGGCGACCCAGGTGCCGATCTGCGTGTCGGTCAGCTCGAGCATCGCAGCGTCAACCGATCAGTTGCGGAATGCTGGTGTACAGACTGATGAAGTACTCCATGAACTTCTGCACCAGCCATGGCCCGGCAACGATCAGCGTGATCAGCATCACCAGCAGGCGCGGCAGGAAGCTCAAAGTCTGTTCGTTGATCTGCGTGGCGGCCTGGAACATGGCCACCACCAGGCCCACCAACAGGCTCGGCACCACCAGCACCGCCACCATCAGGGTGGTCAGCCACAAGGCGTTGCGGAACAGGTCGACTGCAACTTCAGGTGTCATGCAAAGCCCTCCTTGATGGCGTCAGACGCCACCGAAACTGCTGGCCAGGGTGCCCATGATCAGCGCCCAGCCATCGACCAGCACGAACAGCATGATCTTGAACGGCAACGAGATGATCAGTGGCGACAGCATCATCATGCCCATCGCCATCAGCACGCTGGCGACCACCATGTCGATGATCAGGAACGGGATGAAGATCATGAAGCCGATCTGGAACGCGGTCTTGAGCTCGGAGGTGACGAACGCCGGCACCAGGATGGTCAGCGGCACCTGGTCGGGCCCGGCGATATCGGTGCGCTTGGACAGACGCATGAACAGGTCGAGGTCGCTCTGCCGGGTCTGCGCCAGCATGAAGTCCTTGAGTGGCCCCTGGGCCTTGTCGATGGCCTGCTGGGCCGTCATCTGCTCGGCCAGGTAGGGCTGGATGGCATCCTTGTTCACCCGCTCGAAGACCGGCGCCATGATAAACAGGGTGAGGAACAGCGCCATGCCCGTGAGCACCTGGTTCGATGGCGTCTGCTGCAGGCCCAAGGCCTGACGCAGGATGGAGAAGACGATGATGATCCGGGTGAAGCTGGTCATCAGGATGACGAACGCCGGGATGAAGCTCAGCGCCGTCATGATCATCAGGATCTGCAGGCTGACCGAGTACTCCTGCTGCCCGTCCGCGCCACTGGACAAGGTGATGGCCGGGATCGACAGCGGGTCGGCGGCCAGGGCCAGCGGCGCGGCCAGCAGCAGCGCCAGGGTCAACAGCATGCGCAGGGCGCCCATCATCACTTCTTGTCCTTTTGATCCTTGCCCATCAGCTCGAGCAGCCGCTGGGCGAATTCCGGCGCGGCCTGGCGCGCGCCAGCGGGCACCTCGACGGGCTCGGCGAGCACGTGCAAGGCCTCGATGCTGCCCGGGGTATGCCCGATCAGGATCTGCTCCTTGCCGACCTGCACCAGCAACAGCCGGTCACGCGGGCCGATAGCACGACTGCCAACGATCTCGATCACCGGCGCGCCGCGCTGTGCGGTGCCCTGCATGCGCCGCAGCAGCCAGGCCAGGAAGAAGATCAGGCCGACTACCAGCAGCAGGCCGAAGACCATCTGCGCCAACTGCCCACTGACGCTGCCCGGGTTCGCCGCCGGCACCACCGGGGTGGCGGGCTCGGCGGCGGCGATTACCGCCTCGCTGACCAGCAGCGCGGCGAAGGCCGTGGCGGCTCGCACCATGCCCTTCACTCAGCGCAGCTTCTTGATACGTTCGCTGGGGCTGATCACGTCGGTCAGGCGAATGCCGAACTTCTCGTTGACCACCACCACCTCGCCGTGGGCGATCAGGGTACCGTTGACCAGCACATCCAGCGGCTCGCCGGCCAGGCGGTCGAGCTCGATCACCGAGCCCTGGTTGAGCTGCAGCAGGTTGCGGATGTTGATCTCGGTGCTGCCTACTTCCATGGAGATGCTCACTGGAATGTCCAGGATCACATCCAGGTTAGGGCCTTCGAGACTGACGTTCTCGTTGAGCTTGGGCGAGCTTGCGAACTCTTCCATCGGCAGGCGATCACCACCGGCGTCGCCGCCAAGCAGGGCATCGATATCGGCCTGCCCGGCATCGCCGGTTTCTTCGAGGGCCGCAGCCCACTCATCGGCCAGGGCCTGTTCCTCGGGGGAGCTGATCTCGTTTTCGTTAGCCATGATTTCCTCGACAACCTTTCAATACGTTTAGAGCGATCGACGCGCCATCAGCGGCGTTCGATCGGGTCGATGATCTGTAGCGCCAGGGTGCCCTTGTGCGAACCCAGTCGCGCCTTGAACGCCGGTACACCGTTGGCCCGCAGCACCAGGTGCTCGGGCAGCTCCACCGGAATCACGTCACCCGGCTGCATGTGCAGGATGTCGCGCAGCTTGAGCTGGCGACGGGCAACGGTGGCCGACATCGGCACCGCGACGTCCAGCACGTCCTCGCGCAGGGCCTTGACCCAGCGCTCGTCCTGGTCGTCCAGGTCGGACTGGAAACCGGCATCGAGCATCTCGCGCACCGGCTCGATCATCGAGTAGGGCATGGTCACATGCAGGTCGCCGCCGCCACCATCCAGCTCGATGTGGAAGGTCGAGACCACCACCGCCTCGCTGGGGCCGACGATGTTGGCCATGGCCGGGTTGACCTCGGAGTTGATGTACTCGAAGTTGACCGGCATGATCGCCTGCCACGCCTCCTTGAGGTCGACGAAGCACTGGTCCAGCACCATGCGCACCACGCGCAGCTCGGTGGGCGTGAACTCACGCCCTTCGATCTTGGCGTGGCGACCGTCACCACCAAAGAAGTTGTCCACCAGCTTGAACACCAGCTTGGCGTCGAGGATGAACAGCGCGGTACCGCGCAGCGGCTTGATCTTGACCAGGTTGAGGCTGGTGGGCACGTACAGCGAGTGCACGTACTCGCCGAACTTCATCACCTGCACGCCACCCACGGCCACATCCGCGGAACGGCGCAGCAGGTTGAACATGCTGATGCGGGTGTAGCGGGCGAAGCGCTCGTTGATCATTTCCAGGGTCGGCATGCGACCCCGCACGATACGGTCCTGACTGGTCAGGTCGTAGCTTTTGATGCTGCCGGGCTCGCCAGCGCTCTCGGTTTGTACCAGACCATCGTCCACCCCATGCAGCAGGGCGTCGATTTCATCCTGGGACAGCAGGTCCTGCACGGCCATCTATGTGCTCCTACTGCAATACGAAATTGGTGAACAGCAGCTGGTCGACGACCGGCCTGCCGACTTCTTTCTGCGCCACTTCCTGAACCACCGCGGTGGCTTTCTGACGCAGCATCTCCTGCCCGACCGGGCTGCTGGCGAGGGTGTCGAAGCCCTGCCCGGAGAACATCATGACCAGGTTGTTGCGAATGACCGGCATGTGCACCTTCAGCGCCTCCAGGTCTGCCTGGCTGCGCCCCTGCATGGTGATGCTCACCTGCATGTAGCGCTGGCGCCCGTTCTGGTTGAAGTTGACCACGAAGGCCGGCGCCAGGGGCTCGTAGATCGCCGCCGCCTTGGCGTTGGCCTGGGCCGGATCCACGGCGGGCGCCGACTCGCTCTTGTGCATGAAGAACCAGGTCGCGCCCACCGAAAGGCCGACCGCCAGCAGCAAGGCCAGCACCAGCAGCAGGATCAGCTTGAGTTTGCCTTTAGTGGCGGGGTCTTTCACTGCGTCGCTCTTCGCCATGCCAATAATCCGTCGTCCAACAGGGTTTCTAAGTAGGATGACGTGGCTTGAGCAAGTGTTATGCCAGATTTGTCTGTAGGAGCGGCTTTAGCCGCGATCACCCGCAAAGCGGGTGTCAGGCCACCGCAGTGACTGCATCGCGGCTGAAGCCGCTCCTACAGATGCCCCCCTGAACCCGGGCAAAACGGGATCAGGCGTAGTAGTCGACCACGCTGTCGCCAATCACGACCTGCTGCTCCACCGGACGGGCAGCATCGGCCAGTTCACCTGGCTCACCCTCCCCGCGCTCCGCACGGCGAGCCGCGACCCCCGAAAGGTTCGAGCCCTCCTGCTGCGCCTGCTGCTGTTGCTGCTGACCACGGGACTGGTCGGCGACAGTGACGTCAGGCTGGGCCAGCCCCTGCTGGGTGAACAGTTCGCGCAAACGGTGGGCCTGGCTGTCCAGGGCGTCGCGCACACCTGCGTGACCACTGATGAAGTGGATCTGCGTGGGCTGGTCCGTCGCCACATTGACGCGGATATCCAGACGACCGAGCTCGGCAGGTTCGAGCTGAATGTCTGCCGACTTGAGGTTCTGGCTGGACAGGTACATGACCCGGTTCACCAACCCTTCGGCCCAGGCGCCCTGATTCATCTGCAAGGGTTGCTGCAACGGGCTCGGCGTGACGGGCACGGCGTTGGCCGTCTTCGGCGTGGCCGCCTGCGTGAGGCTGGCAAGGCGATTGGCGAAATCATCCACCCGTGTATCGCTGCTGGCGCCCTTGAGGTCCTTGAGGCCTTCGTCGAGCAATCCGGCGAAGCCTTTTTCACCGCGCTCGGATCGGCCCGACTCGGCCTCGACCTTCTCGGTCAGGCTCGCCAAGGTATTGACGGGCGCCTGATTGGTTTCCGTCGGCTGCTGCCCCTGGTCGGCGCGAGCGCTGCCGGCATGCGCCGAGGTGGTACCGCGCGCCTGGGCATTCTGTTCGAGGGCCAGGCGCAAGGTCGGCATATCCGCCAACGGGTCGACCTCCGGGTCGAACGCCGCCTGCGCGGGCTCCTCCTGGACCACAGGGCTTGGGACTGACGGGGCAGCAGGCGGCAAGGGCGGCTGGACCGCAGCCTGTAGCACCGGTGCAACCGCCTCGGCCTGGGCCTGCAGCAACTGGGCGCCAGGCTGGGCGTCGGTCACCTGCCCGGCAACCAGGCTGGCATCCAGGCGCGCGGAGGCGTCACTGTCAGCCGCCTCGTCACTACCCTCGGCAGCAGGCGGCTTGTCCGAGGCAGGCAACTTCTTGCCGCCATCGGCAACCGCAGGCGCGGCATTGCCATCCTTGTTGCCGCTGGAGGCGTCGACCTTGTCCTTGGGTTTAGTTTGCCCCGAAGCACCCGGGGAAACCTTGTCATCGCGCGCCGGGGCTGCGTCACGCCCCTGCCGGGCCATGACCTGATCGAAGCCCGCGCCTTGGTCACCCGCCGCCTGCAGCGGTTTGTCGGCCGCACTGGGGGCCGGACGCGCCGCCTTGCCCAAAAGGCCGGCTTGCAACAATGGATTGGATGCGACAGGCATTGAAAAGTCTCCGCGCCAGAAACATGAAAATTACGTCTGGGCAAAGACAGGCAAAACTCGCGCCAGGTTTCCTATCCCGCGGAAATCTGTTGTCGCTCGTTCCGATAGAAGCGCTGCACCTCCAGATACTCCTGGTCGATGCGATTGATCAGGTCTTCGATACCGTACAGCGGCACCTGGCGGGCACGATCCTCCAGTTGCTGGCAGAGATCGGCCAGCCCCACAGCCCCCATGTTGCTGCTGCTGCCCTTGAAGCTGTGCGCCGCCAAACCGAGTTCAGCGGCATCCTTGGCTTCATGCAACTGGCTGAGACGTCGCTCGGAGTCTTCGAGGAAGGTTTCCAGCAATTGCGGGTAACCGTCCTCCATGACCTCCCGCAGGTCACTGAGCACCTTGTGATCGATATTCACGTCCACCACTTGCTCACTCCTTGATCAAGCCCATTTACACCTCGGCCCGAAACTCATTCCCAGGCCACCCCTCGACTCACCACTCGAACTCCACCCGCGCCAGGCGCCCACCCTCAAGCCACTGAGCGCGGCAACCCAGGCGGCGGACCAAGCCCAAGCCACGCCCGCTGAAGCCCTGTTCGACCGGAGCCTGCGCAAGCACCCGCCCCACGTCGAACCCCGCACCGCTGTCGCGAACTTCAATCCTCAGATGCCCACCTGCTGCGCGCGGTTCCACCAACAGGGCGATTTCGACAAAACCCTGGATGTCATCCGCCAGGCGCTGGCCACGTTGACGATAGTACTCGGCAAAGCCCTGCGCGTCGCGCTTGAGGCGTGAGTCCAGCCCCAGCACGCCGTGCTCCAGGGCATTGGAATACAACTCGCTCAACACACTGTGCAGCATCCCGCCGACAGGCCGCAGGCCGTGTATTTCCTGCAACAGCTGCACCAGGTAAGGCACCGGGTTGAAACGCCTGAGGCTCTCGCCATGCAACGTGAAGTTCAACGCCCAGTCCAGCGGGCTCGAGCGCCCGCTGTCGGAGTAGACCACAGCCTGCGGCATGGCGTCCGCAGGCGCCAGCATCCGGATGTCGCACAGGCTGATGTCGTCCCGGGTCTGACCACCGAAGCGCTCCAGCGCCTGCATGACCTCGTCGAACAACAGCACGGGTTGTCGGTTCTCAGCCAGCACCTGACGCAGCCGCGTCACGCCAAACAGGCACTCCTGCGCGTCGCCGCTGTCGATCACACCGTCGGACAGCAGGAACAACCGCTCACCCACGGCCAGCGGCATGACCTCGGTCGTGTCGTCGAACTGATCAGGCGTCAGGATCCCCAAAGGCAAATGCCGCGAGGGCAGCACAGCCAACACCTCACCCTGTGCCGAAAGCTGGTAGCCATCCGGCATCCCGCCATTCCAGAGCTCCACCGTCCCACGCTGAAAACTCAAGTTGAGCAGCAGCGCGCAGCAGAACATGTCCACCGGCAGGATGCGCTTGAGCTTGGCGTTCATCTCGCGCAGCATCTCGACCAGGCCGTAGCCCTTGGCCGTCATGCCATAGAAGACCTCCGCCAAGGGCATGGCGCCGACCGCCGCCGGCAGGCCGTGCCCGGTGAAGTCCCCCAGCAGCACGTGCATGTCGCCGGACGGCGTGAAGGCGGCCAGCAGCAGGTCACCATTGAACAACGCATAGGGCGACTGCAAGTAGCGGATGTTCGAGGCATTGAGGCAGCCGGAATGGGCCACCTTATCGAACACCGCCTTGGCTACACGTTGCTCGTTGAGCAAGTGATGGTGATGCCGGGTGATCTGGTCGCGCTGCTCCAGCACCGTGGCCTGCAACCGGCGCAGGCGATCCATGGCCCGGATCTTGGCACCCAGGATCACTGCGCTGTAGGGCTTGGCCATGAAATCGTCGCCCCCGGCTTCCAGGCAGCGCACCAGCCCCTCTTCTTCGTTGAGCGACGTGAGAAAGATGATCGGCACCAACGCCTCGCCCGCCAGCGCCTTGATCTGGCGCGCCGCCTCGAAGCCGTCCATCACCGGCATCAGTGCGTCCAGCAGCACCAGTTGCGGTCGCTGCTCGGCGAACACCGCCACCGCCTGCTCGCCGTTCTCCGCCGTGATGACCTCATGCCCCTGGCGCCGCACGATCTGCGCCAGCAGCATGCGGTCTGCGGCGCCATCTTCGGCGATCAGCACGGTCAACGCCTGTTCGGCAGGCATGACAGCACTCAACTACTGATGTTGAACAGTTTTTCGAAATTGGAGATGGCCAGGATCTTGCGCACGTCAGGGCTTGCGTGGACCACGCGGATATCCGGCTCATCCCCCCCGACATGGTCACGCAGCAACAGCAGCATGCCCAAGGCGGAGCTGTCCAGATAGGTGGCCTCTTTCAGATCAACGATCACCGAGTCCGGCTGTCGACGCTCGTAGGCCTCCCTGAACTCCTGATGTTTGCCGAAATCGAAACGACCCTTGACCTTGATCGTCAGCTGTTTCCCGTCCCGTGAAAAATCAGTCTCGACTGCCATGTCAGCGATTCCTTCGTTGATGGCGAATACAACATCTGAAGGTTTAGCAGTCAGCCCAGCGCCCCGCAAGCCAAGCGGTTTTTCGCAACCACCTGTAGGAGCCAGCCTTGCTGGCGAACGCAGGCCCCGCGGCTCGCCAGCAAGGCTGGCCTCTACAGATGAGTCTGGCGCGGCAGGCGCTGGGAAAGTTCGTCGAGCAGGCGCTGCTCACGCTTGTCCTCGGCCCGACGGGCCTCGTCCAGGTAGCGCTGCACCAACTTGCGCAGCCCTTCCACCCGGGCATAGGCCTGCTGCCAAGTGTTGCGCGCGTTATTGAGGTTGTTCTGGTGCCAGGTCAGGCTCTGGCGCTGCTGGGTCATCGCGGTTTCCAACTGCGCGAGGAAACGCTGGTAGTTGAGCAGCCAGCTGCCATCGACGCCCTGCCCGCCACGGTTGATCCACTGCGCCTGGTAGCCTTCGCGAAAGCTCTCGAGTTCGGCCAACTTGACCTGGGCGTCACTGACCAGCCGCTGGAAATGACCCACTCGCTGGGCAGCCTTGCGCTCGGCCTCCTCGGCCATCTCCACCACCGGCACCAGGCGCGCGGCTCGACTTGGCTGGGCCATGGCCTATCAACCCGCCGGCGGCGCGAAGACCGCGCCCAGCTCGTCGCGGCTCTGGGCCATGCCGACATTCTCGTCCAGGCCCTGGCGCAGGAAGTCCACCAGCTTGGGCTGCAGGGCGATGGCCAGATCGGTTTCCATGTCGCCACCGGCCACATAGGCACCGACACTGATCAGGTCGCGGCTTTGCGACAGGCGCGACCACAGCTGCTTGAATTTCTGCGCCTGGCGCAGGTGATCGGCGTCGACCACCTGAGGCATGACCCGGCTGATCGACGCTTCGATATCGATAGCCGGGTAGTGCCCTTCCTCGGCCAGGCGCCGGGACAGCACGAAGTGGCCGTCGAGCACGCCCCGCGCCGAGTCGGCGATCGGGTCCTGCTGGTCGTCGCCTTCGGACAATACGGTATAGAACGCCGTGATCGAACCGCCCCCCGGCTCGCCATTGCCCGCCCGCTCCACCAGCTTGGGCAGCTTGGCGAACACCGAAGGCGGATAGCCGCGAGTGGCCGGTGGCTCGCCGATGGCCAGGGCGATCTCGCGCTGGGCCTGGGCGAAACGGGTCAGGGAGTCCATCAGCAACAGGACGTTCTTGCCCTTGTCGCGGAAATACTCGGCGATCCGCGTGCAGTACATCGCCGCACGCAGACGCATCAACGGCGCGTCATCCGCTGGCGAGGCCACCACCACCGAACGCTTGAGCCCCTCCTCGCCGAGGATATGCTCGATGAATTCCTTCACTTCGCGACCACGCTCACCGATCAGGCCGACCACGATGATCTCGGCCTCGGTGAAACGGGTCATCATGCCCAACAGCACCGACTTACCGACACCAGTACCGGCAAACAAGCCCAGGCGCTGGCCGCGCCCGACCGTCAGCAGGCCATTGATGCTGCGAATGCCGACATCCAGCGGCTGGCTGATGGGGTCGCGGTTGAGCGGGTTGATGACCGGGCCATCCATCGGCACCCAGTCCTCGGCCTTCATCCCCCCCTTGCCATCCAGGGCCCGGCCGGCACCATCGAGCACCCGCCCGAGCATACTCATGCCCATGGGCAGGCGGCCACTGTCATCCAGCGGCACCACCCGGGCACCCGGGGCCAGGCCGGCGATGCTACCGACCGGCATGAGGAACACCTTGTCACCCGAGAAGCCCATCACCTCAGCCTCTACCTGCACTGGGTGATAGCTGTCGTCGTTGATCACCAGGCAGCGGCTACCCACCGCGGCACGCAGGCCCTCGGCCTCCAGGGTCAGCCCGACCATGCGCAGCAGGCGGCCTTCGACCACGGGTTGGTCCGGCAGGCGTATGGCGTCGGCGTAACCTTCGAGGCGCTTGCCGAAGCTGGTGCGATCAAGGCGCATCAGCGGCCCCCGGCTGGCCCTCGAGTTCGATGGAGATATCCGGTGCGGCGGGATGCAGCGAATGGTCGTGGGACTGATCGAACAGTTGCGCCACGGCCTTCTCGATCCGCGTCTCCATGGTCGCGTCGATGCGGCTGTGGGCAGTTTCGATGCGACAACCTCCCGGCAACAACGCCTCGTCCTCGAGCAGCTTCCAGTTTTCCTCGTGGCGCTCGCGCAGGGCCTTGGCCAGTTCGAAGTCCTGGGGGTTGAGGTGGATGCGGATGTTGTCGGCGCCCATGGGCAGCAGTTTCAAGGCTTCGCGCAGGACATGAGTGATGTGACTGGAGTCTGTACGCAGCTCGCGGCCGATGACCTGGCGCGCCATGTGCGCCACCAGTTGCACCATGCCTTTTTCGATTTGGGTGTCCTGCTCGGCGATCGGTTCGAGCAGGTGCCCCATGAGCTGCTCCAGGCTCGCCAGCTTCGCCGCCAGGGCGGTTTCGGCCTCCTGGCGCACCTTCAGCTGAGTGCTATGGAAACCTTCGCGCTCACCGGTGGCGAAACCTTCGTTGTAGGCCTCCTGGCGGATGGCCTCGAGTTCTTCGAGAGTCAGTGGCTGGACTTCCTCCAGCGGCACTTCCTCGATTTCCTCTTCGACGACCTCGGGCTCAGGCTCGGGCACCGGCTCAGGCTCGGGGTCGAAGCTGGGCAACGCCCAGACATCGACACCCTCGAGGTCACGGGCGCGGATCAGGTCGCTGGGGTGTTCGGTGGTAGACATGTTTTCAGGTACTCAAAAGCCATCTGCAACCAACGCGCTCCCTGCAGGAGCGGCCTTGTGCCGCGAAAGGGCTGCAAGGCAGCCCCGGCAATTCTGCGGTGAGATCAAGATCGCGGGGCCACTGCGCCCCGCAGGTCAGATCATTTCCTCGGCACCCTTGCCGCCCAGCACGATCTCGCCGGCCTCGGCCATGCGTCGGGCGATGGTGAGGATTTCCTTCTGCGCCGTTTCCACGTCGCTGACCCGCACCGGCCCTTTGGCCTCCAGGTCGTCGCGCAGCAGTTCCGAGGCGCGCTTGGACATGTTCTTGAAGATCTTGTCCTTGACCTTCTCGTCGGCGCCCTTGAGCGACACCACCAGAACGTCGGAGGACACTTCGCGCAGCAGCGCCTGGATACCACGGTCGTCGACGTCGGCCAGGTTGTTGAAGACGAACATCAAGTCTTCGATCTGCTCCGACAGATCGCTGTCGATCTCGCGGATCGCATCCATCAGCGCGCCTTCCACCGAGCTGTCGAGGAAGTTCATGATATCGGCGGCACGCTTGATACCACCCAGGGTGGTGCGCGCGGCATTGGAGTTGCCGGAGAACTGCTTCTCGAGGATCTGGTTGAGCTCCTTGAGCGCCGCCGGCTGCACGGTATTGAGCGACGAGACGCGCAGGACGATGTCCAGGCGCACCTTGTGGTCGAAGTTGCTCAGCACTTCACCGGCCTGGTCAGGGTCGAGGTAGGCGACCACGATGGCCTGGATCTGCGGGTGCTCGTAGCGGATGACGTCGGCCACGGCACGCGGCTCCATCCACTTGAGGCTGTCCAGGCCGCTGGTGTTGCCACCCAGCAGGATGCGGTCGATCAGGCCGTTGGCCTTGTCCTCGCCGAGCGCCTGGTTGAGCATCTTGCGGATGTAGCCGTCGGAGCCGACGCCCAGGCTGGTCTGGTCGCCGACGATCTCGACGAACTCGCTCATCACCTGCTCGACCTGCTCGCGATGCACGTTGCCCATCTGCGCCATGGCCACACCGACCCGCTGCACTTCCTTGGGCCCCATGTGGCGCAGAACCTGCGCGGCATCGGTCTCGCCGAGCGAGAGCAGGAGAATGGCCGCCTTGTCGACGCGGCTCAGCTTGGCGGTAATGGCTCGATTGTCACTCATCGGCGTTGATCCACTCTTTCACGACCTGGGCCACGCGACCCGGGTCTTCGGCCACCAGGCCCTTGATTGCGTTGAGCTGTGCCTCGTAACCCTCGCTCGGGCTCGGCAACAGAATGCTTGTCGGGCCACCCAGGCTGACGCGGTCGTTGGCCAGTTCGCCATCCAGACCGATCATGCCGCCCAGCTCCATGTCGCTGTCCGTGGCCGCCTGCTTGCCGCCACCTGTGATATTGGTGAGCACCGGACGCAGCACGCCGAACACCAGCACCAGGATGAACAGCACACCCAGCACTTGCTTGACGATGTCCCAGAACCATGGCTGCGAGTAGAACGGAATGTCGACCAGTTCGTCACCACGGTCGGCGGCGAACGGCACGTTGATCACGGTGACGCTGTCGCCACGGCTGGCATCGAAGCCCACGGCGTCCTGCACCAGGCGGGTGAAGCGTGCCAGGTCCTCGGCCCCCCACGGGGTACGGGTCGCTTCGCCACTGGCGGCATCGAGCTTGACCTGGTCATCCACCACCACGGCCACCGACAGGCGCGTCAGGCGGCCCTGTTGCTGCCGGGTGTGGCTGATGGAACGGTCCAGTTCGAAGTTCTTGGTGCTCTGCTGACGCTTGTCGCTCGGGTACGGCGCGAGCATCGGCTGGCCGGTGGCCGGGTCCATGATCTGCTGGCCGTTGGCATCCACCAGCGGCTGGCCCGGCTGGATGGCACCGGCCGGCGTGGCGGCGGCCGTGGCATTTTCAGGCGCGGAGGCGCCGGCCGGCGGCTGGTTGCTCAGGGCACCCGGCACACCTTGCGGGCCCTGGCTGCTGGCACGCTGTTCGTTGACCGACTGCTCGCTGCGCAGCGCCGGCTGGTCGGGATTGAACTGCTCGGAGGTGGATTCGACGGCGCTGAAGTCGACATCGGCCGACACTTCAGCCTTGTAGCGGTCGTTGCCCAGCACCGGCTGCAGGATGTTGTGCACACGTTGGGTGAGCAGGCCTTCCATGCGGCGGCTGTAGTCGAACTGCTTGCCGGCCATGGTCAGGGCGGTGTCTTGCAACTGATCCGAAAGCAGGTTGCCCTTCTGGTCGACCACGGTCACCTGCGACTTGTCCAGCTCCGGAACGCTGGTGGCCACGAGGTTGACGATGGCCATGACCTGGCCGGCCTCCAGGGCGCGGCCTGGATACAGCTCGACCAGCACCGAGGCGCTTGGCTTGCGCTCGTCACGGACGAACACCGAACTTTTCGGGATCGCCAGGTGCACGCGCGCAGCCTTGACGTTATTCAGGCTGGAAACAGTACGGGCCAGCTCGCCTTCGAGGCTGCGGCGGTAGCGAGTGGTTTCCATGAACTGGCTGGTGCCCAGCCCCTGCTCTTTATCCAGCAGCTCGAAACCGACGTTGCCGTCGCTCGGCGCCACGCCGGCGGCGGCCAGCTTCAGGCGCGCACGGGAGAGGTCGTCGGCCTTGACCAGCAGGGCACCGGAGTTCGGCTCCACGTGATAGGGGATGTCGGCGGAGGCAAGCGTGTCCATCACTTGCTTGGTGTCCATGCCCGCAAGGCTGCCATACAACGGCCGGTAGTCCGGCTGCTGCGACCAGAGCACCACGGCAAAGCCGATGGCCACGCTAGCGGCCAGGCCGACCAGCAGGCCAACCTGACGCAGCATGGGCATCTGCGAGATGTTTTCCAGGAACGCCATGCCGAACAGCGGCGGCTTGGCCGCTGGCGGGCTCTTGGTTGGGGCGTTATCGACGACTGCTTCGGCCATGACTCACTCTCGCCCTTATACCGGCATCTGCATGATGTCCTGGTACGCCTGTACCAGCTTGTTACGCACCTGGGTCAGCGCCTGGAACGACACGGAGGCCTTTTGCGAGGCGATCATCACGTCAGTCAGGTCCACACCGCTCTTGCCAATCTCGAAGGCGTTGGCCAGCTGGCTGGAGGCCTGCTGGGTTTCATGCACCTTGCCAATCGCCTGGCCGAGCATGTCGGCGAAGCTGCTCTGCCCTGGCGCCAGTTCGGGCGCGGCAGCGGTCTTGGGCGTGGACATGGCTTCGGCCTTCATGGCGCGCATGTCCATCATCAGACGATTGAATTCAACACCTTGGGTCATGGACTTCTCTCTCCGGCGGCCGCATTTTTTTGACACTCATGCAGCGAATAGGCTGGGACTAGCAAGAGGAGTGCCAGCCCGCCCCTCATACATTCAAAACAATTGCTCAGCCAAACAGGCTGGCCTCCACATCGAGCCCTGCGTCGCGCATTTGCGCCAGCTTGTAGCGCAAGGTCCGCGGGCTGATGCCCAAGCGCTCGGCGGCTTCCTTGCGGCGACCGCGCTCGGCGCGCAAGGTGTCGATGATCATCTGGTATTCGTGGCGACGCATGTCATCACCCAGGCCCGTGGATTCACCGGCGCCGTCCTCGACCACTGGCGTGGCCCTGGCTGGAGCCGACAAGGGAATGACGCCCGCCAGACAGAAATCCGCCGCCTCGATCACCCCGCCCTGCTGCAAGATCAGCGCCCGCTGCAAGGCGTTGTCCAGTTCGCGCACATTGCCCGGCCAGGCGTGCGCCTGCAGGCAAGCCCGGGCATCGACGGACAGGCGTACCGGCGCATGCCTCATCTTGCCGACATGGCGCGCCAGCAGACGCTCGGCCAGCGGCAGGATGTCCCCCGGGCGCTCGCGCAGGGCGCGCCAGGCCAGTGGGAACACCGACAGGCGATAATAGAGGTCTTCACGGAAGCGCCCGGCCGCCACCTCGCCAACCAGATCGCGGTTGGTGGTGGCCAGCACCCGGATATCCAGGGCGATAGGCTTGCGCCCACCGACCCGCTCCACTTCGCGCTCCTGCAATACCCGCAGCAACTTGGCCTGCAGCGCCAACGGCATCTCGGATATCTCGTCGAGCAACAAGGTGCCGCCATCGGCTTGCTCGAACTTGCCGGCCTGCGCGGCAATGGCGCCCGTGAAGGCACCTTTCTCATGACCGAACAACGTGGCTTCGAGCATGTTGTCGGGGATCGCCGCGCAATTGATCGCCACGAACGGTGCCGCCGCTCGCGGCGACTGCTGATGAATGAAGCGCGCCAGCACCTCCTTGCCAGTCCCCGACTCACCCGAGATCAACACGGTGGAGTCGCTACGCGCGACCCGCGCCGCCAAGTCGAGCAGTTGCAGGCTGGCCGGCTCGCAGGCGACCGGCCCCTCTTCCTCGCCGACCTCGAGATGACCCGCCGCGTGTCGCTCCACCAGGCTGATCAGCGCCTTGGGCTCGAACGGCTTGACCAGATAGTCGACCGCGCCCTGGCGCATGGCGTCAACCGCCCGCTCCACCGCCGCATGGGCCGTCATCAGCAGCACCGGAAGCTGCGGATGGTGGCGCCCCAGTTGCGCCAGCAACTGATGACCATCCATGCCCGGCATGTTCACATCACTGACCACCAGGCTGAACGGCTCGCGCGCTACCGCTTGCAAGGCCTCCTCGGCCGAGCCCACGGCAAGATGGGCGAAGCCACCGATCTCCAGGGTGTCCGCCAGCGCCTGACGCAAGGTACGATCGTCCTCGACCAGCAGCACCTTGATCTCCATCATTGCTCCCCCTTCGAGGCAGCAGCGATCAATGGCAGGGTCACTTGGGCACAGGTGCCACGCCCCGGCCTCGAACGCAGCCGCAAGGTGCCTTGGTGAGCACGCACCACAGCCTGGACGACCGCCAGGCCCAGCCCGGTCCCCGTCGACTTGGTGGTGAGGAATGGCTCGCCCAGCCTCGCCAGGAGCTCGGCATCGATGCCGCTGCCGGCATCGCTGACACACAAGTGCAGGTGCTGGTCACGTCGGTACAGGTGAACCTTGAGCCGTACCGCCCCTTCACTGGCCTGCACGGCGTTATCGATCAGGTTGAGCAAGGCGCCCACCAGGGTGTCGCGATTGCACAACAACTCGCCAAGGTGCACATCGCACTGCCAGCGCACTGATTGCCCCTGGACATGGACCTGCGCAGCCTGCTGCAACGCCTGAAACAATGCCTTGGGAGTCAGCCGATCGCTCAGCGGCAGTTCGCCACGGGCAAACACCAGCATGTCGCGGACCTGATGCTCCAGTTCGTGCAGGCGCTCCTTCAGGCTCCCCGCAAAGCGCTGCCGGGTATCGTCCGGCAAGGTTTTTTCACCGTCTGCCAAATGGCTGGCATAGAGCATCGCCGCGGACAGCGGGGTACGGATCTGGTGCGCCAGCGAAGCCACCATGCGACCGAGCGACGACAGGCGTTCATGGCGCGAGAGCTGGTCCTGCAGGCGACGGGTCTCGGTGAGGTCGGTCAGCAGCACCAGCTGCCCGGGCTCGGCATCCAGCGAGCGCGTGGCGATCGACAGGCGGCGACCGTCACGCAGCGACACCTCATGACCGTCATCCTTGCGCGGCGCGAAGCTGCGCGCGATCACCTTGCGCCAGAGCTCGCCAACCAACGGCTCGCCCAGCAGCTCGCACGCCGCCGGATTGGCCTCGCGCACATAGCCCTGCGCATCGATCACGATCACCCCGCCCGGCAACAGGTCCAGCAGGTTCTGCAAACGATTGGCCACCCGCTCCTTCTCGCCAAGCTCCGCCATGCGCTGGGCACTGACCACCGCCAGCTCACCCTTGAGTTCACTCACCCGCGCTTCGAGCATGCTGTACGACTCGCTGAGCTGGGAGGAAACCTGATTGAACAGGGCGAACGCCTGCTCAAGGCCCTGTCGGCTTTCCTGCTCGACCGGGGTGCGCCCCTGCGGATCGGGGACTCGGGACATGTGGGCGGCCTGGGGCATCGTGCTCTCTCGCGTGGCTGACCGTCAAAAACGGTGTATTGCCAGCCTTGTAGCAATACGCGTGCCGGAGGTTGCGAGAGACTGCCGGGGAACATTTGCAGAGTCGGCCGCGAGACCGCTGATCACGGGGCTTTGCACCCCTTCAAAAGGTAGGGATATTGCATCCGCGGGGCCGTCCCTAGCCCTCGGCGGATACCGCAGGCGTCAATCCTCCGCCTGCTCCTCGCCACCCTGGCGACTCATGCCGTACTTGCGCATCTTCTCCACCAGCGTGGTACGACGGATACGCAGCCGCTCCGCGGCACGGGCAACGATGCCATTGGCGTCATCCAGCGCCTGCTGGATCAGCCCCTGCTCAAGACCACCGAGATAGTCCTTCAGGTCGAGCCCTTCCGGCGGCAGCATGGCATGGCTGGCGAAGTTCGGCGTGTTGCCGTTGATCGCCACGCGCTCCTCGAGATCGCTGCGCAGGCTGTCCACCAGTTGCTCGTCCTCGTCATCGACGTAGCGGAATTTCTTCGGAAGTTCCGACACGCCGATCACCCCATAGGGGTGCATGATCGCCATGCGCTCGACCAGGTTGGCCAGCTCACGCACGTTGCCCGGCCAGCCATGCCGGCACAGCGACATGATCGCCGCCGAATTGAAGCGGATCGAGCCACGCTTCTCGTGCTCCATGCGCGAGATCAGCTCGTTCATCAGCAGCGGTATATCCTCGACACGCTCACGCAGGGGCGCCATCTCGATGGGGAAGACATTCAACCGGTAGTAGAGGTCTTCACGGAAGGTCCCGTCCTCGATCATGCTCTCGAGGTTCTTGTGAGTCGCGGCGATGATGCGCACATCGATGCTCTGGGTCTTGTTGCTGCCCACCCGCTCGAAGGTACGCTCCTGCAACACGCGCAGCAGCTTGACCTGCATCGGTAGCGGCATGTCGCCGATTTCGTCAAGGAACAGCGTACCGCCGTTGGCCAACTCGAAACGCCCGGCGCGACTGGTGATCGCACCGGTGAACGCGCCCTTCTCGTGACCGAACAACTCGCTCTCGAGCAACTCCGCCGGGATCGCCCCGCAGTTGACCGGCACGAAAGGCGCCTCGCGACGCTTGGAGTGGTAGTGCAGGTTGCGCGCCACCACCTCCTTGCCAGTGCCGGACTCACCCAGTATCAGCACGCTGGCGTCGGTATCGGCCACTTGCTGCATCATCTGCCGCACATGCTGGATGGCACGGCTGGTGCCCACCAGGCTGCGGAACAGGTTGGGCTCGCGCTGACGCCCCCGCTCACGGGCCTGGTCGTACATCTCGCGATAGACCTGGGCACGGTGCAGGGAATCGAGCAACTGGCTGTAGCTTGGAGGCATTTCGAGGTTGGAGAGCACCCGGCGACGCAGGTCCTCCGGAAACTCGGCAGAAGAAATTTCACCCAAAAGCAGAACCGGAAGGAACTCATCCCACCCGGCCACTGTCTTTAGTAACCCCAGCACACTGGCTGGAGCATTCACGGTGCCGATCAGTACGCACAGCACTTCACGGCTCGAAGACAACGACCCGACGACCTGCTGCCAATCCTGACTGGAACAGGACAGGTTTTCTTCGCCGAGGAAGTTCAGCACCACTGCCAGATCGCGGCGGCGGGCGCTGTCGTCATCGATCAGGAGGATTTTGGTTTCACGCCACATGCAATAGCAACTTCCCTAGTCATATCGGCGCCCTGAGGGCATGCTCGACATCATTCCGACTGAATGGTCAGTGTTCGGACGTCTGAAATTCGAAAACAGCCACTAGTAAAGTCAAAAAACCGCACACAGTCAAATTTATGGCGCGCTGGTTTTTACATCATCTGTGGTCAAGAGAACAGATGGTATACCTTTGCGGCATTTTCCGCCTGACGGATCTGCGTCATCTCGTCGACTATTGATTGACGCTCGCCACTTGCAATCTCGATCAGTTGCCGATACACCCCCAGCAACTGCTCCAGGCTACCGCGCACCTCATCTTCGTTGATCGCCGCCTCCGCGACGATATCCTCGACGCAAACGCGGCACGCCAGGTCGAGCTCGCCGATGGTGTCCCAGTCACGACTGGCCAGCGCGGCCAGCAAGGCCTCGCGGGTCTGTTCGATACGCTCGACTACCTCGCTCATGACATCTCTCCCGATTCAGGGCGTCGGCTGTTGATCGCCGATCGCATCCCAGCCTTCCTTGACAGTGATCAGCAGGCGCGCCACTTCATCGATGATCGCCGGATCGCCCTTTACGTTCGCCTCGACCAGACGGCGACTCATGTAGGTGTACAGGTTGTCCAGGTCCGCCAGGCTGTCGGCATGGTTTTCCAGGTCAAGCCCTTCACGCAGGCCACCAATGATGTCGATAGCCTTGCCGAGCAGAATGCCGCGCTGGGCAATATCGTTGCGCGCAATCGCACCCTTGGCCTGAGCCAGGCGGTCGAGGCCGCCCTGCATGAGCATCTGCACCAGGCGGTGCGGGCTGGCCTCGGACGTCTGCGCCGCGCCATTGACTTTCTGGTACTGCCGAAGGGCCAACATCGGGTTCATGGATCTACCTCGTTGCAGCGAAAAAGGTGCATATACCCTTGTATCGCCGTCACGTCAAAAAACTTTAGCCGTCAAACGATGAAGCCCGGGGCGCCTGTTCAGCGCCACCGGGCTTTTGTCACCAGCGATCGATCACTTCTTCGCCTGGGCGTTGATCGCCTCGAAGATGGAAACGATTTGCTCGCCCTGCTTCTTCACCTTCGCCAGCGCCGCGTCCAGGGCCGCGTATTTCTTGGTCAGCGACTCGGTCAACGTGGCGGTACGGCGATCCAGGGCCGCCTGCTGGTCGAGCAGGCTCTTGGCCGCCTTGTCGAGGTTGGTCTTGCGCGAGTCAAGCGAACCGCCCGTCGAGTTGTAGGGGTCGATGGCCTTGTTCATACGTTCGAACAGACCGTTGCTGCCGGTGAAGAGCTGCTGAATCTCAGGACCCAGCTTCTTGTCGTTCAGCGCCGACGAGAACTTGGTGCTGTTGAACTCCAGCGTGCCGTCTTTCTGGGTGTTGATACCCAACTGGCTCAGCGTGGTCAGCTTGTCGCCGTTACCGACTTCGGCCAGTACCTTGCGCACGTCGCCCAGCAACGAACGGGTGGTCGGATCGCCAGTCAACGGACCGAGGCTGGTCACTTTGCCACCGGAGTCCTTGGTCGGCGTAGTCAACGCCGAGACAGCCTTCTGCAGCGTGTTGTAGGCGTCGACGAACGACTGCACCGACTTCCTCAGCCCGTCATTGTCCAGCGCCACGGTCACCTTGACACCGGTGGTTGCGGCAGGGGCGGTAGTACCGGTGAGCTCCAGGGTCAGGCCGCTGATCGCGTTATCGACCGTGTTCTTGGGGCTGGTCAGCTTCAGACCGTCGATCGTGAACTCGGCATCCTGCGCCTTGGCAGAGATATAACCAGCACCAGAACCGGCGATCGGCTGAGTACCATCGATGGCCAGCTCAGGAATACCGCTCACGGAAATATCGCTGCCAGCGCCGGTGGTGGTGGAACCGAACACCAGACGCGAACCACCCGCCTCATTGATGATGTTGGCGGTGATGCCCTTGGCGCTCATTTCCTTGTTGATCTGGTCACGCACGCTCTGCAGCGTGGCACCGCTGGCAACGGTGATCTTGTAGTCCTTGCCACCCTGGCTGATGGTCATCTCACCGGCGCTGATCGCCGAAGAGGCACCACCAGCGAACTGCTGGCTGGCGACCTTGGAAGAGGTGGCAAGCTTGTCGACCTTGATATCGTAGGTGCCAGGCACCGCGGTATTGCCCGACTTGATCTTGACCACGCTTTCATTCGCGGAAGTACCCGCAAAGGCGTTGAAGGAGGGAGCATCCTTGTCGTTGAGCTTCTTCATGGCGTCCTGGAACGCCGTCAGCGCGCTACGCAGGGAGCCGATACCCGAGAGCATCGCCGAGTTGTTGCTCGACTGCCGGGCAATCTGATTGGACTTGGCCGATGTGTCGGCTTTCACCAACACATCGACGATCTTGCCAATCTCGAGCCCGTAGCCCTGACCCGTGCTTGGAATAATGGGGCTTGCCATGCTGTTGTCCCTCTCATCAACGCGTCAGCCCCGCTCCTGCAAGACTGACATGATTCACATCATTGGGTGTTCGCCGCCCGTCAAACCTTGGCGTCGAACAGAACACTTTTGACATCGCTGAGGCTGTGGGCGATACGCAGGGCTTCTTCCGAAGGAAGTTGCCGGATCAGCTCACCTGTCTCGCTGGCGATGACTTTGACCACGATCTTGCCAGATTCTTCGTCAGTGACGAACTCCAGATTGCGCCGGGTCTCTTTCAGGAATTTCTCGATCTCCGAGACGGCATCCTTGACCTTGTCGGTGGCATTCACCTTGACCGGGTCTTTTTTCTGCTCGCCATCCGGGGAAACCTCGGTCGACCGGGTAACCGGTTTCTCGGCAACCTGCTCGGCCGTACGTGCGGCCGGGTAAGACAGGTTCAGCTTGAGGCTCATATCCATGTCTACCACCTCACAATGAAAAGGCGGGGAAGCGCCCGAAGGGCACTCCCCCGCCATCAGCTATCAGGCAGATTAGCCCAGCAGCTTCAGGACTGCCGATGGCAGCTGGTTGGCTTGTGCCAGAACCGAGGTCGAAGCTTGCTGCAGGGTCTGCTGCTTGGTCAGCTGGGCAGTTTCAGCAGCGAAGTCGGTGTCCTGTACACGGCCACGAGCGGCTTCGGCGTTCTCGTTGATGTTCTGCAGGTTGTTGATGGTGCTGGTCAGACGGTTCTGGTTGGCACCCAGGTCAGCACGGGTGGCGTTGATCGCGTCCAGAGCGCTACCGATAGCGTCCATGGCGGCGCTGAAGGTGGCTTCGGCGGCGGTGCTGTTGGCACCGGTGATGCTCTTGCCAGCCAGAGCGGTCAGGGCAGCGCCTGCACCGGTGGTTTTCATGGCAGCGCTGAGGGTGATGGTGATCTGGTTGGCGGTACCGGTGTTGGAACCAACCTGGAAGGTCATGGCGCCAGCGGAACCGTCCAGCAGGTTCTTGCCGTTCAGCTGGGTGCTGTCAGCGATACGGTCGATCTCTTTCAGCATCGACTGGAACTCTTTGTCCAGCGCGTCACGGTCGGTCTGGCTGTTGGAGTCGTTTCGCGATTGCAGGGCCAGTTCGCGCATACGCTGCAGGATGTTGGTCTGCTCTTGCATCGCGCCTTCAGCGGTCTGGGCGATGGAGATACCGTCGTTGGCGTTCTTGATAGCCATGGTCTGACCGCGGATCTGCGAGGTCATGCGGGTAGCGATCTGCAGGCCGGCGGCGTCGTCTTTGGCGCTGTTGATTTTCAGGCCGGAGGACAGACGGGTCATCGAAGTGCTCAGTGCGTCGGAAGCACGGTTCAGGTTCTTCTGAACGCCCAGAGAGGTGGTGTTGGTGTTTACAGTCAAAGCCATGACGAATTCCTCGTTGGATTGGGTACTACGGCTTCCGGCCTTGGCAATTCGCCGGTTATGTGGCCTAGAGAACCTTCGTAATGGTTATCGTCGTCGGGGCAGTTTGCTTTAGCGCCTTTTGCGAATTTTTTTACTGGCACCCTGCCACCTCAATGAAATCAAGGCTTTGGCGCCAGAAATCCACCACCCGGAAGGCCTTGCGCTAGAGCATCCGGCCTGTGAAGCGCAGGCAAAAAAAAGCGCCGGCCGGGTTTCGGCGGGCGCTTTTTCTATAGAGTGGAGCAGATCAGTCGCCGCGCTCGAGGATCGCCGAACCCCACGACAGGCCGACGCCGAAGCCACTGAGCGCCACACGCTTGTGCTGCGAACCGAGCACGTGCTTCTCCAGCAGCAGCGGAATGCTCGACGACACGGTATTGCCGGTCTCGAGCATATCCTTGACGAACTTCGCCCGGTGCGCGCCGTCGTCGAAACGCTGGGAGACAGCATCGACGATCGCCGCGCTGCCCTGGTGCAGGCAGAACAGGTCGATCTGCTCGGCGCGCAGCTGGCTGACGTCGAGCAACTGCTGCAGGTGCGCGGGCACCTTGACCAGGGCAAAGTTGTAGACCTGGCGGCCGTTCATGAAGAACTTGCCATCGGTGGTGCGCAGGTGCTCGGCACCGGCACCGTCACTGCCGAACAGCGACTTGCCCAGCTGCCAGGCAGCGCCCTCGCCCATCCAGGTCGCGGTGGCAGCATCGCCGAACAGCATGGTGGTATTGCGGTCTTCGGGGTCGACGATCTTCGAATAAGGGTCGGCGGTGATCAACAGACCGTTCTTCAGGCCTGCGGCCTCCATGAAGCCTTTCATGGCATACAAGCCATAGACATAGCCGGAGCAACCCAGGGAGACATCGAAGGCCGCGACTTGCGTGGACAGGCCCAGCTTATGCTGGACGATGGCCGCCGTGTGCGGCAGGCCTTCGGCATCACCGTTCTGGGTGACGACAATCACCACATCGACACTGGCCGGATCGAGCGCCGGGTTGGCGGCGAACAGCGCCTTGGCGGCCTCGACACACAGGTCCGAGGTTTCCTGGGTGCCGTCCTTGCGCGGCAAGAAGGTCGAACCGATCTTGCCGAAGATGAAATCCTGATCCTTACCGAATTTCGCGCCCTGGGCGTAGTTGTCTACCCCTTCAGTCGGCAGGTAACTGGCGATGCTTTTAATGCCAATCATATGGCTTCCCGTTCAGTAACAGCGAAGTAGCCACGGCGCCCACAACAGCAAAACGCCAGGGAATCCGGGGGTGTCCGGTCCCTGTGCGGTTTTTTCGGATGCGCGACGGCGGCTCCAGGTTTTCGACAATATAACAGTGAAGATGCGCGTAGTGACTCTGAAGTCACGCGCAATTTGTCGAATGCCCGGAAGTACGGCCCGAACGGCCTTACAGAAAGCACCTTGTAGCTGCTCGGCACTGGCGGACTGCCCCATCGAACAGCCCGCCGCACGCCCCTCAGTCAGGCAGCCAGGCGCGTCGCCAGGCTTCCAGGCGCTCGCCTTCGAGCAGCCACTGCGAGCGCACCGCCGCCTGCAGGGCGTCGCCCAGCGCGGCGGAAGCATCACGATCCGACAGGTGCAGGCGAATCGCCTGGAGCCAATCGCCGGCCTGGTTGTCCACCCGCGACAGCGGCAAGGCGTCGCCACCGGTGAAGCCCGGCACACGGCTGCAGATTACCGGATGACCGCAGGCGGCATGCTGCAGGATGCGCATGTCACCGGAGCAGGCGTTACCCAGGGACTGCGCCATGGGGACGAGCGCCAAGTCGAGGTTCAGGTCGGCCAGGGCCATGCCCAGCTGATACCCCTCGACCGGCGGACGCACCTCACTGACAAATGGCCGAAGGCTGGCCGGGCACTCACCCAACACCACCCATTCCACCTCACCCGCCAATGCCGGGACCACCTCGGCCAACAGCGCATCGTCCTTGCCGGCCTGCCAGCCCAGTCTCGGCAGCGCGCTTACGCGACGCTCGCCCTTCAACCGCCCCCAGCTGTCCGGCAAGCCCGCTTCGACCACCCGCACATCGTCGTGCTGCCCCTGCAGCAACTCGGCCAGGGCAGGCGTGGGCACCAACACCCGGTCGACCTGCATCAGGCCGATGCGCAGGCGCTGCAACAATTGCTCGGCATCGAAGTCAGCCGCCAGCCCCATTTCCGGCAGGTAGCCATCCAGGTCGTAAACTTTGAACGCCTGGGAGAAAGCGCTCAGGCGACGCAACGCCAGCAGACCGGCGTCGTCCAGAGGGCGCTGCAGGACAACGCTGGTCGGTGCAAAACGCTGCAGTTCCACGGGGGTCAGCAGACCATTGATCGCGGCGCCTTCGGCCTGGCCGCCCTCGCACAACGCTGCCAGCGGATGAACCAGACGCGAAAGCGCCTCGCCCGGCTGCTCGGCCACACAGGCCAGCACCCTCGTCGCCCGCCCCTGCAACGGATGCCAGCTCAGGTCGTTGCTGTCCAGGTCGAAGCCCTTGCCGGCCCGCAACGACAAGTTGCTGTTGTACGCCGGGTCATGGGCCAGTTGCGCCAGCCAGCGTGCATAGAGCGCATCTTCCTGCTCGGCGCTGGCGTAAGCTGTGGGCACCGCCTCCGACAGCAGCCGCGCGTAAGGCGTGAAGACATTCAGGTAACCGGCCTCGCGCAGGCGCAGGCACAGGTCGACATCAATCCAGGGCTCGAGCAGTGGGTCGGTGTCGAAACCACCAGCTTCAAGGAACAGTTCCCGCCGCAACATGAGGCAACCGCCCCCTACCGCAGAACAGTTCTGGTCGAAGCCAAGCCTGCCCATATAGCCCGCGGCCTGGGCCGGCAATCCTCTGAAGGCGCCTGCGGCACTCCCGCCCAGGCCTAGCACCAGACCGGCCTGACGCACCGTACCATTGCCGCAGAGCAGCTTGCCCCCCACGGCCCCGACTTCGGAGCGCTGGCCGTGGTTGAGCAACGCTGGCAACCAATCGCCGTCCAGCACCGCGTTGCGCCCATCGAGCCAGACCAGGTAGTCGCCGCGCGCCTCCTGGGCCGCCGCATTGAGCAGGGCCGCCCGCGGCTGGCCGGGCATGAAACGCAGTACCTGGAAGCGCCCCTCGCCGATACGCTGGACCATCTCCAGCCACTCCAGCAGAGCGGGATCGTCACTGCCGGGTTCGACCAGCAGCACCTCGTACTCGGGATGGGTTGTCTGCGTCAGCAGGCTTTCCAGGCAACGCTGGAACTGCACCAACTGGCCGTCAAGGTGGATCAGGATACTGACCGATGCCTGACGCGCGTGGCCGTAATCGATGCGGTAGCCGCCGTCCTGCGCGATCACCGCAGCCTGCGCGTAACCGCGCATATCCAGGTGCTGTTCGATGACCAGGCGCTCGTCGCCCCCCATCTGCGCATGCCTCGCCTGGGCAATCAGCAGCGGCTCGGCGACATGCCCCACACAGCCCACCCCTTGCTCGCAGAGCAAGCCGAGCTGGTAGCCCAGCTCGAAGGCCAGGCCATGCCCCGCCTCGAAGCCCCCCCTCTGCAGCAGCGCATCGCGACGGTAGAGCCAATGCCGGGACAGGCCTGCGGGATTGGCCAATAGCAAATCCAGGTTCAGGTCCGGGCGCAAGGCGATATCCACCACGCCATCGGCTTGGCGCAGGGCTTCGTCGCCGTAGACCGCCAGGCAGCCCGACGGTGCATCAAGCAGGTTCACCGCCATCGCCAGCAAACCACTGGCGATGAAGGTCTCGCCCGCCTCGACCAGCATGCACCAGTCACCCGTGGTTCGCGCCAGCACAGCATTGATCGCCGGCAGCGGCTGGCGTGAATCACAGGCCAGCCACTGGACATTGACGCGGCCGGGGTCGCGCTCGCCCAGCACGTGCACCTGAAGATTGCGGTACAAGCCACGGTCAAGGCTTTCCAAGGTATGCAGCAAGGCCGCCTGGTCACCCCGATCGAGCACCAGCACCGAAAGGCTCGGTGCCTGCGGCCCGGCCAGGCATTCGTTCAGGCGCGCCAGCTGCCCAGGCCGAGGGTAGCGCTGACGCAGCCAGTCGAGCATGCCGCGCCGATTGCCAGCCGCCTCGCGGCTGGCGGCCGCCTGGGTCTTGGCGATGAAGGTGTCCAACTGCTGCCAGAACGACGCCGTGCGCTCCACATAGCGCTGCAAGGCGTCGCCGACGCTCGCCTGGGCCCGCTCGAGCGCATCGGGTTGGTCGAACATGGCGAAACCGACACTGCCGAAGAAGCTGGTGTCGAGCACCTGCTGATCCACTCCGTACCCCGGCATGAAGATCACCGGGCAGCCGCACAGCGCTGCGATCACGCAGGTCATGGACCATTCGTAGGTGTACAGCACTTCGGCCCGGCGCAATACCTCGGCCAGCTCCGGCAAGGTCAAGGCATGGGCCACGCGCAGCAACTGGATATCGGCGGGCAGCTGCGTGTAGTCGATCTGCTCGAGCGGGTGCCTGTTCTGGTAGAGGAAGGCCCCTTCGCGCACGGTGCCCGGTGGCGCGGCGGTGAACAGCGAGATGTCGAGGGCGGGTAGGCAGAGCAGGTCGACGTTGACGTCGCCACGCGCCTCGGCCAGGCGCTCGGCGTAGTAGAAGATCAGGTCGCTGGCCGTCGCCTCCATGCCCTTGCCGGTGATGAAGCTTTCGAAGTTCAGCATGTAGCGCGCCACCACCGAACAGCCGAGCGGGTTGCCGCTGGTCACCTCGGGGTAGATCGCGATCGGCACCTTGCCCTGCGCCAGGTGACGCTGGACGACCGCAGGATCGTGCAAGGGCGTCTTGAGATCCGGGTTGACCACATCGGTGCCGCAAATGTAAGCCTCGCGCCCACTGAGGTTGAGCATGTGGCAGAGGTAGTGCATCGAGACGATGCCGGACGAGGTGTCGCGGTAGGCGGGCGCAAGGAGGTAGTAAGGGTGCTCTGGCTTGGCAAACATCAGCCGCAGGCGTGTCAACGCCTGTTCGTGTGAGTGAGCATCCAACTGCGCAGCGTTCGACATCGGGGACGGACTCCAGGATCAGGGCAAGCGGGGCGCCATCGATGCGGCCTGGCCGTACCTGCGGCGCCCTGTCAATAATTTGCCGGCATCAATGAAAAAGCCGGGCTGAGCCCGGCTTTTTTGCAATTAGCGCGCCATTCAATCCAGCTGCGCCAACCATTGCGGCCCTGCGGCCCGATCGCTATCGCTCACCGGCTGATCCAGGCGCACGAGGCTCTGGAACGCCGCTGGCCAGCGCTCGGCCACTGCCGGCGCCAGGCCAGCCGCTTCAACCGGCTGGCCGCTGGCAAGCAGCTGCGCGCGCGGGGTCCACACCACCATCAAGCCGAGTTGGCTGACGGCCAGGCACAGGTCGATGCCCGATGCCTGCACGCCACCACAGTGCTCGAGCGCTTCGCGGCTGAGCATCAGGCACTCATCGGAAACCGCCGGGCAACTGCGCACCGACAACGGCCATTGCGCCTTGGCGACCTGCTCGAACGAAAGTCGCTGCCACGGGGCATGCACCTGCGCACCGGCGAGCAGTTCATAACCGGCATGCACCAGCGTGCCGTCAGCCGCCCAGAGGCTGGCACCGACTACACCGACTTCCGGGCGCTGCGCTTCATTGAGCAGCGACTCGATCCATGCCGGGGTGATCACCTGGCAACGCTCTGACAGCAGCACCAGGTAGTCGCCCCGGGCCTGGGTGGCCGCCAGGTCGAGCAGCTGTGCCCGGGAGGCACCCGCCTCGCCCGCCACCAGCCGCAGCCGGCTGCCGAAGGCCTGCGCCACCTCGGCCAGCGCCTCGGCCTGCTGCCCTGGAAGCGCCAGCAGCACCTCGTAGCGCGGGTAGCGTGTGCGCTGGAAGATGCCGGCCAGGCAGGCCTGAAGCCGCGCCTGGTCGCCCTCGCCCACCAGCAGAATGCTGACCAGTGGTGTGGCGCTGTGGCGGAAGTCGATGGTCAGCCCGGCAGCCCCTTGCTCACTGATCTGGGCGCGGTAACCCAGCTGGGTGAGGTGGCGGTTGAGCACCTTGCGCGCTTCCTCGATGAGCGCCGGCGCAGGCTGCTGGCTGATCACCAGGTATTCATCCATGTGCGCCAGGCTACCCGCCCCGTGCTTCTCGACCAGGCGCAGCAACAGGTCGTACTCCAGCGCATGGCGGTTGGACTCGCTGTATCCCTCCAGGTCGAGCACCGCCTGACGACGCACCAGCCAATGCCGGGACATCAGCCCAGGCTGGCTGCGCAGCAGGTCCAGGTCGCTGCCCGGACGGCGTGCGACCAGCAGACGCCCCTCCTCGTCGCGCTGGACTTCGTCGGCGGCGATGGCCTGGCAAGCAGGCGCCTGGCCCAGCTCGACCAACAGGCGCAGCAGGCCACCGGCCAGCAGCACGTCGCCCGCCTCGAGCAGCATCAGCCACTCGCTCGGCAATTGCCGCACGACCTGGTTCAGGTGCGTTGCCCAATTGCTTTCGGTGACCTGGATGAAATGCAGGGTATCGCGCGGCGTGGTGATCGCCGGTGGCTTGCCCGCCTTGAGCACGACCAGTTTGAAATTGCGCACGCCACTGGCCAGCAGGCTGTCGAACGTTGTCTGCAGGGCCAGGTCATCGTGTTCCAGGTCAAGCACGACGAAGGCGATCTGCGGCGCCGGGTGGCTGGCCAAATGTTCCAGCACCCGCTGGCGCGCGGCTTCGTCCGGCGTGGCCGCGTCGATGGTGGCAAGTACGCAACCCGACGGCGTCCCGCCCAGTTGATCGCGCGTATCGATGCCGGGCACCTCGCCCAGGCGTGCCATCCAGCCGCTCAGCTCGCGGGCGTGATTGACATTGTCGTCGGCAGTCAATGTCGACGCCAGGCGCCGGCACACTTCGAGATTGAACAGCCCCAGGCGCATTGCCTGCCAGTAGCGCAGCTGCAGCGTCTCGGCGGTGTCATTGGGGTGCACGATCAACAGGTCGCGTTGGCGAACCCAGGCGCCCTCCAGTGCATGCTGGTGGCGCGCGCCGGTCGGCCAGGCGTGGCAGAGGAATTCCAGCGCATTCAGGCGCTCGAACAGCGGGCCATTGTAGTAAGGCATCTGTACGCACTGGCGTGGCTCGAACTCGCGTTCCGGAGCGTCGCTGATGCTTTTCCACGGCGAGGTGAACAACAACGGCAGCGGCCCTTGGCTCCAGGTGTCGCGCACGAAGCGATTGAGCGCGGTGAAGCCATCGTCACTGGCAAAGGCCCCCTGCTGCCCGCCATCCCACTGACGCAGAATCCGC